>JBCBSH010000167.1:0-10452 GCA_039819285.1 Pseudomonadota bacterium
GTCTCGCGAAACCAGGCTGTTCGTTCTTTATGTAATATATCAGAGTCATCCGACATATTATTCGAATTCAATAATTTTTTGGTCCACAGAGAGGCTGTCTCCTGGGGCCGCATGCAGTGTGGCCACGGCGCCCGGCTGATCGGCCCGCAGGATGTTTTCCATCTTCATGGCCTCGACCACCGCCAGTGGCTGGCCGGCGACCACCTTCTCGCCCGCCTCGACCGAGAGGGAAACCAGCAAGCCCGGCATCGGCGATAGCAGGAACTTTGACAGGTCGGGCGGCTGCTTGACCGGCATCAGGTCCGCCAGGGACGCCGCCCGCTCGCTCAACACTTGCACCTCTAGGTCGACCCCGCCATGGGCCAGACGAACATGGGTATCGTCCATCGACAAGGTCGCCACCAGGCGCTGGCCGCAGACTTGGCCGTCGAAAACCCGGTCACCAATGCGCCAATGATGCTGGACCGGTATCTCCTGGTTTCCGATGACGATGTCGGCGCCGGCATCGGTGAGCGTGACGTTGACAAGATGATTGGTACGCTCGTGCCGGACCATCCAGCGTGTTGGCGCCAACGCCGCATCCCCATGCAGCCCGCGATCGCGCGCGCGGCGCTGGACGTGCAGAGCCGCGGCGACCGAAAAGAGCCGATCTCGCGTTGCCGGATCGGGCTCGAGGCCCGAGAAACTGGCGCCGAACTCCTCGGCCAGGAAATTGGTGCTGAGGTCGCCGTCCACGAAGCGCTGGTGGCCCAGCACCGCCGAAACAAAGCCCAGATTGTGCCGCAAGCCGGTGATCAGGCAGCCGTCCAGGGCATGCTGCAGCGATCGGATCGCGGCCGCCCGGTCGGCGCCGCTGGATATGATCTTGGCGATCATGGGGTCGTAGAACATGGAAATCTCGCCGCCTTCCTCGACCCCGGTATCGACGCGCACCCCGTCCTTTTCCTCTGGCGGGCGATAGCGCACCAGCCGGCCGGTTGACGGCAGAAAGCCGCGTGCGGGGTCCTCGGCGTAGACCCTGGCCTCCATAGACCAACCGGTCAGCGACACGTCGTCTTGACCGAAATCGAGCGCCTCGCCGGCCGCGATGCGGATCATCCATTCGACGAGGTCGAGCCCGGTGATCGCCTCAGTCACCGGGTGTTCGACCTGCAGCCTCGTGTTCATCTCCAGGAAGTAGAAGTTGCGATCGGCGTCGACGATGAACTCCACCGTCCCGGCCGAGCGGTAGTCCACGGCCTTTGCAAGCGCGACCGCCTGTTCGCCCATGGCCTGCCGGGTCTCGGGGTCGAGAAACGGCGACGGCGCCTCCTCGATGACCTTTTGATGGCGCCGTTGGATCGAGCATTCGCGCTCGCCCAGATAGACGACGTTGCCGTGGCCATCGGCCAGCACCTGAATCTCAATGTGGCGCGGCTGTTCGATGAACTTCTCGGCAAAGACCCGCTCATCGCCGAAACTGGACCGTGCCTCGTTGGTCGCGGAGGTGAAGCCTTCAGCCACCTCGTCGTCGGTGCGTGCGATGCGCATGCCTTTGCCGCCGCCGCCGGCCGAGGCCTTCAACATCACCGGATAGCCGATTCCCCTGGCGACCTTGCGCGCCTCGGCGATGTCCTTCAGCGGCTCCAAGTGACCGGGCACCGAGTTGACGCCCGCCTTTTCCGCCAGTTTTTTGGATTCGATCTTGTCGCCCATGGCGCCGATCGCGGCCGGTCCTGGCCCGATGAAGACGATGCCCGCCTCCGCCAGCGCCTCGGCGAACTGACGGTTCTCCGACAAGAAGCCATAGCCGGGATGAACAGCTTCGGCGCCCGTTTGCCGACAGGCCTCGACGATCCGGTCGATCTGCAGATAGGACTGGGCCGACGGCGCCGGCCCGATCAGAACCGCCTCACCCCCCGCCTCCAGCGCCATGCGAACATGCAGGGCCTCTGCGTCTGCCTCGGAATAAACCGCAACCGGCCGGATTCCCAGACGGCTGGCGGTCTTGATCACGCGACAGGCGATCTCGCCCCGATTGGCGATCAGGATGGATTGGAACAGTGACACCAGCGCCCCCTGAAGACTTCTTTGGAGGCCAGATATACACGATCGTCACCAAACCGGTGAAGGGTCGGCGCAGCCGCGCTCAGTTGCCGACGTTTACACCGCCCGTGCCCTCGACATAGAAACCGCCGCCATCTCGGCTGTCGCAGGCGGCCACGCCGAAGCCGACAATCAGGCTGATCAAAACCACAAGGGACAAACGTCTCACGACAGGTTCACTCCGATTTCGCAGCCGGGTCGACCGGTTAGGCGCAAGATGTGACGGAAGAAAGACCCTGCTCGCCGCGCAAGCCCTCAGGCGCTGGCGGCGCAACGAAGGCAATTGGGAACGGCGGGATCGTGGGCCAGGCGCTTCGGCTCAATGTCTTCCCCGCAGGCGACGCAGTAGCCGTATTCTCCGTCCTTCAGCCGTTGCAGGGCCGCGTCGATGCGCTGGATTTCCACCTGGCGCCGGCGCTCGGTCTCCTGCGCCATGGCTTGAACCTGCATGGCATCCATGCGCGACAGCCGGCCCTGGGTCGTCTGGTCCAACTCGACCGGATCGCGGACATCGGACGCGGATTTTGCCAGCTCCGTCAGTTCCTGACGTCTGGCCAACAACTCCTCCCGTATTGTCTCTTCGCGATATTCGTCCATTACAGAGGCCATTACAGCGGAATGTTGTCGTGCTTCTTCCAGGGGTTCTCCAACTGCTTGTTGCGCAACATCGCCAGCGACCGGCACAACCGTCGGCGGCTGTTGCGCGGCAAGATGATCTCATCGATATAACCACGACTGGCGGCGATGAAAGGGTTGGCGAACTTCTCCCGGTATTCGTCCGTGCGCCTTTCGATCTTTTCCGTATCGCCCAGATCGCCCCGGAAGATAATCTCAACCGCTCCCTTCGGCCCCATCACGGCGATCTCCGCGCGCGGCCAGGCATAGTTCACATCGCCGCGCAGATGCTTTGAGGCCATGACGTCATAGGCACCGCCATAGGCTTTGCGCGTGATCAGCGTGACCTTGGGCACCGTCGCCTCGGCATAGGCGAACAGCAGTTTCGCCCCGTGCTTGATGATGCCACCATATTCCTGGCCCGTGCCCGGCAGGAAACCGGGCACATCGACCAGGGTGACGATCGGGATGTTGAACGCGTCGCAAAACCGGACGAAGCGCGCGGCCTTGCGCGAACTGTCGATGTCGAGACAGCCGGCCAGCACCATCGGCTGGTTGGCGACGAACCCGACAGTCTCGCCTGCCATGCGGCCGAAACCGGTGATGATGTTGGCGGCGAATTTGGGCTGCAGCTCAAAGAAGTCGCCCTCGTCGACCAGCTTCCCGATCAACTCCTTCATATCGTAGGGCTTGTTGGGATTATCGGGCACGAGCGTGTCCAGGCCGGCCTCGACGCGGTCGATCGGATCGTCGGTGGCTCGTTCCGGTGCCCGTTCGCGGTTCGACAGGGGCAGGAAGTCGACGAAGCGCCTGAGCTGCAGCAACGCTTCCAGATCGTTCTCGAAGGACAGGTCGGCGACACCGGACTTGGCCGTGTGGGTGATGGCGCCACCCAGTTCCTCGGCCGTCACCACCTCATGGGTCACGGTTTTGACCACGTCAGGTCCCGTGACGAACATGTAGGAACTGTCCTCGACCATGAAGATGAAGTCAGTCATCGCGGGCGAATAGACCGCCCCACCGGCGCACGGCCCCATGATCAGCGAGATCTGCGGGACGACCCCTGAGGCCATGACATTGCGCTGGAAGACGTCCGCGTAACCGCCGAGCGAGGCCACGCCTTCCTGAATGCGGGCACCGCCGCTGTCGTTCAGGCCGATGACGGGCGCGCCGACCTTCATGGCCTGGTCCATGATCTTGCAGATTTTCTCCGCATGGGCCTCGCTCAGCGAGCCGCCGAAGACGGTGAAGTCCTGGCTGAACACGAAGACCAGCCGGCCATTGATGGTGCCATAGCCGGTGATGACGCCATCGCCGGGGATCTTTTGGTCCGCCATGCCGAAATCGCCGGAGCGATGTTCGACGAACATGTCCCATTCCTCGAACGAGTCCTCGTCGAGCAAGAGCCAGATGCGCTCCCGCGCCGTCAGTTTACCCTTGGCGTGCTGCGCCTTGATCCGCTTCTCGCCACCGCCGAGCCGGGCGGCCGCTCGCTTCTTCTCCAACTGCTCAAGAATCTCGCGCATGGCCCCGACCGTTCGTTACGCAATGATGACGGCTAGACTGCCCGAACTTGGGCGGATCGCCTAGGTTTTCAGCAGGTCGATCAGGTGGCGCGCCGAGGCGACCTCGGCGGCGATGCTCGCCCGCCGCGCCATCGCCTCATCGTCCTCTCCCCAGCGCTCAATCTGGAAGTCTTCATCGAGATGGGCCAGCGCCATCGCCTCGGCGGGGTCGAACCGGCCGTCAACCAGGCCGAGCGCTAGGACCAGCGAACCGAGGCGCGCCGTCACCAGGCTGAGTGCGGCCAGACGCCAATCGTCGTGATCAGCTACAATCTGGTCCATGGCCGCGATGGCTTCGGGCGCTTGAGCGAGGTGCACAATGCCGACGGTCGTCGCCAACGACACGCCGTGGCGATCCTTGAACCATTCCAGCGGTGGTTCCCAAGCCTCCGTCTGCCGATCGACAAGCGCCTCTGGCTGATCGGCGCGATAACACAGCAAGTCAGTGCGCCCGTAGGCGGCGGTGGCCTCGACAATCGCGGTACGATTTGGGCCAACATGATCCAGGGCGGTGCTGGCGAGTTCCGTCAGCGGCATGCTTGCAGGCGCGATTTCGTCGCCCTGGGCGGCCCATTCGGCCGCGATCGCCTCGCCGAGATCCTGGGTCGGTACGGTTAGCAGCCGTTTGCCGGGGGTGCGCACCGGACGGTCGTCCAGGTGCACCACGACACCATCATCGGTCACGCGTGCGGAGGTCGAGTCGTAGAACCGCTTCACGAGCCGGCCAACCGTTCCAGCAGCAGGTCGGTCAAGACCTCGGCGTCATCGACGATGCGCTCCGCACCCGCCGCGTTCAGCGCCTCGACCGGGTGATAGCCCCAAGCCACACCGATCGCGCCCACGCCAGCCGCCACCGCCATCTCCATGTCGAAGCTGGTATCGCCGATCATGATCGTCCGGTCGGCCTCGACGCCCGTCTCGGCCAGGGCGCGATGCACCATGGCGGGATTGGGTTTGCCGGGACCATGATCGGGGGTCTGTAAGGTAACGAAACGATCACCCCAGCCATGGGCGGCGAGCGCCGAGTTCAAACCGCGCAGCGACTTGCCCGTGGCCACACCCAGCAGGACCCCCGCGGCCTCCAGACGATCCAAGCACGCCGCCATGCCCGGATAAGCGGGGTCGACGGCACCGCGCTGTTCGCGATGGACGCGATAGGCGCGCTTATAGCTGGCCGCGACATCCATCGGATCGGCCTCCGTACGCTCCGGCAAGATGCGGCCGATACCGTCATGCAGCGTCAGGCCGATCATACCGCGCACCCGATCGTCGTCCGGCCGCCCGAGCCCGTGGTCGTCCCACGCGTCGCGCATGGCCGCCAGCACCGTATGCTGACCGTCCAGCAGGGTGCCATCGCAATCGAACAGGGCAAGGGAGAGGCGGGTCATGCTGCTAAATCTCAGGCGTGCTGACGGGCGCGTCGGCATCGAAGCCGAAATAGGCGAATGTGGCCGCCATGTGGGGTGCCAACGGCGCCATGATGTCCAGTTCGCCGCCGTCGGGATGTGGCAGGGTCAGGCGCCTGGCGTGCAGATGGAGCTGCTTGGCGACCTCTGCCCCCGTCAAGAAGGCGCCCCGGCCGCCATACTTGCCGTCGCCGAGGATCGGCGTGCCGATGGCCTGGCAATGCACGCGCAGCTGATGGGTTCGGCCGGTCAAGGGCCAGAGCGCAAGCCAGGCGGCCCGCGCGCCGGCCCTGTCCACCGTCTGGTAGAGCGTCACGGCGCTCTTCGCCGCCTCGGCATCATCCCGGTCGGCGATGCGGCCCTTGCCGTGCGTGCCCTTGACGAGGGCGGCATCGATACGGCCATGGTCGATCTCCGGCACGCCGACCACGACGGCGTCATAGCGCTTTCGCGCGCGCTTGGACCGAAAGGCGGCCGACAGCGCCCGGGCCGCCGGCGCCGTCTGGCCCAGGATCAGGACCCCGCTGGTATCCTTGTCGAGCCGATGCACCAGGCGCGGCCTCTGCCCTCGTCTGGCCAGCGCATCGAGCATGGCATCGACATGGCGCGCGACCCCCTCCCCGCCTTGAACCGCCAGGCCGGCGGGCTTGTTCAGAGCGATCACCGCGTCGTCCTCATGGATCACCATGCCCCGGATGGCATCCCGGTCGGCGGACGAAACCGGCCTTGGCGACGGCGCCGTCCGCTCAAGTTCCTCCGGCCGCAAGGGCGGGACGCGCACCGTTTGGCCTACCGCCAGCCTCGTCCCGGTCTTGACCCGGGCGCCGTCGACGCGGATCTGGCCGGTGCGCAACAGCTTCGCCAGGCGGCCATGGCCGAGGGCCGGGAAATGCTGCTTGAACCAGCGGTCGAGGCGGACCTCGGCCTCGTCCGAGGTCACGGTATGCTGGGTCACACCGCTCATGCCAGGATCGCTCTCATGCCGTGCATGCCGGCGTAAAGGCCCGCCACGCAAACGACGACGGAAGCGAGGATGTAGGCGAGTGCCGGCAAGAGTTCGCCTCGATCGATCAGTATGACGACATCGAGCGAGAACGTAGAGAAGGTGGTAAACGCGCCCAACACGCCCACAACCAGCAGGGCGCGAACCTCCGGACTTGGCGACCAAACGTCCGCCGTGACCTCGACGAGGACCCCCATGGCGACGGAACCGAGCACATTCACGGCAAGCGTGCCCCACGGAAAGCTCTGGCCCATCCAATGACCAACGGCCGATACCACCAGGTAGCGACCCAGGGCACCGACCGCTCCGCCGGCGGCAATGGCGATGAGAAGCGAGGGCTGCACGCGATCAGGCCTCGCGGTTGAGTTCGGCCAGCGAAACAGCCACACCGCCGATCCAGGAGATCACCCGGGCCCGGTTGACGCCGAAGTCCGAACGGCCGTAGCGCGCACGGCTGTAGATCGCCGGTGCGGCAAGCCCCTCGCCGGCATCGAACACCCGCAGGCTGATGAGATCGGGAAACTTGAACAAACGCGATCGTTGGACGGCCTCGAGGGCGCGGCCGTCATCGGACAGTTCCGTCGTTTCGAACCTCGGCAGCATCCCAAAGAGCCTGCGATATGCCGCCAACAGCCGCTCAGGCGACGTCGGATAGGTTGGGCTGGTCTTATCGGGCTTGGCGTTTTGGCAGAGCCCCTCTGGCGCCATCAGATAGCTGTTCGGGCGCCGGCTGCGTTCGAAGGTCTCAAAGTTCAGCATGGTGCCATCACTCGCTGCTCGCGCCGTCCTCATCGCGCTGTTCGCGCAGCCGCTGCCAATAGTCGAGACGTTTGCGGATCTCACGTTCGAAGCCCCGATCGACCGGCTGGTAGAAGGCGCGGCGTTCCATGCCCTCGGGAAAGTAGTTCTGGCCCGAAAAGGCGTCGGGCGCGTCATGGTCATAGTGATAACCCTTGCCGTAGCCAAGCTGCTTCATCAGGCGCGTGGGCGCGTTGACGATATGCATCGGCGGCATCAGGCTGCCATGTTCCCTGGCGGCCTTCATGGCCGCGCCGTAGGCACCGTAAGCGGCGTTGGATTTCGGCGCCGTTGCCAGATAGATCACGGCCTGGGCAATAGCCAACTCGCCCTCCGGCGATCCGAGCCGTTCGTAGACATCCCACGCCGCAAGCGCCTGGTGCACCGCCTGGGGATCCGCAAGGCCGATATCTTCGACCGCGAACCGGGTGATCCGGCGCGCGACATAAAGCGGGTCTTCTCCGCCGGCCAGCATGCGGGCCAGCCAGTAGAGCGCGGCGTCGGTATCGGAGCCGCGCAAGCTTTTGTGCAGGGCACTGATCAGGTTGTAGTGGCTCTCCTGGGCCTTGTCGTAAACCGGCACACGCCGCTGAACAGCAGCCACGAGCGCGTTTGTGTCCATCGGTTCGTCCGGCTTCAGCGCGAACAGTTCTTCACACAGGTTCAGTACATAGCGGCCGTCGCCATCGGCCAGGGCGGTCAGGGCCTGCCGGGCGTCGCGGGTCAGCGGCAGTTCCCTGCCCTCGGCCTGTTCGGCCCGGGCAACAAGCTGTTCCAGCGCCGGTTCGTCCAGTCGGCGCAAAACCAGGACCTGACAGCGCGACAGCAGCGCGGGGTTCAGCTCAAAGGACGGGTTTTCGGTCGTGGCGCCGATCAGGGTGATCGTGCCGTCCTCCACGACCGGCAGAAAGGCATCCTGCTGTGACCGGTTGAAGCGATGGATCTCGTCGACGAACAGCAAGGTCCCGCGCCCTCCGGCGCGACGCCCGCGGGCTTCTTCGAAGACCTTTCGCAGCTCAGCGACGCCGGAGAAGATGGCGGACAGCGGTATGAACGCAAGGTCGGTCGTTTCGGCCAGCAGGCGTGCGATCGTGGTCTTGCCGCAGCCGGGCGGACCCCACAGGATCATCGAGGCAAGCCGGCCCGCCGAGACCATCCGGCCGATGGGCTGGTCAGAGTTGAGGAGATGATCCTGACCGACGACCTCCGCCAACGACGCCGGCCGCAGGCGATCCGCCAGCGGCCGGGGGGCTGCGCTTTCGAACAGGCTGGCGGGTTCGGGTCCAGCCGTCGGCTTGCCCTTAGCCGCCACCGATGACCGCTCTGATCGTGCGATCGCCGCGCCGGATCGCCACGTTCCATGGCGGCGGAGCGTTGCGGACCAGGCGCATCAGCGTCGCAACGTCGGTCACCGAGACCGCGTTGACCGACTGAATGACGTCCATCGGCAACAGGCCGAAACGATCCGCCAAGCTGCGGTCAGCAACCCGCAGCACCACGACGCCCGTTTCAGTATCGCCATGATAGCCGACTTCCGCCATCAGCGCCGGCGACAGATTGGCAACCTGCGCGCCGGAAAACGGGTTCGTCCCGGTAATATCTGTCAGCTCGCGCGGCGGTACCTCCGGCGGGGGTTCGACCGGCAGGTCGAGCAGGATGGTCGTGCCGGCGCGCCAGATCGACACTTGGGCCATTTCATCGAACAAGAGCGACGCCACGCGGAACCGCATCGCGTCGATGTTGTCGACGCTGCGCCCATTGACCCAGAGAATGACGTCGCCGGTTTGGATGCCAGCGCGGGCGGCGGGGCTGCCCGGCGACACGCCGGTGATCAAGACGCCAGCCGGACGCGGCAGCGTCAACCTTTGCGCCAGATCAGGATCGACCGTGCGGCCCTGCGCACCCAGCCAGGGCCGTGCCAGCGGCATGCCGCGATCCACCGAGGCGATCAGCGCACGGACCATGATGCTGGGGATCGCGAAGCTGATGCCGTGCGAGCCTTGATCGCGGCTGAAGATCGCCGTGTTTATCCCGACGAGCGTGCCGTCCATGGCAACAAGCGCGCCACCGGAATTGCCCGGGTTGATGGCCGCGTCGGTCTGAATGAAAAAGCTGAAATCCGAGACGCCGACCCCCGTGCGGGCCTGGGCCGAGACGATGCCGCTGGTGACGGTCTGGCCGACGCCGAACGGGTTGCCGATGGCCAGCACCAGATCGCCAACCTCGAGATCATCACTGTCCGACATTTCCAGATAGAGCAGGCTGCGGTCCGTCATGCCCTGGATCTGCAGCAGGGCCAAATCGGTCTGCGGGTCGGCGACCACGATATCGGCCTGGTACTCGCTGAGATCGGACAACACGACCGTGATTTCGTCGGCGTCCCGTATGACGTGGGCGTTGGTGACGATGAGGCCGTTGGGCCGGACGATGACGCCGGACCCCAGAGAGGATCGCGTCTGCTCCCGCAACAGGCCCGGCCTTTGAAACTGCTCGCCAAAGAAGCGCTCGAAGAACGGGTCGTTGAACAGGGGGCCCGGCTCCCGTTCCAGCACGGTGCGTGACGAGATGATGTTAACGACCGCCGGTGCCACGGCGCGCACCAACGGCGCGAAGGAAAGCTGGATCTCGGCGGGTGAACTGGGCACCCGAACGTCCTGCGCCGAGGCGACGGGCGAAACCAGGGCAATGACGATGACGAGTCGGCTGATCAGGGTGCGAATGTGCATGGGGGCAAAACCAAGTGTTGGGCGCTAAACATGGCAATTCACGCCCTGGCCAGCAAGCTTGGCCTGGGCCCGATCGAGCCTTAGTGATGTTACGTGGTCCCGCAGCGGGCTAGTGTCTGTCGGCCAGGCCCTGCCCCCGACCGCGGGTTAGGGTTGGTAGGCCGAGGAAGCGAGAGGCTGAATGCAGAAAGCGGCCAGCTTGAAGGACGTGGCGCGGCTTGCCGGGGTTTCGACGGCCACGGTCACGCGCGTGC
>JBCBSH010000168.1:0-10292 GCA_039819285.1 Pseudomonadota bacterium
CGCGCGGGATCGCCGCCATGTTGATCGCAACGAACGGGCCAGCACGTCGCTTGCCGTAATCGTGCAAGGCGCGCGCGACCAGTTCTTTGCCGGTGCCGCTTTCGCCGGCGATCATGACCGTCAGATCCGTGGCCATCAGCCGGGCCATGATCCGATAGATTTCCTGCATGGCGGGGGACCGACCGATCAGCGGCAATCGCTCGTCGCCCTCCATGTCGTTGGGCGCTGCCCCGCCATCAGCGGTCCTGGGCGTGGTCAGCGCCCGCTCGACCACATTGATCAGCTCTTTCAGGTCGAACGGCTTCGGCAGGTACTCGAACGCCCCGCGCTCCGTCGCCTTCACGGCAGTCAGCAAGGTGTTTTGTGCCGACATGACCACGACGCGCAGATCCGGCCGGGCCCGCTTGATGCGCGGCAGCATGTCGAGGCCGTTTTCGTCCGGCATCACCACGTCGGTGATGACCAGGTCCCCCTGCCCTTGCTCCAGCCAGCTCCACAGCGACGCGGCCGTGCCTGTCGTACGCACGTCATAGCCAAGCCGGCCCAGGGCCTGTGACAGCACCGTGCGGATCGCCCGGTCATCGTCGGCGACGAGGATGGTCGACGGGGCTGCCACCGTCTAAGCCCCCTCGCGGAAGTGGTTTTGCGCCGGCAGTTCCGACGCCATCGGCAATGAAACCTTAAAGGCGGTGCCGTGCGGCCGTTCCTCGAAGCCGACAAAACCGCCATGATCGCCGACGATCTTGGCCACCAGGGCAAGGCCCAAGCCCGAGCCGTTTTGCTTGGTGGTGACGAACGGATCGAAGAGATGGTCGCGCAGTTCCTCCGCGACGCCTTCGCCATTGTCCGCGACCGTCACGGCGATCGGCAGGTGGACCCGCGCGCCGGTGCCCGGCAACGCTATGGACACGCCACGCTGATAGCTGGTGGTCAAGACGATCTCACCGCCCTCGCCGGGCGCTGCCTCGGCGGCGTTCTTCACCAGGTTCAAAAAGACCTGGACCAGTTGATCATGGTTGGCCAGCACCGGCGGCAGCGACGGATCGTACCGCTCGACAAAACGGATGGGGCGGGCAAAGCCGTTCTGCGCCAGCTTGCGGACCCGATCGAGAACGGTGTGGATGTTGACGGCCGCACGTTCCGGCACCGCATCGTCGGTAAAAACCTCCATGCGGTTGACCATGGAGACGATGCGATCGGCCTCGTCGCAGATCAGCCGCGTCAACTCCCGGTCCTGATCGGCCGCCGTCTGTTCCAGCAATTGCGCCGCCCCGCGTATGCCCGACAGCGGGTTCTTCACTTCATGGGCCAGCATCGACGCCATGGCCGAGACTGACCGCGCCGCGCCGCGATGGGTCAGCTGGTGTTCAATATGGCGGGCCATCGAGATTAGGTGGAACGACAGGACCACGCGATCGTTGCCGTCGCCGAAGGGCGCGGCCGTCAGGGTCACCACATGTCGCCCGATGCGGGGGCTCTCAAGGTCGACGCCGTAGTCCGAAAGGCTGGCGCTGCGGGCCAGAACCATGTCGATCAGTTGGAAGACAGGACTGTCGGCCGGCAGCAGGGTCGTCAGTTCGCGGCCGATCATGGCGCTGTCGCTGGCATCGAAAAACTGCTGCGCCTCGATGTTGACGAAGCGGATCGCATAGTCGCTGTCGACGATCAAGAGCGGGAACGGCAGGGCGTTCAGGATGGCCGACGGGTCGAGCGAGGCGTTGCGCCGCAAACGCCGCAGGGCGCCAGTTGCCGAGCCGACCATCAGGCCGCCAACCGCGGCGTCGCGGCCTCCGCACCCGGGCCACTACCAAAGAAACGGTCGATCAACGCCAGGACTCGATCCGGATCGTCTTCGGTATTGACCGCCCGCCGGAAACCGGCCGCATCACGCAAGCCCTTAGCGTACCAGCACAAATGCTTGCGTGCGTTGCGCAGGCCACGCCGTTCGCCGTAATGGCCGAGCATGTCGACATAGTGATCCCGGATCAGCCGCCCCTGCTCCGCCAGCGATGGCGGCGGCCGCACGGGCCTGCCGGCGCAATGGTCGATGGCTTGCGCGATGAACCAAGGGCACCCTTGAGCTCCGCGTCCGATCATGATCCCGTCCGCGCCGCAGTCGGCCAGGCAACGGTCGATGTCGTCCAATGTCACGATATCGCCATTGGCAATAACGGGGATCGACACCGCCTCCTTGACAGATCGGATGAACCGCCAGTCCGCCGTGCCGGTGTATTTCTGCATCCGCGTGCGGCCATGGACGGTCACCATCCGAACGCCTACCTGCTCCGCGCGCTTCGCCAGCCGGGGCGCGTTCAGATCATCATGATCCCAGCCCATGCGCATCTTCACGGTCACAGGCACATCGACCGCGTCGACCACCGCCGCCATGATCCGCGTCGCCAGTTCTTCGTCGCGCATCAGGGCCGAACCGCAGAGCTTCGAGGTCACCTGCTTTGCCGGACAGCCGAAATTGATGTCGATGATGGCGGCCCCGCGATCGACGTTCATGCGCGCTGCATCCGCCATGATCGCCGGGTCGTGCCCCGCCAATTGCACCGACATCGGGTATTCCTCGGCGCAGTCGGTCGATGCGCGCTGCATGTGCTTGGCCGCGCGCAACATCTCTCGGCTGGCGATCATCTCCGACACCACCAGCCCCGCGCCCAGCCGCTTGACCAGCGAGCGAAACGGTCGATCCGTGATGCCAGACATCGGCGCCAGGATTACCGGTGTACTCAATTGAACGGGGCCAATATCGATGCCCACATTTTGTGCAATGCCCAAGTGTGCGCAGTATTTGGGCAAACTAGCGCAATTCGCAGCAAACTCAATAGGCTTGCGCAGCATTTTGCCAGCGTCATTGCCACGAATTGCCGACCCGCCTAGGGTCGCGCGCAATTAGGCTAGCCAATGATGGTCCTCACATGTCCCAAAATGGGGCCAATCCACCCGACATCGCCGCAATCATTGTGGCCGCCGGCCATGGCAGCCGGTTCGGCGATACGCTGCCCAAGCAGTATCACCCGTTGTTGGGCCGGCCGGTGCTCGCCTGGACGCTCGATCGCATGCTGGGCCACGACCGTGTCCAGCGCGGCGTGCTGGTGGTCGGGCCGGGACATGTCGATCGGGCCCGAGAACTGGCAGCGGGCCATCCCGTCGAGGTCATCGTCGGGGCCGACACGCGCCAGGACAGTGTCGCGCTGGGGCTGGAGGCACTGGCCGCCGAGCCGCCGGATCTGGTGCTCGTGCATGACGGCGTGCGCCCCAACCCGTCGCCAGCCGCCATCGATCGTGTGATCGACGCGCTGGAAACCGTCGATGGCGCGATCGCGTCGATGCCCTTGGTTGAAACCATCAAGCGCGATGCCGACGACGGACCGTTGCAAACAGTCGACCGCGGCCATCTTTACGGCGCGCAGACGCCGCAGGGCTTTCGCTTCCCTGCCCTCTTGCAGGCGTATCGTGCCGCCATGCAGACCTTCACGGACGATGCGGCGTTGGCGGTTGAGCATGGCTTGACGGTCGAGCTGGTCGAGGGTAACGCCGACAATCTGAAGATCACCCGGGCGGAGGATTTGCAACGTATGGCGCGGCTGATGGGCGGCGGCGAAACGCGGGTCGGGTCGGGCTTTGACGTTCATCGCCTGGGGCCGGGAGACCATCTGGTTCTGTGCGGCGTGCGCATCGCCCATGGCGGCGGGCTGATCGGCCATTCGGACGCCGATGTCGGGCTGCACGCCCTGACCGACGCGCTGTTGGGAGCAATCGCGCTCGGCGATATTGGCAGCCACTTTCCCCCCAGCGATCCCAAATGGAAGGGCGCGGCATCGGATCAGTTCGTGACCTTCGCCCGCGACCGCGTTTTGGAGCGTGGCTTTACGATCAGCCATGTCGACATCACGCTGATCTGCGAAACGCCGAAAATTGGCCCGCACCGCGCCGCCATGGTCGGCCGCCTCGAAGAGCTCTTGGGCATTGAGGCCGACCGCATCAGCGTCAAGGCAACGACCAGCGAGCGGCTGGGCTTCACCGGGCGCGGCGAAGGTATTGCGGCCCAAGCGGCCGCGACGATCACCTCCCTCGGCTGATGGCCTTGTTCCGCGATCTGCCGAAGGGCGTCGGCTTCTGGCATCCGGCTACGTTGCTGGCAACGGCCGGAGGAGTTGGTCTGGTCCGTGCCGGGTCGGGCACCTGGGGGTCGGCGGTGGCTGTGCCCCTCGCCTATCTGCTCATGCTGTGGCTTGGCCCTTGGGGCCTGCTCGCGGCCGCCGCGATCGCCTTTGGCACCGGTATTTGGGCCGCCCATGTGGTCGGCAAGAGCGGCGAGAAGGATTCCAGCGTCATCGTCATCGACGAGGTCGCAGGCCAATGGCTGACCCTCACCGTGGCAGGCCTCAATCCGTGGCTTTATCTCATCGGCTTTGCGCTCTTCCGCCTGATTGACATCGCCAAGCCATGGCCGATCTCTTGGATGGACCGCGAGATAGACGGTGCGTTCGGCGTCATGATCGACGACATCGCCGCCGGTGGCGTCGCGCTCGTCTGTCTGTGGCTGATTGGGCAATTATGGAGCTGAAGCTTTGAGACCAGCGATCCTGAGACGGGCCGCGATCGATTGCCTGGACGCGTTGCGTCAGCGGGGCTGGCATCTGGCTACGGCGGAAAGCTGCACCGGCGGCCTGATCAGCGGCTGGCTGACCGAGATCCCCGGCTCGTCGGATATTTTGGACCGTGCCTACGTCACCTACTCCAACCACGCGAAGGCGGAGATGCTGGGCGTCTCGCCGGATCTGCTGGCGGCAAAAGGCGCAGTTTCGGACGAGGTCGCGCGCGCGATGGCGGAAGGCGCGTTGATGCATGCCGGTGTCGACATCGCGATTTCGGCAACAGGCATTGCCGGACCCGGGGGCGAAACACCAGACAAGGCCGTGGGCCTGGTCTATCTCGGCATTGCCGGGCGCGAGATCCAGACGGACGCAAGTTGCCACCTGTTCCCCGGGGAACGGTCCGAGGTGCGCGCGGCCACGGTCTTGGAGGCGCTGGAACGGCTGACGGAAGCGGCTCAGCGCCCGGGAACGCTGTCGGCGCGAAGCGGCGCGGCTTGAAGCTTGCCGTCCCGGTAAAGGGCGTGGGCCCGTGTCTCAAAGGCGCCGACCATGCGCATGTAGGCGTGATGGAACAGGCCGCCGATCAGCTTTTGCAGCACCTTTGAGCGGAACTCGAAATCCACCGAGAAGTGGATCTGGCACCCGCTTTCGGCCGGCTCGAAGCGCCAGGTGTTCTCCAGATGCTTCAACGGGCCTTTGACGTACTCGACATCGATCAGATTCGGCCTGTCCAGTGTCACCCGGCTGGTGAACCGCTCGCGGACCATCTTGAAGCCGATGACCAGATCGGCGACCAGCAGATCGTCCCGGCGTTCCGTCACGCGGCTGGCGATGCACCAGGGCAGGAACGAAGGATACTTCTCCACGTCGGCGACCAGATTGAACATCTGTTCCGGCGTGTAGGGCAGCAGCCGTTGTTCTTGATGCGACGGCATCAGGCGGTCTCGGCGGCCAGCGCGACCAGATTCAAGCTGCTCAATCCAGCCAGATGAGCCTCCCGCGCCGCGCGTAGGCGCTCGAAATCGTCACCAGCCAGATAGGATGAGCGGGTCAACGGCGATGCCGAGACCATCAGGAAACCCTTGCCGCGCGCCACCTTCTCGTAAGTCTGGAACTCGTCCGGCGGCACGAAGCGGTCGACGGCGGCGTGCTTCGGCGTCGGCTGCAAATACTGGCCGATGGTCAAAAAATCGACCTCTGCGGAGCGCAGATCGTCCATCACCTGATAGACCTCCTCCGCCGTCTCGCCGAGACCGACCATCAAGCCGGACTTGGTGAACACCGATGGGTCCAACTCCTTGGCCCGCGCCAACAGGCTGAGCGAGGTGAAATAGCGCGCCCCCGGCCGGATCGACGGGTAGAGGCGCGGCACGGTCTCAAGATTATGGTTGAAGACATCCGGCCTGGCATCGCTAACGATTTCAACGGCTCCGGACTTACCTTTAAAGTCGGGTGTTAGAATTTCGATCGTCGTGTCTGGCGAAGCCTGGCGGATTTCGCGGATGGTCTCGGCAAAATGGTCGGCCCCGCCATCGTCCAGATCGTCCCGATCGACCGATGTCACCACGATATGGTTCAAACCAAGCGCGCCGCAGGCCTCGGCGACGTGCCGCGGCTCATGCGGGTCCAACGTATCCGGCCGGCCCGTGGCCACGTTGCAAAACGCGCAGGCCCGGGTGCAGACGGCGCCCAGGATCATCACCGTTGCATGCCCCTTCGACCAGCATTCGCCGATATTCGGGCAGGCCGCCTCTTCGCAGACCGTGTTCAACCGCAGCCGGCGCATCAGTCCGCGCGTGTCGTGATATTCCTTCGACACCGGCGCCCTGACCCTGATCCAAGGCGGCTTGCGCTGGATTGGGTTGTCGGTGCGGTGCGCTTTTTCCGGGTGGCGCACCCGGTCGGGGGCGATGGGCATGGGTCCGTCAGCTCTTCAAGGACTGCTTATGAGCAATTTAGGTCGCGCGAGGCTGTTCACCAAGGCGCATCGTGGCAATCGGTCGCGCGGGCTCATGGCCGTGCCCTCAAACGGCGAACGCACAGCCAAGCCTGCCACAGCAGGTACAGACCGCCCGCGATCACGATCGCGCCGGCGACGTACCAAATCGCGCCCGATTCCTCTTCGCCCGCCGTTTCCCAAAAGGTATACGCCAGACGAAAGGCGACGATTGCGCCGCCGCCGGTGATTACCAGCAACGCCCAATGCCACCAGCGCCTCAGCCGCTGCTGAAATGTCAGCGCCATGGGCCGTGTCGTTGCCTATATGTGGATGACACGGCCGTAGGCGTCGAGCACGCTTTCATGCATGGTTTCGCTGAGCGTCGGGTGCGGGAAGATGGTGTGCATCAGCTCCTGCTCCGTCGTCTCCAGCGTCTTGGCGATGCCGTAGCCCTGGATCAATTCCGTGACCTCCGCCCCGATCATATGCGCGCCCAGCAGTTCGCCGGTCTTGGCATCGAACACGGTCTTGATCAGCCCTTCCGGCTCACCCAGCGCAATTGCCTTGCCATTGCCGATGTAGGGGAACCGGCCAACCTTGACCTCGTGCCCAGCCGCCTTGGCCTTGGCCTCGGTCAGGCCGACGCTGGCGACCTGGGGCGAGCAATAGGTGCAGCCAGGCACGTTCGAGGTGTCCAGCGGATGCACGCCCTCAACGCCGGCGATCTTTTCAACGCAGATCACGCCCTCATGGCTGGCCTTGTGGGCGAGCCAGGGCGGGCCAACCACATCGCCGATGGCATAGACACCCGGTTCGTCGGTCTGCAGCCACTGGTCGACCAAGATATGGCCGCGATCGGTTTTGATCTTGGTCTTGTCCAGGCCAACATCCTCGATATTGCCGGTAATGCCGACGGCCAGGATCACGCGATCGACCTCGATCGTCTCTTTCTTGCCGCCTGCATCGATGGTCGCCTTGACCGTTGATGCGCCCTTGTCGAGCTTTTCCGTCTTGGCGCCGGTGATGATGCGGATGCCCTGCTTTTCGAACGACTTCTTGGCGAAGGCCGAGATCTCCTCGTCCTCCACCGGCAGGATGCGGTCGAGCATCTCGACCACCGTGACCTCCGAGCCCATCGCGTTGAAGAAGCTGGCAAACTCGATGCCGATGGCGCCGGAGCCGATAACCAGCAGCCGCTTGGGAATATCCGGCGGCACCATGGCTTCCTTGTAGGTCCAGATCAGCTTGCCGTCCGGCTCCATGCCCGGCAGCGAGCGCGCCCGGGCGCCGGTGGCGACGATGATGTTCTTGGCCTCCAAGGTCTGCGCCTTGCCGTCCCTGCCCTCAACCGCGACCTTGCCGCCGCCGGCCAGGCGGCCATAGCCGTCGAACACGGTGATCTTGTTCTTTTTCAGCAGCATCTTGACGCCGCCGGAAAGCTGGCCCGCGACCTTGCGGCTGCGCTTGACCACCTTGTCGACATCGAAGCTGATGTCCTTGGCGGAAAAGCCGAACTGGTCGAGATGGTGCAGCAGCGTGTAGATCTCCGACGAGCGCAAGAGCGCCTTGGTCGGGATGCAGCCCCAATTCAAGCAAATGCCGCCCAAATGCTCGCTCTCGACCACCGCCGTCTTCATGCCGAGTTGGCTGGCGCGGATGGCGGCAACATAGCCGCCGGGGCCGGAGCCGATGACAATCAGGTCGAACTTGGTGTCGGCCATCAGATTAGATCCTTTCAGGACTCTCTACCGTGAGCTCACTGGTCGGGCCGTCGCCCGTGTTCAGCAAACCCTTCCGCTCGAACAACAAGACGCCGCACCGCTCGTCGGCGTGCGGCCGGTGCTCCACCCCACGGGGCACGACGATGAATTCGCCGGACTCGACCGTGACTTGTCGGTCGCGAAAGTCCATGCGCAGCGAGCCTTCAACCACCAGGAACAGCTCATCTTCGTCGGCATGGCTGTGCCAGATGAAGTCGCCGTCCAGCCAGGCCAGCTTGACCTCAAAATCGTTGACTTCGCCAACGATTTTCGGCGTCCAGGGCTTGTCGATCAGGGCGAGCTTTCCGGCGATGGAGACCTTATCCAAGGCAACCTCCCGCTAAAGCATCATGGAGATGGGTTCTTCGATCAGCGTTTTGAAGGCCGCCATGTATTCCGCGCCCACGGCACCATCGACCACCCGGTGATCGACCGCCAAGGTGGCGTTCATCATGGTCGCGATCGCAACCGCGCCATCTTTGACCACCGGCTGCTGGGTGCCGGCGCCGATCGCCAGGATGCAACCTTGCGGCGGGTTGATGATCGCCGCGAACTCCTTAATCCCGAACATACCGAGATTGGAGATCGAGAAGGTGCCGCCCTGAAACTCCTCCGGCTTCAGCGTGCCGTCGCGCGCCCGCCCGGCAAGATCCTTCATTTCCAACGAAATGGTGCCCAAACCCTTGCGGTCGGCATCCTTGATGATCGGCGTGATCAGGCCGCCTTCCGTGGCGACGGCGACCGAAATGTCGACGCGGTCGTAAAGCAGGATCGCGTCTTCGGTCCAAGAGGCGTTGGCAGCCGGCACACGGCGCAGGGCGAGCGACGCCGCCTTGATGATCATATCGTTGACGGACAGCTTGATACCCGATGCCTCGGCGTTGGTGTTCAGGTCCTTCCGCAGGGCAAGCAAGGCGTCCAGCTCGCAGGCGACCGTCAGGTAGAAATGCGGCACGGTCTGCTTGGACTCGCCCAGCCGGCGCGCGATGACCTTGCGCATGCCGGAGTTTTTGACCTCCGTGTACGGAATGCCATAGGCGTCCGCCAGCGCCTTGGCATCCGGCCCGGCAGCGACAGGAGCCGAAGCCGGCTTGGCGGCTGCCGGCGCCGGCGCGACCACTTCGGCCGCCAGCGTTTTGCCGGTGCCGGACGCCAATGCAGCTTCAATGTCACTCTTGACGATCCGCCCGTGCGGGCCGCTGCCGGCGATCTGGCCGAGATCGAGCCCCTCTTGGCTCGCCATGCGACGCGCCAGCGGGCTGGCGAAGATGCGCGCGCCATCGGCTGCCTTGGCGGCTGGGGCTGGTGCCGGAGCCGGGGCCGCCGGCTGTGGAGCCGCCGGCGGTGGCGGCGTTTGGGCCGTCGGCGTTTCGGCAGGCTCCGGTGCAGGCGCTTCGGCCGGCGCATCTCCACCTGCGACATCGACACCGTCAAGGGCGGAGGCGTCCTCGCCCTCCTCCAGCATCACGGCAATAACGGCGTTGACCGGCACTTCCTCCGCGCCCTCGGGCACGACGATCTTGCCCAGCACGCCTTCGTCGACCGCCTCGACCTCCATGGTCGCCTTGTCGGTTTCGATCTCGGCGATCACGTCGCCGATCTCGACGGCGTCGCCTTCCTTCTTGTGCCAGGCGGCCAGATTACCCTCGGTCATGGTCGGCGACAACGCCGGCATCAGGATCTTGATGGGCATGACTTCCCCTCCTTCGCGGCGTTACCGGTAGCTGACGGCCTTGGCCGCCTCAACGATGTCGGCGACCTGGGGTAAGGCCAAGGCCTCCAGATTGGCCGCGTAGGGCATGGGCACGTCCGCACCGGCAATCCGCGCCACAGGGGCATCCAGATAATCGAAGGCGTGTTCCATCATGGTCGCCGCAAGTTCCGAGCCGATGCCGGCAAACGGCCAGCCCTCCTCGACATTGACCAACCGGTTGGTCTTCTTCACGGACTCAACGATCGTACCGACATCCAGCGGGCGGATCGTGC
>JBCBSH010000169.1:0-10252 GCA_039819285.1 Pseudomonadota bacterium
GTCGCCGCTGCTCACCCAGCAGATGTTCGATGTCGTGACGACCCTCAACAAGGACGGCATCACGATCCTGCTGGTCGAGCAAAACGCGCGCATGGCGCTGGAGGCCGCGAGCTATGGCTACATCATGGAAAACGGCAAGGTCGTGCTGGACGGGACGGCGGAACAGTTGAAGTCCAACGAGGACGTGAAGGAATTCTATCTCGGCGGCGGCGGAGGCGAGCGCCGCAGCTTCAAGAACCTGAAAAGCTTCAAACGACGCAAGCGCTGGCTCTGATCCTATGCAGTCCAACTACTACGACGCGCTGGAGACCCGCGCGCCCGAGGACCGCGAGGCCGCCTTGCTGGCCGCACTGCCGGAACAAGTGTCCCTGGCAAAGCGCCGGGCGCCCGCCTATGGCAGGCTGTTCGCCGACATCGATGCCGACGCAGTGACCAGCCGCGAGGCGTTGGCGTCGCTGCCCGTTACGCGGAAGGCCGAATTGCCGGACCTGCAGGCGGGGGCGAAGCCGTTCGGCGGCTTCACAACCGTGCCACCCGGCCGCCTGCATCGGATCTTCGCCTCGCCCGGGCCGATCTATGACGCTGAGGGCGCGAACCCGGACTATTGGCGCATGGCCCGCGCCCTGTTTGCCGCCGGTGTGCGCGAACGCGACATCGTCCATAACTGCTTTTCGTATCACTTCACGCCGGCGGGAGTGATGTTCGAAACCGGCGCCCACGCGCTCGGCTGCGCCGTCGTGCCGGCCGGTGTCGGCAACACGGAGCTTCAGGCGAGAGCGATCGCCGACATCAGGCCCCGGGCTTACGTCGGCACGCCGGACTTCTTGAAGGTCATCCTCGAAAAAGCCGACGACATGGACCTCGACGCCGGCTCGATCGAACTGGCCCATGTTTCGGGCGGGCCACTGTTTCCGGCGTTGGTTGCCGTTTATGAGGAACGCGGCATCGCCGTGACCCAAAGCTACGGCACCGCCGATATCGGGCTGATCGCCTATGAGAGCGCGGTGCGCGAGGGCCTGATTGTCGATGAGGGCGTTCTGGTCGAAATCGTACGGCCGGGCACCGGCGACCCGGTGCCGGACGGCGAGGTCGGCGAGGTCGTGGTCACGAGCTTCAGCCGCGAATACCCGCTGATCCGCTTTGCCACCGGGGACCTGTCCGCCATTCTGCCCGGCGCCAGCCCGTGCGGACGAACCGCGCCCCGCATACGCGGTTGGCTGGGTCGGGCGGACCAGACCACCAAGGTGAAGGGCATGTTCGTCCACCCCCGTCAGGTCGCCCAAATCGTCGACCGACACGGGTCCGCGGCCAGGGCACGCCTGGTCGTAACATTGGAGGCTGGCAGCGATCGCATGGATCTGATCGTCGAGACAGAAAACGTCGATGATCCAAGTCTTGTTGGCAAAATTAGCGATACACTTCAATCAGTTACGAAGCTGCGTGGTTCTGTAAGCCTGGTCGCGACCGGTGAATTGCCCAACGATGGCATCGTCATTGAGGACCGTCGAAAAAACCCCTAGCCATCGTCAACCTTCTCGGATAGGGTGAGATCAGAATCACAATTTCGCCACGATCCGAGGTTAGCTTCGATTTCAGTCCCTTAAACAAGGACGATCTTGGTGCGGCGTTTTGCGAGTCCGCCGTACCGAGCGGGTCCCGATAAGCCTCCGCAAGTGCATCGCTGGACCCTTAAGGCCACCGCTTCTCTGACCCCTGGCGGTGGCCTTTTTTTGCCCGGAATCCGGCTTTTCCAATCTGCCGCCGTGCTATAGCGGTCGGCGATGACGATTCTCACCGCTGAAAACGTCGCCTGCCAACGCGCCGGACGCCTGGTTTTTCGCGAAGTCTCGCTGCGGCTTGACGCCGGCGGCGCGATCGTCGTTGTCGGCCGAAACGGGGCCGGCAAATCCAGCCTGCTGCGCCTGTTGGCCGGCCTGCTAAAGCCTCTGATGGGATCGGTTCGAACCGAGCCGTCGCCGGACGACCGGCAGAGGCTGTTCGGCTATGTCGGCCACAACGATGCGGTGAAGCCGACGCTGACGGCGCTGGAGAATCTTGTCTTCTGGGCGCGGCTTTCGGACCGGCGCGAGGCGCGCGCCAGGGCCGAACTTGCCTTGGAGGCCTTCGACATAGAGGCGCTGGCGGACCTGCCGGGCCGCATCCTGTCCGCCGGGCAAAAACGGCGGCTGAGTCTTGGTCGGCTGCTGGTCGCCCCGGCGCGTATCTGGCTGCTGGACGAGCCGTCGGTGGCGCTCGATCGCGAGGGTGTTCGTCGGTTGGAGGGCGAGATTGGTCGCCATCAGGCGTCAGGCGGCGGCGTGGTGGTCGCCACCCATCAGGACTTGACGATCGCCGGTGCCGAGACGCTCGATCTTGAAGATCACCGGCCCGGGCAACGGACGGCCGGGGGATGAGGGCGCTGTGGCATTTGATCCGCCGCGACCTGACCTTGGTGTTGCGGTCGGGCACGGACGCGGGCGCGGCACTGGCCTTCTTCGTGGTGACGGTCACGCTGTTTCCGTTTGGCATTGGGCCGGAACCCGAGATTCTGGGTCGTGTCGCGGCGGGGCTGATCTGGGTTTCGGCGCTGTTGGCCACGCTGTTGTCCATGGAGCGGCTGTTCCAGGCGGATTACGAGGACGGCACGCTCGACCAACTCTTGCTGGCCGGCGTGTCGGCCGAGGCGATCGCGGTGGCGAAGATTGCCGCCCACTGGCTTGTCACCGGGCTGCCGCTGTTGATCGTGGCGCCGGTGATGGGCGCGTTGATCCAACTGCCGACCGGTGCCTATGGCGTGATGATCGCCAGCCTGGCAATGGGCACGCCGGTGCTCAGCCTGATCGGCGGTATCGGCGCCGCCCTGATCCTGGGCGCCCGAAGAGGCGGCGCCTTGCTGGCGCTATTGGTCCTGCCGTTGTTCGTTCCGCCGCTGATCTTTGCGGTGGGGGCCATTGACGCCGCCGCGCTGGGGTTGAGCCCGCGCCCCAACCTGCTGTTCCTGGCGGGATTGCTGGCAGCGGCACTGCCTTTGGCGCCCGTCGCGGCCGCAGCGGCAATTCGTCAGGTGCTGGATTGACTTTCCCCTAACGCCAAGTCGGCGTATGACAGGCGCCGATGCATCGGTTTGCCAATCCCGCCCGCTTCATGCGGCTCTCGGCGCGGCTGCTGCCATGGCTGGCAGGGGCGACCGCCCTGTTGCTCGCCGTCGGGCTTTATCTCGCCCTGATCGCGTCACCGCCGGACTATCAGCAAGGCCAGGCGGTGCGCATCATGTATGTCCATGTGCCGTCCGCCTGGCTGTCGATGGCGGTCTATGGCGCGATGGCGTTGGCCAGCACTGCCTATCTCGTTTGGAAACATCCGCTGGCCGGCCTGTTTACCAAGGCGGTCGCACCCGTCGGCGCCGGTTTCACCGCGCTGTGCCTGGTGACCGGCAGCCTGTGGGGCGAGCCGATGTGGGGCACCTGGTGGGTCTGGGACGCACGGCTAACCAGCGTTTTGATCCTTTTCTTTCTCTATCTCGGCTATATCGCGCTGGTCGGTGCTTTCGATGACGCCGAGCGTGGGTTGCGTGTTGGCGCCGTTCTGGTCCTGGTCGGCACGGTGAACCTGCCCATCATCAAGTTCTCCGTCGATTGGTGGAACACCTTGCACCAGCCGGCCAGCGTCGGACGGTTCGACGGGCCGGCGATGGACACGGCCATGCTGATACCGCTCCTGGTTATGGCGTTGGCCTTCACGCTTTTGTTCGCCGTTCTTGCGCTGGTGCGCACGCGGGCTGAATTGACATGGCGCAAGGTCGAGGTGCTGCGCCTGTTCCAAGCTGCCGGCGAGTGAGCGAGCCGATACCGCGCAAGCGTCAAACCGTCGCCGCACACAACACTCATTATTGAAAGCGGCATAAACTGTCCTTGATGTAATCTGCCGGGACAGGCGGGAGTTTGAGTGAACCGTCAATGGGTACGTTTTTTGAGATGGGCGGATATGCGGCCTATGTTTGGCCGGCCTACGGTTTGGCCACGCTGGTCGTTGTCGGCCTGCTGGTCCTGTCGGTACGGCGATTGCGGTCCGCCGAGCGCATGTTGACGCTGTTGGAACAGGCGAGGCGCGGAAGGGCGGACGATGGCCCTGACGCGTAAACGCCGCCGCATGGTCTGGCTTGGCCTGTGCGCCGTCGGGCTGGGCACTGCCACTGCGCTGGTTTTGACCGCCTTTGACGACAGCCTCGCCTTCTTTCGGTCGCCGACCGACATCGCCGAACGATCGGTACCGCTAGATGGCCGCATCCGGCTCGGCGGCCTGGTGGCTGCCAACAGCGTGGAACGCGTCGGCGATGGCCTGACGGTCGAGTTCCTGGTGACGGACACGGCCTACGACCAGTTGGTCCGTTACGAGGGCATATTGCCCGACCTGTTCCGCGAAGGGCAGGGCGTGGTGGCCGAGGGCATACTGTCGCCCGACGGTGTCTTCGTCGCCGACACGGTCTTGGCGCGGCACGACGAAACCTATATGGCGCCGGAGGTTGCCGAGGCGCTGGAACGCGCGGGCCACGGCCCCCTCATCGCGCCGGCAGCAGCCGGAGTGGAGGCGTCGACGGTTGACGATCACTACGGCACCGACAGCCTGGTTCAGCCATGATTCCGGAACTTGGCCATTTTGCCCTGATCCTGGCGTTCGTGCTCGCGCTCGTGCAGGGCACCCTGCCGCTGGTCGGCGCGGCGCGGGGCGAGGCCCGCTGGATGGCCGTGGCCAATCCGGCTGCCGTCGGCCAATTCGGTCTTTTGCTGCTGGCCTTTCTGGCCCTGATGTACGCCTTCATCGTCAGCGACTTCACGGTT
Source organism: Pseudomonadota bacterium (assembly GCA_039819285.1). Taxonomy (GTDB): domain Bacteria; phylum Pseudomonadota; class Alphaproteobacteria; order DSM-16000; family Inquilinaceae; genus JANQGH01. Next base: position 4,839 of record JBCBSH010000169.1, read on the forward strand.
TCCAACGTCGTCCACAACAGCCATTCGGCCAAGCCGATGCTGTACAAGATCACCGGCGTTTGGGGGAACCACGAAGGATCCATGGTTCTGTGGGTGCTGATCCTGGCCCTGTTCGGGGCGATGGTCGCGCTGTTCGGCCGGAACCTGCCGCCGACCTTGAAGGCCCGGGTGCTGGGCATTCAAGGGCTGATCGGCGTTGGCTTTCTGTTGTTCATTCTGGCCACGTCCAACCCGTTCCTGCGGGTCGACCCGCCGCCGCTGGACGGCACGGACCTGAACCCGCTGTTGCAAGACCCGGGATTGGCGTTCCATCCGCCGTTCCTCTATTTCGGCTATGTCGGCTTTTCGATGGCGTTTTCCTTCGCCATCGCCGCGCTGATCGAAGGCCGTGTCGATGCCGCCTGGGCGCGCTGGGTGCGGCCCTGGACCCTGGCGGCCTGGTGCGGCCTGACGCTCGGCATCGCGCTGGGGTCGTGGTGGGCCTATTACGAGTTGGGCTGGGGCGGCTGGTGGTTTTGGGACCCGGTGGAAAACGCCAGCCTGATGCCCTGGTTGACGGGCACTGCACTGCTGCATTCGGCCATCGTGGTCGAAAAGCGCGACACGCTGAAAAGCTGGACCATTTTGTTGGCCATCGTGACGTTCGGCCTGTCGCTGCTCGGCACCTTCCTGGTGCGATCGGGCGTGCTGACCTCGGTGCACGCCTTTGCCGTGGACCCGGAGCGGGGCATCTTCATCCTGGTGCTGTTGATCCTGGCCTTGGGCGGCGGGCTGGCTCTCTACGCGATCCGCGCACCGCGCCTTCAGGGCGGTGGCTTGTTCGCGCCGATCAGCCGCGAGGGTGGGTTGATCGTGAACAATCTGCTGCTGGTGACCGCGACGCTGACAGTGCTTGTCGGCACGCTCTATCCCTTGCTTCTGGACGCTGTGGGCGGGGGACTTGTCTCGGTCGGACCGCCCTTCTTCAACGCTGTTTTCATCCCGCTTGCCGTACCGCTTGTGGCGGCCATGGGCATCGGGCCGATGCTGGCCTGGAAACGGGGCGACCTGCGCGCGGCGCTCGGCCGGCTCTGGTTCGCCGCGGTCGTGGTGATCGTCGTCGCCCTCGGCGCGGTCTGGTTCTGGGCCGGTGGCCCCGTTCTCGCCGTGCTGGGCGTGGCGATGGGCCTGTGGCTGGTGGCCAGCGCGCTGACCGAGATGGCAGAACGTATCCGCCTGTTCCGCATCCCACTTGCCGCCAGTTGGCAGCGCTTTACCGGACTGCCGCGCAGCGCCTATGGCCTGACCCTGGCCCATGCCGGCCTTGGCATCGCCATTCTCGGCATGGTCGGGACCAGCGTGTTTCGGGCCGAGGTCATCGAAATCATGGCGCCGGGCGAACAGATCGAAATCGCCGGCTATGTCCTGACTTTCGACGGTGTCCGGGACGTCCAGGGGCCGAACTACATCTCCAACCAAGGGCGGCTCGTGGCCGAAGCGGACGGCAATCAGTTTGTCCTGACGCCAGAGAAGCGCTGGTACCCCATCGCCCAAATGGCCACGACTGAGGCCGCCATCGCGACGACATGGTTGGCGGACATTTACGTCGCGCTGGGCGAACCGCGCGACGGTGGGCGCTGGGTGATCCGGGCCTGGCATCACCCGCTGGTGCCGTGGATCTGGGTCGGATCGGTGATCATGGTGCTGGGCGGGTTCGTCAGCCTGACGGATCGCCGCTTGCGCGTCGGCGCGCCGCGCCGCGCCAAGATAGGCGCCTCGGTTCAGCCGGCGGAGTAGCGACGTGCGGCGTTTGGTTTACATGGTTCCGCTGACGGTTTTCGTGGCCCTGGCCATCTGGCTTGCCGTGCCCCTGCTGGAGGGCCGCGATCCGTCCGCCCTGCCGTCGGCCCTGATCGACCAGGCCGTGCCGTCGACGGACCTGCCGGGCATTCCCGGCCGCACCCGAGACGCGGGTGGGCTGACCGATGCCGATCTTTTAGCCGGCGAGCCGATTCTGGTGAACGTGTTCGCCAGTTGGTGTCTGCCCTGCCTGGCCGAACACCCGCTGCTGATGGGGCTGTCCGATGACGGCGTGACCATCCACGCCATCAACTATCGCGATGATCCCGCCGACTCCGCCGACTGGCTGGCACGCCATGGCGACCCATTTGCCCGTGTGGGCCTGGACCGTGACGGACGGGCGGGCGTTGATTGGGGCGTCACGGGCGTGCCGGAAACCTTCGTGATCGATGCCGACGGGCGCATTCGCTATCGCTTTGCCGGCCCGCTGACGCCGGCCATCCTCGATCGCGACATTCGCCCGCTGTTGGCGTCGCTCGGCCAATGAGGCGGCTCTTCGTCGTTTTGGCGCTGCTGCTCGCGGTTCCCGCCCTGGCGCTGGAGCCGGAGGAGATGCTGGACGATCCGGTTCTTGAACAGCGCGCCCGCGACCTGTCGCTCGAGGTGCGCTGCGTCGTCTGTCAGAACCAGTCGATCGACGACAGCCCGGCCCAGATCGCCGCCGACATGCGCCGGGCCATCCGCGACCGCCTGGTGGCCGGCGACAGCGACGCCGAGGTGCTGGAGTTTCTCGTCGACCGCTATGGCGACTATGTGCTGCTGCGCCCGCCCCTGCGCCCGGGAACCTATCTGCTCTGGTTCGGGCCGGGGCTGGTGCTGTTGATCGGCGTCTTTGGGGTGGCCTGGGGCCTGCGCCGCCGGGCCTTGAAGCCTGAGCCCGATCCGCTGACGCCCGAGGAACGCGCGGCCGTGAACCGTCTGCTGGGCCGGCAGGCGGATGGCAAGGACGCCGACGCTTGATGCTGTTCTGGATTTTGGCGGCCATCCTGACGGCAGGTGTTGTGATGCTGGTTGTCCGCCCGCTGCTGCGGCCGGCCGAAACGGTCGACCGGTCGGAATTCGATCTCGCCGTTTACCGTGACCAGTTGGCGGAAATTGACCGGGATTTTGACCGCGGGCTGATTGGGGACGTGGAAGCGGAGGCGGCGCGCACTGAGATCGGCCGGCGCGTGTTGAGCGCCGGCAAGCGAGGCCAACGACTGGCCGGGCGGCGGAATGGTGGCCGGTGGTCGGTCCTGCTTCTGGCCGCCTTCGTCCCCGCCGCCGCGTTGGTTGCGTACGTGCTGACCGGATCGCCGGACTTGCCATCGCAGCCCTTTGCCCAGCGTGACATGGCGCCGGTCGAGGCGTTCGCGGCCGAGCTGGCGGCGGCCGACGCGATGGCCGAACAGTTGCAACGGCAACCCGAAAACATCGACGGCTGGGTCGAGCTTGGCGCCCGCTACGCGGCGCTTGAGCGCTGGGGCGAGGCGGCGGCGGCTTACGCCCGGGCGATGGGCCAGATCGGCGGCACCGACCCCGCCGTCACGGGTGCCTGGGCGGAGGCGACCGTGAACGCGAACGAGGGCACGGTCACCGAGGAAGCCCGCATCGGCTTTGAACAGACGCTGGCGGCGCGGCCGGGCGATCCGCGCGCCCGTTACTACCTGGCCTTGGCGACCGCCCAGCGCGGCGATGCGGAGGACGCCCTGCGGCAATGGTCGGACTTGGCGATCGAAACGCCGCCGGGCGCCAGTTGGGCCGATGCCCTGCGCCTGCGCATCGAGCAGACGGCGGCGGCCGCCGGCATCGATCCGCAGCCCTATCTGGTCGGGCCGGCAATGCTGGGCCCCGAAGGCATGGCGGCGATCGACGAGATGACGGAAGAGCAGCAAGCCGCCATGATCGAGGGCATGGTCGGCGGTCTGGCGGCGCGCCTTGAGGCGGCCCCTGACGACGTCGATGGCTGGCTTCGCCTGGCCAACGCCTATCAGGTCCTGGGACGACCGGAAGACGCAAACGCGGCGCTCAGCCGGGCCATGGAATACACGCCGGATGATGCCGCCATCCTTTCGCAGATCGCCGATCGGCTGCTGGCGGGCTGGGCTGGCGGGCCGCTACCGGGCGGGCTTGAGCCGGTGCTGGGCCGTCTGGTGGTACTGTCGCCCGACGACCCTACCGCATTGCTGTTCCTGGGCGAGGCCGCCGCGAGGCGCGAGGACTTCGAGACAGCCCGCGATCGCTGGACCCGGCTACAAGACCTTTTGGAGCCGGGCAGCGCCGAATACGACGCCCTCAACGCGCGGTTGGAAGACTTACCGGCGCCGTGAATCGAAGATTCAACTAGGCAAAACGGCGAAACCTGCACTAGCCTTTGCCCCCGTGACCACAGTTGACAGCCCATCCGACGCGGCCCTCGTCGCCCGCGACATCCATAAGAGCTTTGGTGCGCTGGAGGTGCTGAAAGGCATCTCGGTGACCGCGCATGAGGGGGATGTCATCTCCCTGATCGGGTCGTCGGGCTCCGGCAAATCTACCTTCCTGCGCTGCATCAACCTGTTGGAGACGCCCGATTCGGGCGATGTCTGGGTGACGGGTGAGAAGATCGAGATGCGGCGTGGCCGCCATGGCGCCGAGCCGGCGGACAATCGCCAGGTCGACCGTATCCGCGCCCGCCTGGGCATGGTGTTCCAAAGCTTCAACCTCTGGTCCCACATGACCGTCCTTCAAAACGTGATCGAGGGCCCGGTTCACGTCCTGAAGGAGCCGAGGGGCGAGGCGATCGGCCGGGCCGAGGCCCTGCTGGAGAAGGTTGGGATCGCGGACAAGCGCGATCAGTATCCCAGCCATCTGTCCGGCGGCCAGCAGCAGCGCGCCGCGATCGCGCGCGCGCTCGCCATGCGGCCGAAAGTGATGCTGTTCGACGAACCGACCTCGGCCCTGGACCCGGAACTGGTGGGCGAGGTGCTTCGGGTGATCCGGCAGTTGGCGGTGGAAGGCAACACCATGCTGCTGGTCACACACGAGATGCGCTTTGCCCGTGAGGTATCCGACCGGGTGTTGTTCCTGCACGAGGGCAAGGTTGAGGAAGAGGGGCCGCCGGCGAAGGTTTTCGACAATCCGACATCAGCAAGATGCCGCCAGTTTCTGGCGACCAACTATTAGGACGTTGCACGGTCAGGCTTGACCAAGTTCAAAAATCTGGCCTCAAATGCGCTAATTGCGGCAAAGCCGCAGGAAGAAAACATCGATAATACGGGAGTCTTCAATGACGATTCGACGGACATTTGGCCTAGCGGCCGCCGCAATGGCAATTGGCATGACCGGTGCTCACGCTCAGGACGACGTGCTGCGCATCGGTACGGAGGGTGCCTACCCCCCGTGGAACGCGACCGATGCCTCGGGCGATCTGATCGGCTTCGAGATCGAGCTGGGGCTGGCGCTGTGCGCTGAGCTGGGCCGCACCTGCGAGTTCGTCGCCCAGGACTGGGACGGCATGATCCCGGCCCTGTTGAACGGGCGGTACGACCTGATCATGGCCGGCATGTCGATCACCGAGGAACGGCAGCAGACCATCACTTTCTCCAACGGCTACG
>JBCBSH010000170.1:0-10001 GCA_039819285.1 Pseudomonadota bacterium
CCGGGCGAATCCTGGATCGCCGTGACCGTGACCCCGCTGGCGGCCAGCCAGGCCGCCACGCTTTGCAAATTGTCGAAATCGGCCCCCGGCGGCACCATGACGACCAGCAGCTTCGACGTATCGAACTCGGTGTCGATCGCAACCAGTCGCGACGGGTCCACGCCGGTGTCGAAGGCGGCTTGCGTTGCGTCCCGGCCGCGCGGCAGGGCGGTCACGATCGGGCTTTCGCCATCGTCGACGGAAAAGATTTCGATCTCGGCCGCCAGCGCCAAATCCGTCAGTTCAGGATCGTCGACCAGCAGGACGATCTTGGCCGGCGGCTCGGCGTTGGTGATCAGGTCGACCGGCTGTTCCACCGGCTTGCCGTCCTCATAGGTGAAGAACCCGGCACCGGTCTTGCGGCCCAGGCGGCCGGCATCCAACAGGGAGCGGTGATCGGGCGTGCTGCGCAGGCGCGGATCGTAGAAAAAGCCGCGATGGATGATCTCGGTGACCGGAAAGTTGACGTCGATGCCGGTCAAATCCATCAGCTCGAACGGCCCCATGCGGTAGCCGCAGCAATCGCGCATCACGGCATCGATCTGTGCCGGCGTTGCAACCCCCTCCTGGACGATGTGCAGAGCCTCGGTGACGTAAGCGCGGCCGCCGAGATTGACCAGAAAGCCGGGCGTGTCCTTCACCCGCACCGGCGTGCGCCCCATCCGGTGGGCAAGGGCGGAAAGTGCGTCCAAGGTCTCCGGCGCCGTCTGGCGAGCCTCAACCAGTTCGACCAGCGCCATCAGCGGCACCGGGTTGAAGAAATGCATGCCCGCGATCCGGCCGGGCCGCTTGGCGCCGGCGGCGATGCGCGCGATCGGGATCGACGAGGTGTTGGATGCCAGCAGGCAGTCCGGCCCGACCAAGCCTTCGAGCTGTTCGAAGATGGCGCGTTTGACCGCGACATCCTCGGTCACGGCCTCGACCGCCGCGTCGGCATTGGCAAAACCGTCCAAGCTGTCGGCCACGGTCAGGCGAGCCTTCGCGTCCGCGGCTGCCTCGGCGGCCATCCTGCCCTTCTCGACCAGCCGGTCCAGCCGCGTGGCGATCTGTTCGCCCGCCTTCTGCCGGGCCGCCGCGTCGAGATCGTAGAGCGTGACATGCAAGCCGCCGGTGAGCGCGACCTGGGCGATGCCCTGCCCCATGGCACCGGCCCCCACGACGCCGATAACAGCTTGATCGGTTGCGAAGTCGACCATCGATTTCCCCAGTTAGCGAACGGCCCGCGCTACCCCTACCCGATCGTGGCGATGGGCGAAAGCGCCCGTTAGCGGCCGTCGAAGACGGGCTTGCGCTTTTCCATAAAGGCCGAGATGCCCTCGCGCTTGTCGTCGGTGGCGAACAGGAACTGAAAAGCCCTGCGTTCAAACGCCAGGGCCTGGTCCAAGGGCGCGGCGTCGGCCATGCGAACCGCCTGCTTGATCGACTTCAGGGCCACGGGCGGCAGCGCGGCAATTTCGCCCGCAATCTCAATCGCCGTATCGACGACCGCATCGTCGGCGACCACCTCGCTGACCAAACCCATCTCCAGGGCGGTTCTTGCGTCGAACAGGCGGCCGGTCATCAGGTACAGATTGGCGCGGAACTTGCCGACCGCCCGGGTCAGGCGCTGGGTGCCGCCGCCGCCGGGCATCAGCCCCACCTTCGGCTCCGGCTGGCCGAACCGCGCACCCTCGCCGGCGATGATGATGTCGCAATGCATGGCCAGTTCGCAGCCGCCGCCGAGCGCAAAGCCGTTTACCGCCGCGATCAGCGGCTTTGAGACATTGGCGATCCGATCCCAGACGACGCCGGTATTGCGGTTCAGCATCTCCACCGGGCCGGCCTCCGCCATCTCGGCCAGGTCCGCGCCGGCGGCGAAGGCCTTTTCCGTCCCGGTCAGGATGATCGCCCGGATGTCACTGTTGGCGTCCAGCACCTCCAACCGCTCCGCCATATCCGCACGAATGCCGGCGGACAGTGCATTGCGGGCCTCCGGCCGCTCGTATCGCAACAGGGCCACACCGGCCGCCGGGGTCTCTACCGTGAGCATTAGGATTCCGTCTTTAGTCGTTGAGGTGGCGTTATGGTGCTGACGCTTCCCGCGCGACGCAAGTTGCTGATTGAAAAGGGGCGCCGATCCGTGATAGTTTCAAAAAAGGATCAGAGTTTCAAATATGGAACGGAGGCGGAGGCCCGCATGTGGCACGATGTCGGGGCGGCGGACGAGATCGCGGAGGAAGAGCCGATATCGGTGAAAGTCGCCGATCAGGAAATCGGTGTCTATCGGGTCGGCGGCAAGCTTTACGCCATGGAAGATATCTGTCCGCACGCCTACGCGCTTCTGAGCATGGGGTTCGTCGAGGGCGAGGAGGTCGAATGCCCCTTGCACGGCGCCCTGTTCCACATTCCCAGCGGCAAATGCCTGGCCGAGCCGGGCGAACGTGATCTGGTCACCTTTCCAGTGCGCGAGGAAAACGGCCGCATCATGATCGAGGTTTAGGAGGGCCAATTGTCATGGACCACAACCCGCATCTGAAAAGCTGGGCCGCGCCGACCCCGAACAAGATCGCCGGCAAGGGCCAGGTCGAGATCCCTGCCGAGGCGGAGAACATCGTCTGGCAAACCCGGGCCGCACCGCCCTCGGCTTACGAAAACGCGCTTGGCGACGCGATCGAAACGGCGTTCGGCGAAGGGCATTACGACCTGGCACCGCTCGTCGCGCGCATCAATGAGTTGGGCGTCATGTCGCCCGAGGGCACGCCGTGGACCGAGGACCGGTTCAAGACCGAGATGGCCCGGCTGGGCTACTAGGCAGGGGGAGACAGGACGATGACGACCGACACGCTTGAGGCCCTGGCCGAGGACAGGCTGAACAAGGGTCTTTTGAACCTATGGTACCCGGTGCTGCCAAGCTGGGCGGTGCAGGGCGCGCCGGTCGGCATTACACGCCTGTCCCAGAACATCGTCGTCTGGCGCGACGCCGACGGGCAAGTCCACGCCATCGAGGATCGCTGCCCCCATCGCGGCGCCCGGCTGTCCATGGGCTGGAACTTGGGCGACCGGCTGGCCTGCTGGTATCACGGGGTCGAGGTCGACGGCACCGGCACGGTCGTCGACGTACCGGCGGTGAATGATTGCCCCCTGGTCGGCCAGTCCTGCGTGAAGTCCTATCCTGCCGAAGAGCGGAACGACGCCATTTTCCTTTATTTCGGCGACGCGCTGCATGCCGAACCGCCGGCGCTGGATCTGCCCGAACAGCTCACGTCCGACGATTACAGCGCGTTCCTCTGCACCGCCGTGTGGAAGTGCAACTACCGCTATGCGGTCGACAATGTCATGGACCCGATGCATGGCGCTTATCTGCACGCGCAATCCCACTCCATGGCCTTCGGCGACAAGCAGGCGGACATGCGGGTCCGCAAGACCGATACTGGTTTCATCTTCGAAAAGACGGGCCAGAAGGACGTCAATTTCGACTGGGTCGAATATGGTGAAAGCGGCGCGATCTGGCTGCGCCTGTCGATCCCCTACCGCAAGCAGCACGGGCCCGGCGGCTCATTCTACATCATCGGCTTCGCCACGCCGATGGACGAAAACCACACCCAGGTCTTCTTCTGGCGTGTCCGCAAGGTTCAGGGCTGGCAGCGGGACGTCTGGCGCTTTTTGTACCGCAATCGGCTGGAAGGCCTGCATTGGGCAGTGCTGGAGCAGGACCGTGTGGTTCTGGAGCGCATGGCGCCCGACGCGCGCGGCCACGAGTTCCTCTATCAGCACGATGTCGGTTTGAGCCGCCTGCGCCGGGTCATGGAAAAACACGCGCGCACCCAGGTCGCGGCCCTGAACGACGCCGCCCCCGCAGAGGCGGCCGAATGACGGCGGAGCGCAAGTCCGAACCGGCCTATCCCGTTCCCGGGTTGGAACGCGGTATCCGCATTTTGCAAATGTTCAATGCCGGGCGGCGCAGCATCGCCCCGCCGGAAATCGCCCGCGAGCTGGGCCTGCCGCGCACGACCGTCTATCGCCTGGTTCAGGCGTTGGAACATCTCGGCCTCTTGGAACGGCTTGAGGGCGGCTCGTCGTTCCGTCCCGGCCTGGCGATCCTCAGCCTGGGCTTTGAATGTCTGGCATCGCTGGACATCAGCGAGCTGGGCCGGCCGGTGCTGGACCAGTTGAGCGATCAGAGCGGTCTGGCCAGCCACCTGGTTCTGCGCGACGGTGTCGACGTCGTGGTCGTGCAAAAGGCGCAAGGCAAGTCGCCCTTTGCCAGCGCCTTGCAGATCGGCACGCGTCTGCCGGTTCACGGCACCGTTCTGGGCCGGATGAGCCTGATCGACATGCCGAAGGATGAGTTGGACCAGCTTTTCAACGGCCAGGACATGTCGGCCTTCACCGAACAAACGCCCCGGACCGTCGATGCGCTGGCCGCGATGCTGGTGCTGGACGCCAAGCGGGGCTACGCGGTGAGCGATTCGTTCTTCGAGCAAGGCATCTCGACGATTGCCGCACCGGTGCGCGACCAGAGCGGCCTGTCCGTCGGGGCGGTGAACGTGACGTTGCGGGGTGCGCCGTCGTCCGACCCGGCGTTCGATGCCCTGGTCGACAAGGTCGTAAAGGCGGCCGCCGCGCTGTCGCGCTCGTTGCGCTATCACCGCGCGCTTGCGCGCGAACCCATGCCGCACGCCGGATAGTCAGGAGATCTACCATGCGCTTCACCGGCATTGACGGTGTCACCTTCGGGGTGACTGACATCCCGGAATGCGAACGTTTTCTGGACGACTGGGGCCTGGCCCGCGCGAACGACCAGGCCGACGCCAAGATCTGGACAACGCTGGATGGCGGGGAAGTGCGTGTGCGCCCTATCGATGCCGCCGATCTGCCGCCCGCCTTCGAGGACGGCCCGACCTTGCGAGAAGTCGTGTGGGGCCTCGCGGACGATGCCGCCTTGGCGGAGGCGCGCGATGCGCTGCGGGCGCGGCCGGATTTCCGCGAGGGTGACGGCTGGGTGACCATCAGCGACCCCAACGGCATGGGCCTGAAGCTGCAGGTCAGTCGGCGGCACGACCCGCAGGTCGGCGGCTCTCCGACCAACACGGCCGGCAATGTCACACGCATCGATGAACGCAGCCCGGTCTACGAGAGGGCGCACCCGATCTCGATCGGCCATGTGGTCTTTTTCACCGCCGATATCGAGGCGACGTTGGCGTTCTACACGGACGTGCTGGGCTTCCGCGTTTCCGACAGCTATCCGAAGGCTGGCTATTTCCTTCGCTGCAAGGCGGAGGGCGGGCACCACAATTTGTTCCTGCTGCAGACGCCGGACAAGAAGCGCGGGCTGAACCACGTCGCCTTCACCGTGCGCGATATCCACGAGGTCTTCGGTGGCGGCGTGCATATGAGCGGCAAGGGCTGGCCGACCCAGATCGGCCCCGGCCGTCACCCGATCTCGTCGGCCTATTTCTGGTACTTCCACAATCCCTGCGGTGGCTTGGCGGAGTACTACGCCAACGAGGATTATTGCACCGACGCCTGGCAGCCGAAGGAATGGCAGCGCAGCACCGCCAACTTCGCCGAATGGGCCATAGCCGGCGGAATCGACGGCGAAACCCGCCGGCAAAAGGCCAAGTGAGCGGGGCTTTGGCGTGACCGAATCCATCGTCATCGTAGGGGCCGGCCAAGCCGGCGGCTGGGTCGCCAAGACGCTGCGCGACAAGGGCTATGGCGGCGCGCTGACCTTGATCGGCGACGAACCGCACCGGCCTTACGAACGGCCGCCGCTCTCCAAGGAGGTGCTGGCCGGCGAGGCGGCGGACGACAGTGTCCACCTGTTCTCCCACGACGTGTTTGACGGGCTGGACATCGACTTCAGGCCCAACCAATCTGCCCGATCCATTGACCGGGAGCAGAAGCAGGTTCTGCTGGACGATGGCGCGATCCCCTATGACCGGCTGGTCTTGGCGACGGGCGGGCGGCCACGCCTGCTGCCCATGCCGGAGGCGATCGCGAACCGGGTCCATACGCTGCGCGACCTGGCCGATGCCAACGCGCTGCGCGCGACCCTGCGGGATGGCGGCCACCTGACGATCATCGGCGGCGGCTGGATCGGGCTCGAGGTCGCCGCGACCGCAAGCAAGCTGGGCTGTGAGGTCGCGGTGATTGAAGCCGCGCCACGCCTGTGTTCGCGCGCCGCCAGCGACCTGCTCAGCGCCTATTTGCTCGACCTTCACCGGTCCAACGGTGTCGACGTTCGTCTTGAGACCAGCGTGACCGAGGTCGACGAGAAGGACGGCCGCATCGTCTGCACACTTTCCGATGGGCACACACTGGAAACCGATGCGCTGCTGATCGGCATCGGCATCGTGCCCAACACCGAACTGGCCGAGGCGGCGGGCCTGGCAATCGACAATGGCATCGTCGTCGACGCGCGGGGCCAGACCGAGGACCCGTCGATCTTCGCAGTCGGGGACGTCGCCCATCGCTTCAGCGATCTGGCGGGCCACCACCGTCGCCTGGAAAGCTGGGCCAACGCCCAGAACGAGGGCATCGCGGTCGGCCATGCCCTGCTCGGCCTCGACCGCCCGGCGGAAGGCATCCCCTGGTTCTGGTCCGATCAGCACGGTACCAACATTCAGATCCTCGGCACGCCGCCCGACCATGCGACAACGATCGTTCGTGACGGCGACGATCAGACCTGTTTTTACCTGGTTGACGGTGCCCTGGTCGGCGTTCATGCCTGCAACAACCCCATAGCCATCCGCGTCGTGACGCGCCTGATGTCGCGGGGCATTCCGGTAACCGCCGATCAGTTGGCCGATCCGTCCATTCCGCTCAAATCGCTGCTGAAGTCATGACCCAGCATCGCGCCCTTCAGCTTGACTCAGCCGCGCGCAGCAATAGACTGTTCCAATGATAGTCTATCGTTCCATATTTGGAACTCTTCGCTGGTTCGGTGCCGGCGGCAGGGTCCCGTCATGACCGTCGTGCAGATGACGGCCCCGGGCGACAGACCGGACTCCGTGGCAGAGCCCACGCGGCTGACCTTCCAACAGGTCACCAAGCAATTCCCCCAGCGCGGCAACCGGCGCCAGCGCAAGCAGATGATCACGGCGGTGCGCGATCTCAGCCTGATCTGCCATGACCAAGAGGTGGTGACGATCATTGGCCCCAGCGGTTGCGGCAAGAGCACGCTGTTGAACATGGCCTCCGGGCTCGACCGGCCGACCAACGGGCGCATCACGGTGGATGACGAGCCGGTCGACGGGCCGAACAGCCATGTTGCCTTCATGCTGCAGAAGGATTTGCTGCTGCCCTGGCGCACGATCCGAGAGAATGTCGAGTTCGGGCAGGAGATCCAAGGCGTGTCGCGAGCCGAGCGCCTGGCGCGAGCGCATGAATTGCTGGCCCAATACCGGCTGGACGAATTCGCCGACTATTACCCGCACCAGATATCCGGCGGCATGCGCCAGCGGGCGGCCCTGGCCCGCACGTTGGCCAACGACCCCGACGTACTGCTCATGGACGAGCCGTTCTCGGCACTCGACGCCCAGACCAAGATGATCCTGCAGCGTGATCTGGCGCAGACGCTGATCGCGCGCCAGAAGACGGCTTTGTTCATTACCCATGATTTGGAGGAGGCGGTGGCCCTGTCGGACCGCGTGCTGGTCATGTCGAACCGGCCCGGAACGATTATCGAGGAAATCATCATCGATCTGCCCGATCGGGACGAACCCTTCGCCCGCCGGCAACATCCGCGTATGGCCGGGTTCACCCGGCGCTTGATGGAATTGCTGCATCTCGGCGACGAGCCGGAACAGGAAACGGCCAAGCAAAGGCCGCACTAATGAGGAGGCTTCAAAAATGAAATCACTTTCCCTTCGAACCCTTTGCGCCGCACTGCTGGGCGGCGCGGTGGCGGTTTCGGCCCCGGCAATCGCACAGGATCTGACGCCCGTCACCTACCTGCTGCCCGCGCCGCAGTTCCTGGTGGCGTTCGCACCGATGAATCTGGCCGAATCGCGCGGCTACTTCGCCGACGAGGGCGTGGACATCGAGTTCATTACCGTGCGCGGCGGTGCGGAGGTGGCGACCCAGGTAGGCGCCGGCAACGCGCTGGTCGGCGGCGGCATCGGCGATACCTCGATCATCGTCCGCCCCAACGGCGTGCCGGTGAAGTCGGTCGCGGTTCTCGGCGGCGGCGCCCTGACCACCGTGGTCGCGCGGGGCGACCGCGACATTAGCTCGCTGGCCGATCTGGAGGGCCGCACGATCTCGGTCCAGTCGTTCCAGGACACGACCTTCTACTCCCTGCTCGGCAATATGGGCACGGAGGGGTTGAGCCAGTCCGACGCCGACATCCAGGCGCACGGGCCGGCCGGTGTCTGGCAGCTCTTCGTCGCCGGTGAGGTGGACGCCATGTCGGCGGTGCCGGACTGGATCTATCTGGCGGACGCGCAGGGCGTCGACGTGGTCACCCTGTCATCCACCGACATCTTCCCCAGCATGGCCCAGGCCATCATCGCCTCGGATGACGGCATCGCCAATCAGCAGGACGCGGTCTGCGGCGTGGTGCGCGCGATCAGCCGGGCGGTGGAAGACATCATGAACGACCCGGAAAGCGCGGCGACGGACTTCATCGCCTTTATGGAGGAAAACGAGTTCCCGGTGCAGCCGGACAGCGTGCTGCCGATCATGCAGTCCTACGCCGAGACGGTCTATTCCGGCCAGGACACGCTGGGCATGGCCGACGCGGACCGCATCAGCACGGTGCAGGACTTCTATCTCGACGCCGGCATCATCCGCGAGGCCACACCAGTCGAAGATCTCTACACCAATGAGTGTATCCAGTAGCGACCTGACCGATACCGGCGCGGGCGCCTCTGCGTCCGCGGGCTGGGCCGAAAGGCTGTGGGCGACCTTCACCTCCCTGAAGGTCGCCGGCAGCCTCGGCCTGGCCGTGCTGATCCTAGCCGGCTGGGAATGGCTGCCCGGCCTGCTGGGCATTCCGGTCTTCATCATCCCGCCGGCCTCCGACGTCTGGGCGGAATTCCTGTGGATGATCGACCGCAGTGCACTGCTCTATCACACCTCCATAACCTTCATGCTCGTGGTGGTCGGCTTCGTCATCGGCTGCCTGCTGGGGGCTGCCGGCGGCTATCTTCTGGGCATCTCGCGCAACGCCGAAATCGTGCTGTCGCCTTACATCCTGGCCCTGCAGATCGCGCCTAAGGTTGCGTTCGCGCCCCTATTCGTCCTTTGGTTCGGTTACACCTTCACGCCGAAGATCCTGGTCGCCGTCCTGATCGTCTTCTTCCCGGTGCTGATCAACGTGCTGGGCGCCGTGCGCGCCGTCGACCAGCAACAGGTTGACCTGGCACGGTCCTTCAAGGCCAATCGGCTGCAGATCTTCTCCAAGATCGAGCTGCCCGCCTCTATGCCCGCCTTCTTCGCCGGCTTGCGCATCGGCTCGACCCTCGCCGTCATCGGCGTCGTCGTGGGCGAGCTGGTCGGCGGCAATACCGGGCTTGGCTATCTGCTTACCTTCGCCCAAGGCCAGGCCAACACGCCGGCCGTTTTCGTCACCATCACCCTGCTGACCTTGATCGGCATCATCGTCTATCTGGCGGTGGTGATCGTCGAGGGGCGGGTCCTTCGTTACATGAACCGCCGACCGGAGTTCTGATCCATGCAAGATGCCGACCTTCCCATCCCCAGCCAGGAAAACCCCGATTTCGCGAGCTGGAAAATGCCCGCCGGCAAGTCGCTTGGCGAATGGCTGTCCTCCCGCGTCGCCCGCTATGAAGAACGGTCCTATGACTGGAATGCCCTGTCCTGGCAGGCCGAGGTCGACCCGAAATACCGGCGGGCGCAAACACGTTATATCGGCACTGGTGCTGCCGGCGTGCGCAACGATACCAACACCATCCCGGCCGAACACTTCACCTTCTCAACCATGATCCTGCCGGCCGGCTGCGAAGGCCCGTTGCATG
>JBCBSH010000171.1:0-9952 GCA_039819285.1 Pseudomonadota bacterium
ATCTGGATGCCGTTGAAGTAATCGAAGGCCAGGGGCTGCCCAACGACCGGCGCTTCGCCATCACCCACAAGGCCAGCCGCTTCGATCCGGCGCATCCGGCCTGGCAATCCAAACAGCAGTTCCTGAACCTGATGCGGCACGAGCGGCTGGCGCAGCTCGACAGCCACTTCGATGCGGACACAGGCACTTTGACGCTCTCGCGCGGCGGCCGCCCCGTGGCCAAAGGCGACGTCACCACGCCGTTGGGCCGGGAAGTGATCAACCAGTTCCTGTCGGCCTTTGTTGGCCAAGAGGCGCGCGGCGCGGCCAAGCTGGTCGAAGTACCGGACGTCAGCCTTGCCGACAGGAACGCGCCCTACATCTCCATCATCAACGCCGCGAGCGTGCGCGATCTGGAACGGGTGGTGCGCCAGCAACTCGATCCCAAGCGCTTTCGCGGCAATCTGCTGATCGATGGTGCCGAACCCTGGGCAGAGTTCGACTGGGTCGGCAAGACGATGACGCTCGGCTCGGCGCAGGTCGAGATCGTTGAGCGGATCGGTCGGTGCGAGGCGACAAACGTTAACCCGACCACGGCCGAACGGGACGCGAACATCCCGAAGGCGCTGCTGGACGGTTACGGCCACGCCGATTGCGGCGTCATGGCCGTCGTGACCCAACCTGGGACGATCCGCGTCGGCGATGCGCTTGCCCTGACCTAAAGCGCGAACGGCAAGAACAGGGCCAACCCCGGAACCAGGGCGATCGCGACGACGGTGGCCAGCATCAACAGCAGGAACGGCCAGACACCGGCCGCGACCTCTCCGATGGTTGTTCGGGCCGTTGCCTGGATGACGTAAAGGTTCATGCCAACCGGCGGCGTGATCAGGGCGATTTCGACCATGATCACGAAGAAGACCCCGAACCAGATCGGATCGATGCCGAGCGGCACCAAGGCCGGCGCCAGGACGGGCACCATGATCAGCATCATCGCCAGGGATTCCAGGAACAGGCCCATTACGATGAGGATCAGGGCGACCGCGCCAATGAAGACCAGCGGCTCGGTCGCGCTGGCGATCAGCGCCTCTGAGATGTCGTAAGGGATGCGATAGAGCGTGATCGCGCGGCCGAACAGCTTAGCGCCGGCAATGATGATCAGAATGGCGACCGTCGTCTTCATTGATGCGATGACGGCCTCTTTGAACAGGGTCCAGGTCATCGTGCGCAATACCAGCACGGTGATGACCACCGACAGCGCGAAACCGACCGCCGCAGCCTCGGTCGGCGTGAACGCGCCGGCATAGATGCCCGCGATCACGACAATGGCCAGCAACGCCGACGGCAAGGCGCGGCGCGTTGCGCGATGGCGTTCTGGCCACGGGGCCTTCGGACTGGGGCGATATCCCGGCGACAGCCTGGCGTGAAGAAACGCGTAGCCGCAAAACAGAACGATCAGTACCAGCCCAGGCCCCACCCCCGCCAAGAATAACTCCAGCACCGACTGTTCGGTAATGAAGGCGTAGACGATCATCGGGATCGATGGCGGGATCAGAATGCCCAGCGTGCCGGCGGCGGCCAAAAGTCCATAGACGAAGCGGCGCGGATAGCCCCGCTGCACCATTTCCGGGATCGCGACCGTGCCGATGGTGGCCGCCGTGGCCACCGACGAGCCGGAGATGGCCGCGAACAAGCCGCATGAGACGATCGTCGTGATGGCGAGACCGCCCGGCCAATGACCGACCCAGGCCTGCACGGCGGCAAACAGGTCGCGGCCCACGCCGCCCTTCAGCAGGACGTTCGACATCAGCAGAAACAGCGGCACGGCCAACAGAATGAAATTGTCGATCGACGACAGAAAGGTCTGCCCGACAATCAACAGGGAGAAATCGCCCAGCCAGAGCAGCGCGAGGCCCAGGGCGGCAAGGGCGAAGCCGACCGGGACGCCGATCAGCAACAGGCCGATCAGGCCGGCAAGGATCAGGAGGGTCGTCAATCGGGCGGCGGCGGCGCGATGGCGGCCCGCCCCCCCAATCCCAGACGCGCCAGTTCAACAAGGGCTTGCAGGGCAATGAGCGCAAAACCGATCGGGATCGAGGCCTCCGTGGCCCAAGCCGGCAAGTTCAGCATCGAGCCGGTGGTGCGGCCACGCTGCAGGGAGTCGAGGGCGATATCGGCGCCGTACCAGACGGCCGCCATGCAGACGATCAAGACGACAACCAGTGACAGCGCCTCGGCCACGCGCCGCCAACTCTTGGCAGCCGTTGGGTCACGGCCGTGATGGTGATGTGCCTGCGCTGCCGTAACAGCGCCGCGGCGGCCATATAGGTCGCCCAGATCAGGCACAGCAGGGACAATTCGGCTGCCCACACGGTCGGCGCGACGAAGACATAGCGGGCAACCACTTCGAAGACCAGCATCGCCCCCGCCGCCACGAACAGCCAGGCTGCTATGGCTGCAAAAGTCTCCGTTACGCGATCGACCAGCACAAAAAGCGGGCCTGCGGTTGGGCTCGGTCGCATGACGTCTCTTGCTGAAGGCCTGTCCGTCGACAGCACGGTGCGACAGCGACCATGACCGAATCACGAGCCTAGCGCGAGCGAAATTCAGCGCTGCCTGCCGCGCCAACCGAGCTGGTCTGCGTGACCGTGAACATTCAATTAAAATTGAGTGATCAGCTATTTAAACGGTTGATCTCTTCGTCAATCGCGTTAGAGTTGCGGCCTTGCGGAGAATACGCGTTAATCAGAAGGCGATGCAAATGCTAAGCTGGCCCGCATCCATTGCGTTGTCCTGGCTTTGGGGCCTGGGCTTCTTCTTTTCGATCCACTTTGCCTTCAGCTACGGCTTTGTGGGGCTGACCCTGTTCGCGCTACCAAACGCGCTGGGCCTCGTCCTGTTCGGCGTGCTGACCGGGCGGATCGGCAACGCGGCCGCGATACGCACTTGGATCGAAAAGGCGTTCGCCCGCTACGGCGCCATCTTCGCGCTTTATCAGATCGCGGCCCTGTCGCTGACCCTGTTCGCCTTGATGGCCTACTTTGCATTACCGGCGGGCGTCGAACTGCCGTTCGCGGTGGGCTTCGCGGTGCTTGCCATCAGTGTCTTCCTGGCCGAAGCCACAGGCTTTCCGCGCATTCGCATCGTTCATCTGGCATTGCTGGGTGCCTTTGCGCTGCTGGCCGTCTTCCTATTCGTGTCAGCCAGCCAGCCGGGCGCACCAAGGCCGCCAGCGGCCGGGTTAAGCGACGGCGAGTTCTGGGCCTATCTGATACCGCTGACCGTCGGCCTGCTGGTGGGCCCATGGATGGATCTACAGCAGTGGCAGCGCGCCGTGGCCGTCGCAGAGCGCGGCCAGTCGGTGGCGCGGGCCTTCGCGCTTGGCGGCGGCATCTTCTTTGTCCTTCTGCTTACCGTCGGCAGTCTCGGGCTGATGCTGGTCTCACCGGATGTGACCGTGGCACCGGCCGCGATCGACGGGCGGGTCCACGCCGAGGCGGTTGTCGCGGCCTCGCTGGCCGGCATGGATGGCGGCCTGTACCTGGCGGCGTTCGGGCTAATGGCCTTAATCGCGGTGGTGACGACCTGCGACAGCGGCTACCTCGCCTTGCGCTGGTTTCTGGAGAAGACCGAACAAACGGCCGGCAATCCGATCATGGCCCTGTTGCCCAAGGGGCTGATCAAGTCGCCCTTGCCCACCTTCGTGCTGGTCTTCGCCATAGCCGCCATCGGCATCGAGGCCTCGCTGGAACTTGAGCATTTCATGGTCCTGTACGCGACCATCTTCCTGGCCTATTCCCTGGCGCTCGCCATCCAGGCGGCCAAACGCAGGGACCCTGCGGCGTTGCGCCCGCTGCTGCCGCTCAGCGGGTTGGTGTCTCTCGGTCTCATGGCTATCGGGTATTTCGAGCATCTCGACCCCCTGATGATCGTTGCGGTGCTGGTCCCACCTGCAGCGGCCCTTGTCTGGCTGCGAACCGATACCGGTGACCGGTCTACCGAGACATCTGATCCCACTGGCGGCAGCGGCACCGAACGACCGGAGCCTGGCCAAGGCACCACGTTCACGGATCTGGCGCAGCACGGCCATGCCGGCGCCAATGGCAACGGGGCGGCGGCGTTGAACGGTTCCAACGGCCATGCCCCCCAGATCTGGCATGCGGACACGGACGCGCTCACGGCTTTCGACCATGGCCCTCTAAACGGCAACGGCAACGGTCATCACGGGTTGCGCGATAAGCTGACCGATCTGTCGGGCTGGTTTGACAAAAAATGGTTCACCATCGAGATCGTGCCGACCTATGGCGACACGAACTCCGTCGGCAATGTCTATTTCGCCAGCTATGTCGGCTGGATCGGCAAGGCGCGTGAGCTGTTCTTCCGCCACTGCATGCCCCACTTCGACCTCAACCAGACCCCCTATTTCATCCTGACTCGCAACTTCAATCACAAGTTTAAGCGGGAGACCAAAGAGTTCGAGGCGCTAACCGTGCGGCTGAAGATCGAGAGCTTCAATCGGAAATTCGTCAAGCTGCGCCACGAAATCCGCGATCGGATGGACCAGATGATTGGCGAAGGCGAACAAACCCTTATGTTTGTCGAAACGAGTGATTATCGTCTCATCGACATCCCAGGAGATGTCTATAATGCCTTTATTCCTCATGCCTGAGCGGAGAGCGAATCACCGATGCTGAGATTGCTGCAGACCCAGCGAGCCGAACTGCCGCAGCCCGATGCCAAGCGCGCGCTGATCCTGGGCGTATCGTCGCCGCGCTCGCTGGGCTTCGCCGTGGGCGAGAAGATGCAGGCGCGCGGTTGGGACACGATCCTGACGACGCGGCGGTCGAAGGAACGCCAGGCATTTCGCAACCACCGCCTGGTGCATTTCGACTATCCCGACGATGTGGACGACATCAAGCTGGTCGACAATGTCGACGGTCTGGTCTTCTGCCTGGGCAGCACGCAGATCGGCGAAAAGAATGCCGGCCTGACCGGCGCGTCCTACGACAATTTCGTGCACACGCTGACGGTCAGCTGCTTTGCCTTCATCCAAATCGTGCGCGAGATGAGCCAGCGCGACTACAAGCCGTCCTCGGTGGTGGCCCTGTCCTTCCTGGGCAGCGAGCGGGTCGTGCCGGGCTACGAGATGATGGGCGTCGCCAAGGCCGCCTTGGAACAAGCCGTGCGCACCCTTGCGTACGAGCTTGGGCCCACCGGCATGCGGGTCAACGCGGTCTCGGCCGGCGCGGTTTCGACGCCGTCGGCGCGCGTGCTGCCCAACTTCCGACAGGTTCAGGCCGCGATGGCGGCGATGACCTTCATCCGCCGCAATGTAGGCGCCGACGACGTCGCCAACGCGGTGTCGTTTCTGCTGAGCGACGAGAGCGCCGGAATCTCCGGCGAAATTCTACAGGTTAATGGCGGCCTGCGGCACGGTCTCAGCCTCGTCCATTAGTCTGCGTCCCTTAGACCGGCGGCGGCGTCATGGATCTGCTGTCCAAGATCGCCTGAGTCGGCCAGGTAGGCTTCGATAACCGGCCCGGCCGAGGCGCGCCAAGCCGCCATCTCCGCCTCCGTGGGCGTGTAGATATCCATGCCGTTCATGGCCGCCGCCTCGAAGGCGTCGGCCTCGATGCGCGCGATCTCATCGCGGACGGCGA
The DNA here is from genome assembly GCA_039819285.1 of Pseudomonadota bacterium. Lineage (GTDB taxonomy): Bacteria > Pseudomonadota > Alphaproteobacteria > DSM-16000 > Inquilinaceae > JANQGH01. Next base: position 5,637 of record JBCBSH010000171.1, read on the forward strand.
TCTCGGCATTTCTCGCAGCCGTCAAGATGATCTCGCGATGGTGCTGCGGCAGGCCTTCCCAGAAGTCTTCGTTGATCACGACCAGGAATTCCACCAGCGCGTAGTTCGTCGCGGTCACCGTGTCCATGACGTCCCAAAGACTGCGCGATTGGACACCGGCAATGCCGGTCATGCCGATATCCACGGTGCCGCGCTGATAGGCCAGAAACTGCTCCGACCCAGAGATCAGGCTGGGGGCACCGCCCATCGATTCGATCCAGTTGCCCACCGTGCGGCCGAAGACCCGCACGCGCCTTCCCTCGACGTCACCTGGCGTCGCGATCGGCGTACCGTTCGACAGGAAGACTGAGCCGCCATAGGCCTGCCACCACAGGACACGGGCGCCGGTGGTCAGAATCGCGTCGTCGATCAATTGGCGCACCGGGCTTTCGGGGTCCGTCGCGGCGCGCGCCAGGGCCTGTGTATCGAACATGAAGGGGATGTAGAAGATATCGACGGCCGGAATGTCGCCGACATAGCGGGTCAGCGAGACCACGCCCATGTCGATCGCCCCGGAACCGACCGCCTGCGGCACCTCCGCATCGCGGTATAGCTGGGCGGAATCGAAGATCTGAACCTCGATCTCGCCGTCGGACGCGGCCTCGACCTCGTCCTTGAACATCAGCAGATTTTGGCCGAGATGGCTGGCCATCGGCAGCTGCAAGGTGATGCGCAGGATGGTCTCCTGGGCCGACGCTGATACGGCGACCGTCAGGAGGACCAATATGGAGACCGCGAAAGACCGCAAAACCAGCATCAGAGCCCACTATGTCCCTTATTCACTCAGGGCAGCGGTTTGCCACAGGCGGACGGCTATTGCACCCCCAGGAACGACAGATCGCGCATCATGTAGCCGGTCACGAGGGCGTGATGAGCTAGGTTCCGCAGGGCGACATCCATTTCGTCGATGGGGCTTTCAATGGCCAAGACCAGCGCAGCCGGACTGTCGCCGACGACGTAGGTTTCCGCCGTGCCCCCGGTCAGTTCAGCAAATGTTTCATCGGTCATGCTCGATCGCTGCCCTTGCCACGCGTCGAGAAGCGGTCGAACCAGCCCCTCGGCGGCCGCACGATCGGGGTACACAAGTCCCACCAGCGTATAGTCCCTTTCGCCCGTCGACAGGTCGGCCAGAATACCGAGCTGCCATGGCGGCAGACCAACATCGGGCAACTCCGACACATCATCGCCCGCAATCACACTGGCTGTCGGATCGAACGCCGGCCACGGCACGGGCCAAAGCATGGCCTGGACCAGCGACGCGTCACCCCATTGCTGATCGTCAAGCATCTCCAGCAGGACCTCGACATTGGGCAGGTCCGCCAGCGTTGCTCCATTCCATTCGGCCACCGCCTCAACCGGACCCCAGGCCGGCGCGTAAAGCAACACCGAACCATCGGAAGCAATCCTTGCCGAGCGGCCAAGTTGGCCGCCGAACGGGTTGGCTGGATCGCGCGCCTCGAGGTCGATCGCCATGTCCTCGCCACGGCCCAAGGCGGACCAGGCGTCCAGCTGCCTCGCCTCATAGCCGCTGTCCATCAAGGCTTGTTTTGCCGCAATCAGATCCCGGGCGGCAGCCAACTGCAGCACGACCATCTGGGCCGGAAGCTGGTAGTGGTGCAACATTGCTGAGATGCGGTCTGGACCGAAACCGACCCTGCTCTCCCACTCGCCCTGCAAACCCGCAGGCACGGCCTCGCCGACATCACCGCCCAGACCGTACAGACGACGATAGGCTCGCGCTAAAGGCCGGCCGCTAAGCGGATCCTGAGCCAGCACGGCGGGTGATCTCGCCACCGCCCGCTGAGCTGCGGCGACATCCTGGAAATAGATCTCCAGCGACGGGTTTGGCGTCAGCGCGGTCGCTGGAATGTATGCCATCAGATCCCTGATCTGATCGGTCCTGGCTTGAGCCGAGCCCTCGCCGGACCACAGCAATACTGAAAGCGCCAAAAGCGCCGCACATGGTCGTATCATTCGCTGCCCCGCTCAAGTCGCCAATCACGAAACACACGCGGTGCCAGCCACTCGTCTGTGAAGCTTGCTTGACCGTAGGCGTGCGACCCGAAATTACTCGGCCGAAGCCGGTGTCGTTTCGCTACCTTCTTCCGCGGCAACCGATCGGCGCGGACGACCGCGACGACGACGGGGCTTCTCCTCTGGCTCCGCCTCCGGCTCGGCGGCAGCCGCTTCTGCCGGGGCGGGATCTGCATCGGGCGCCTGCACTGGAGCCGGCTGCGGCTCCTCGCGCGGGTCGTGGCCGAAATCCGCCACCGGCTGTTCGCGCGGGTCGGCGGGCTGCCCCTCGAACCCGGCCCCGTTGCCCGCCCTGCGCTCGCCGGACCCGTCATGCACGGGATGGGCGCGGCCATTCGGCTGCTGGGGCGGATTGGCCGCGGCCCGCTGTTCGCGCGCCTGTTCGGCCTGAAGCTGGGCCTGAACGATCGCCTCGTTCATCTGGTTGATCACGCGCTGATAGTGTTCCGCGTGTTGGAGGTAGTTCTCGGCCATGATCGGATCGCCGGACGACATCGCGTCCCTGGCCAATGCCTGATACTTCTCCAAAACCTGCGACGCGTTGCCACGAATCCTTGTATCGGGACCGTTGCTATCGAACGTCTGGTTCCGGTTCGGCGTGTTGGAACGGCGATTGTTGGAACGGCCTCTGGAACGCCGGTTGTTCTGACCCTGTCTCATATGCCTCTTGTCGCGTTGTCGCTTGCAAGTCTCTGATGAGGTGTCACTGCCGAGGTCCTGGTGACGAACCCACAGACCTATCGCCAAATCAGGCGCATTGCCAAGTAGATCGTCTGACCGTCGCCGCTTTCTGACAACAGGTCCTTAGAACGCTCAAATTGATTCGACACGATCGAATCGACGTGGCGCCACAATACCTGTGGGTAAGCGTCGCAACCACAAGGCGGAGCCTAGCGCAACTGACACCGCCGACAAACAAATTTCTGACTTATTTCCCCGGGTTTCGGGGCTTTAGCACCAATACCCGATCGATTGACGCTAAATCGGAGCGTGTTTCGACGGTTTCAAGCCCTTGCGCGGCCATCAGGGCCGAAACGGCCCCGGCCTGACCGGCACCGATCTCCAGGGCGGCAATGCCGTTTTGCGCCAGCAATCGCCCGATACGGCCGGCCAAAGCCCGGTACGCGTTGAGGCCATCCGCGCCGGCAAACAGGGCCAGCGCGGGGTCATGGTCCCTCACCTCCGGCATTAGCGCGGCACGCTCACGATCGGAAACGTAAGGTGGATTGCAAACGACGACGTCAAAACGCGCGGCGACCGCGTCGGCCCAGTTGCCCGCCAAAAAGCATGCGCGATCGTCAAGACCGAGCGAGCGTGCATTGGCACGCGCGACCCGCGCCGCGCCCTCGGCGAGATCGATGCCGAGCCCCCAGGCGTTCGGGCGTTCGACCAACAGGGCCAGCAGAAGACACCCCGTGCCCGTTCCCAGGTCGAGCACCCGGTAGCGACCGTCGGTTTCCGGCAGATGGTCAAGCGCGGCGGCGACAAGCGTCTCGCTATCCGGCCTGGGGTCCAACGTGTCGGGGCCAAGCGTGAAGGCCAGGCTCCAAAACTCCCGCCGTCCGAGAATGCGCGCGACCGGCTCGCGGTTCAAACGGCAGGCCACCATCTGCGACAGACGGGCGGCTTGATCGGCATCCAGCAGATGATCGCGCGCCGCGAGAACCCCGCCGCGATCGAGCCCCGTGGCCGCCTCGACCAACAAGCGGGCGTCAACGGCGCCATCCTCTATGCCGGCCGCCAAAAGCCGGTTTCTGGTAGTTGCGAGCGCGTCGCCAACGGTGGCGATCACGCGATCTCCGCCAGGCGGGCCGCCTCGTCCTCGGCAATCAGGGCATCAATGATCTCGTCCAGCGCCTCGCCGTTGATGATCTTGTCGATCTTATAGAGGGTTAGATTGATCCGGTGATCGGTGACGCGACCTTGCGGGAAATTGTAGGTCCGAATGCGTTCGGACCGGTCGCCCGAACCGACCTGGCTGCGCCGGTCGGCGGCACGCTCGGCGGCCAAGCTGGCCCGCTCCGCCTCGTACAGGCGCGAGCGCAGGATCTTCATCGCCTTAGCCTTGTTCTTGTGCTGCGACTTCTCGTCCTGCTGCGAGACGACGATGCCCGTCGGCAAGTGCGTGATGCGCACGGCGCTTTCCGTACGGTTGACATGCTGGCCGCCGGCGCCGGAGGCCCGAAACACGTCGATGCGCAAATCCTTGTCGTCGATCTGGATGTCGACGTCTTCCGCTTCAG
>JBCBSH010000172.1:0-9861 GCA_039819285.1 Pseudomonadota bacterium
CGAGGACCACATGGTCTATGGAGCGTTCCGCAAGGCACCGGCTCATCGCCAGGCCGGCATGGCCGGCACCGATGATCACAGTCGTGATGGTTCGCATGGGACTCGCGCCTCTTGCTGTCGCTGTGGTCAGGCGACCTCGACGATGACGTTCGTCGGGTTGGTGATGACGTCGAAGACCGCCGAACGCTTTTGCGCCTGGGCGACCAGGGCCTTGATCTCGTCGGGCGAGGCGTCGGCATCGATCTTGTAGTTGACCCGGATCGCCTGGAAGCCGTTCCGCACGTCACTGTCGATGCCCAGGATGCCCTGGATGTCCATCGTGCCGCTGATCTCGGCGACGACCGAGCGAAGCTGGATCTTGCGGTGCTGCGCAATCGCGGCCATGCCGGCCGTCAGGCAGGAGGCCAGAGCCACCAGCGCGATTTCGGCCGGCGTGACGCCATTGTCTTCCGACGCAAAAAGCTCCGGATGGTCGGCGTCATAGACGAACTTCTTCTTGTGCTTCTGCTCCTCGCCCAAGCCGAAGAAGCCCTCGACCTCCGTTTGCGTGTGCGTGCCGCGCACCCAAGAGCACGATGCCCGCCACTCAAACTGGGCACCTTCCGGTGTCGCCGTCAGCGCCTCGCGGGCGCCGAGCAGTGCTTCTACGTTTACGCCGTTATCGACGTTTTCCATGTTTACGGTCATCTATCTTCTCCTCGTCATGCCTGTTCTGAAAAGGGAGCCCGGGCGGCGGCAATGACGAATTCGCCCGGGATCCGGTACCCATCGTCGACCCGATAGGCCGCGATGGAATCGAGGTATTCGGCGTGGACGGCTTGCCGCGTCGCCGCGTCGAAGCGGCTGTAGGCCAGCGCGACCGGTCCGCCGCGGAAGACGGCGGCCAGCGCCTCGTCGGCGTCGGTGTAATGCAGCACGGTGGAAATGCGCCGATGGCTGACGTCGACAAAGCCGGCGCTCAGAAACGCGCGGGCCAGCATGTCCTTGGTGCCCAAATGAAAGAACAGCGGGCAGACTTCCGACGCGACCCTGGCGTCGGTGATCGGAAAGATCTCCGCCCAGCCGCAGCCCTGGCGCGCGCCCCACACCGCCGCGGCGGCACGACCGCCAGGCTTCAGCGTGCGCAGCATTTCGCGCAACGCCTCCACCGGCTCCGGCACATACATTAGGCCCAGACCACACAGGGCCGCATCGAACGTCGCATCGGCGAACGGCAGCGCCTCGGCGTCGCAATGCTCAAAGCTGGCGTGCGGGATGCCCTGCTCGGTCGCGATGCGCCGGGCGACCTCGATCATGCCCTCGGAGATGTCGGTGCCGACCACCTTGCCGCCACGGCCAACGAGCGCCGCCGCGCGGAAGCTGACCAGGCCGGTGCCGCAGGCAACGTCCAGGACGCGATCGCCCATGCGCGGCGCCGCCATGTCCAGCATCAGCGACTGCGCCGGCTCTAGCTGGGCGCGCCAGCCCTGCTCATAATCGTCGACCGCGCGGTCCCAGCCATAGCGCTGGACGCGGCGTTGCAATCTCGCATCCATGGGGTCAGTCCTCGGCGGCGTTTACGCGACGGCTGCGCCGCAGCGGGATGGGTTGGCCAAAGACGTCGAGATAGGGGCTGTAGCGCTCCGCCAGATCCAGCAGCTCCTCGATCTTGTCTTCGGGCGCCGGACTGCGGATGGAGACGGTGTATCTGACCTCGCCATAGCCGGGGCGGATCTCGTCACTCATGCCCAGCTCGCCCCTGGCGTCGAAGTCAGCTTGAACGTCGACCTCCAAGGCCTCGATCGGCACATCGAGGCGGGCGGCCCAGCGCGTGATGCCGAGCACCAGGCAACTGGCCAAGGCGGCCCGGCCCAGCACACCCGGCACGGGCGCGGTTTCGGTGCCGCCGACCTTGGCGATCATGTCCGCCGCCAGGCGCCACTTACCTTCCTCGATCTCGCAGCGCGTGCCCTCGACCAGGCGGGCCTTGGTCGTCGCGGTCAGAAACCCGCGCGAGGGCCTCTTGGTCAGCGTTTGAACGTTGCGTTCAAAGATCTGACCAATCGTTTCTTGGTCCATCGTCACAAACCTCTTCGGTCAGCACAATCCGTCCGCCGTTGCGATCACGGCGGCGGTGCCGGTCATCGTTGGGCGGAGTAAATGCCCGTGACGGACCCGAAAAACCTGAAGAAGGCCGACTGAATTTCTGAAGCCTGCGCGTCGCGACCTCCTAATCGCGCATGCTCAGAGATCGGAAATTCTATATGAACTACAGAAGGTTATAGGTGCGCGAGGTGCATGGTGGCGGAGATCGGCGCCCGCTAGCGACCGTCAATCAGCCGTGAATGGCGGCATTCAAACCAGCGATTTGAAGTCTTCCGTCGCGCCGACCAGTTCGGCGATCATGCCATCGTCCATCGGCGAATGGGCGCCGTTGGGAACGATCCTGAGGTCCGACTTCGGCAGCGCCTTGTGCAAGTCCCAAGCCGAGACCATCGGGCAGATCACATCATAGCGGCCCTGGACGATGCGGCAGGGGATCTCGGCGATCGCCGCGCTGTTCTCCAGAACGTAGTTGTCGCTCGGCAAGAAGAAGTCGTTGTGGGTGAAGAGGCACTCGATGCGCGCGATCGACAGGGCCGAGGTATCGTTGGTCATCTCGGTGATCGCCTGCTCGTCAGGCACCAGCGTCATCGTCGACGCCTCCCAACGTGCCCAGGATTGGGCCGCTTTCCTTCTCACGGCCTCATCGTCGCTGGTGAGAAGTTTCAGATAGGCGGCGACGGTCGTTTCCGCCTCGACCCCTTCGATGCCCGCCTGGTACCGCTCCCACGCGTCCGGATAGATCTCCGAGGCGCCGCCCGGCTCGTGCAGCCAGGCGATCTCCGACGGTCGGCCGAGAAAGACGCCGCGAATGATCAGACCAGTGACGCTTTTCGGATAGGCGATGGCGTAACAGAGCGCGAGCAGGCTGCCCCAGCTGCCGCCCATGACCAGCCACTTGTCGATGCCGAGATGGCGCCGCAGCTTCTCCAAATCCTCGACGATGTCGGCGGTCGTGTTCTCGCGGATCTCCGCATGCGGCGTGCTGCGGCCGGCGCCGCGCTGGTCGGGCAGGACCACGCGATAGAACGACGGATCGAAGAACCGCCGATAGCCGGGCAGGATGCCAACACCGGGGCCGCCATGCAGAAACAGTGCCGGTATACCGTCCGGATTGCCGACCTGCTCATACGTCAGGGTGTGGAGATCCGAGACCTTCAGCCGGTCAGTGTCGTAGGGCTCAATCTCGGGAAACAGTGCCATGCCGGTCATCTGGACCTGCCCTTCCGCCTTTGCCTTCGCAGCGTAATCCTGGCCTATCAAACACCAAGGCCCGCCAGCAAGGCACCGTCGACGACAAAGTCAGCGCCAGCGCAAAAGCTGGAGCGCGGGCCGGCCAGAAAGGCGATGACCTCGGCCACCTCCTCTGCCTGCGCAACGCGGCCGATCGGGTGGGACAGGCCGAAGCGGCGGATCATTTCCTCCATTCCAACCCCTTCCTCATCCAGCTCACGCGCCGAAAGCTCGAGAATCGGCGTGCGGACGGAACCGGGGCTGACCGAGTTGACCCGGATGCCATGCTGGGCGCAGTCGACGGCCATGGCCCGGGTCAGAACATGCTGGGCGCCCTTGGCCGTGGCATAGGCCAGCACCTTGTTCTGATTGGCATAGCCCTGGACCGACGCGACATGGATGATCGCGCCGCCGCCCCTCTCTCGCATCGAGGGTGCGCACAGATGGCTGGTCATGTAACAGGCGCGCAGGTTGACCGCCATCACCCGGTCCCAGTGGTCCGGCGTGGTGGTCTCGATGTCGCCGTAGGTCTGAATGCCGGCGCAGTTGACCAGAATGTCGATGCCGCCCTTGTCCGCGATGACGCCGTCGATCCAGGCCGTCAGCGCCGGGTCGTCCGTCACGTCCAGCTCGGTGATGGCGACGTCCAGCCCGTCCGTCGCGGCCACCGCGGCCTGGTTAGCCGCCGGATCAATACCGCAGGCCGCGACATGGGCGCCACCTTCTGCCAGCCGTTTGATCGTCGCCAGCGCGATGCCGCTGGTGCCCGTGACAATCGCGATCTTGCCCGCGAGTTCGTCCTTCATCGCTCTGTTCCCTCAGCCATTCCAGCCGAAACGGTTCTCCGGCAAGCCGCCGACCCCTGGCTCCAGAGCGAACAGGCCGCCGGCCAGCCGTTCCCCTGTCCCACGATTGACGCTGGCGGTCGTCACGTAAAGGGTCGCGAGCCCGGGGCCGCCGAAGGTGCAGGTGGTGACGTTCGAAACCGGCAGGTCGATCACCCTGTCGACCCGACCCTCGGGGTCGACGCGCACGACGCAGCCGCCATCCCAGCGGCAGTTCCACAAATGCCCTTCGGCATCCATCGTTGAACCGTCAGGGAGGCCCCGATCGAAGCCGGCGAAGAAGGGCCGGTCGTTCGAGATATCTCCGCTGTCCGGATCGACGTCAAAGACGCGGATCTCGTTTTCCAGCGTGTCGCCGAAGTAGAAACGTGTGCCGTCCGGGCTCCAGCACAGGGTGTTGGAAATGCCGATATCCTCGCGCCAGACGCTGGATCCGCCGTCCGGCGTGATCCGGTACAGAATGCCGTGGCCCGCCGCGACATCGCCTTGCTCGCCGTCGTGCAGGACGTTGTTTTTCATCGAGCCGACCCAGAAGTCGCCCCTGGGGTCCGGCCGCCCATCGTTCAGCCGCACGTTGGGCCAACCCGGCAGTTCCCAGCCGAAAGGCGATCGGCTGTCGTCCTGCGGCCGCCACAGGAGAAGGCCAGAGCCTGTCGCGACCAAGAGCGTGTCGTCACGCCGGGTGAGGGACAGAGCCACGACCGGCTCGTCGAACTGCCAGCTACGCGTCGCCGAAGCGCCGGGGTGGTGGCAATGGACCAGAAACCGATTGATGTCGACCCAATAGATAGCGTCCTCAGACGCTGCCCAGGTCGCCGCCTCGCCACACCAATCGCCGACCGGTGCGATACAGGTAAGCCCGGTCATCACGCCACCTCCCTCGCCCCCGGCCGCTCCCAGCCTGACGGGTTTGCCATCACCTGGCCGATCAGCGCCTTCATATAGCCGATGGCGTAGGCCATGCCGGCATGCCAGGGCGCGCCGCAGACCAGTTCCGGCGTGTGGTCGGGGATCAGCATGCCATCATAGCCATGACCAGCGAGGATGCGGATGATCCGCGCCATGTCGATGTCGCCTTCATCCAGGAAGACCTCGTGATATTTGGGCACCGCGCCCTTCACGTTGCGGAAATGGATGTAGCCGATGCGGTTTTCCGCCGCGCATTGGGCGACCACATCGTAGACGGCGCCGCCGCCCATCTCCTGCACCGATCCCAGGCACAGCTCTGCCTTGTTGGCCGGGCTGTCGTTGAGCGCGAAGGCCCGGCCATAGCTGTCGGGCCGGTTAATCAAGCGGGCCGTGCCGCGCAGCCGGTCCATCGGCGGATCGTCGGGATGGGCGGCCAGGACAACGCCCGCCTCCTCGGCTACCGGCAACAACTCGTCAAGGAACCAGGCATAGCGCTGCCACAGCGTGTCGCTGTCCACCGCCGGCACTGTCGCGCCGGGCTTTCCGTCCCGATATCGCATGTTCCAAATCATACCGTCAGGGATCGGTTCCTGCGGATCGATCGCATCGATATCGAAACCGACTGACATGGCACCGCCTCGGGCGAACGGCCCGCGCGACCAACCCCACACGCCGGCAAGGGAGAAGTTATAGCCAATGCAGGGCACACCGGCCCGGCCGGCATCGCGCACCATCTGCTTCAGACCATCCATCTGCCTGCCCCTGTCCGGCCCGTCGAGCAAGATGTCGGACCAGCCCGCGACCGGCAGGTTCTCGATCGCGGCCAGCTTCAGGTCATGCTGGCCCAGCCGGTCAATCAGATCGCGGAACGTGTCGTACGACCAGCTCGCGGCCCCCGCCCGGCCCCAGCCGCCGCCATCGCCGCTGGACAGCTCCGGTTCGGCCGAAAAATAGTCCTCCAGATGCGCGACCACGTGGCTGACGCCCATTTGGCGGGCGAAGGCGAAATGTTCGTCGTTCAGCATCTGGCGATAGAGCCCGAGGCCGATTTTCATGGTCGATGTCCTCGTTCAGGTCGGCGTGGTCGGTCAAGCCGCATAGTCGGGTTCGATCAGGGCTGGGTCCGCCAGGCCAAACCGGTCAACCGCATTGGCCACGCCGCGCAGTTCGGCCAACCCCTTCAGGCGTCCGATCCAGGAATAGCCCGGCAAGGCCGCATGGGCCTGATCGGCGTCGAACAGCGCGCCGTGATCGGGGCGCATGGGGATCGGCGGCCGCGTCTCACCCTTTGCGGCACGTCGCGCCTCCTCGGCCATGAAGACGCGGACAATATCAACCAGAGGCGAGCCAGCGCGCAGATGCTCGTCTTCATAAAACGAGCCGTCATCCTCCAGTGTCACCAGCCTGAGATGTGTGAAGTTCACCCTTGGCGCCAGCACCCGCGCCATGGCAACGAGATCATTGTCGGGGCGTGAGCCGAACGAACCGGCGCAAAAGGTGATGCCGTTGGCCGGCTGGGGCACGGCGTCCAGCAACGTCCGGCAATCCTCCAGCGTGCTGACGACCCGCGGCAGGCCGAACAGGGAATAGGGCGGATCGTCGGGGTGAATGCCCAGCCGCACCCCCTCCTCCACCGCCACCGGCACCACGACCTTCAGGAAGGCGATCAGGTTTTCCCGCAGCGCTGCGTCATCGATGCCGGCATAGCCCTCGATCCGCGCGCGAATGCCCTCGCGGTCATGACTGCCCTCGCCGCCCGGCAAGCCCTGAATGACGGTCTTTTCCAACCGGGCAATGGCCGTGTCGTCGAACGCGGCGGCCAGTCGTTCGGCCCGTTCGATAACGTCTTCGGTGTAGGCGTCGCGTGCGCCGGAACGCTGCAGTACGAACAGGTCATAGGCGGCGAACTCGGCCGTATCGAAGCGCAGCGCTGATGACCCGTTGGCCAGCCGGTAGGTGAGATCGGTCCGCGTCCAGTCGACGACCGGCATGAAGTTGTAGCAGATGGTCGGCACGCCGGCGCGCGCGACGCGGCGCAGTGTCGTGCAATAGGCGTCGACATCCTGTGCCCAGTCGGACGTGCGGCGCTTGATGGCGTCTGTCACGGGAATGCTCTCCACCACCGACCAGGCGAGACCCGCGGCCTCGATCTCCGCCTTTCGCCCTGCGACCTCCGCTTGCGTCCAGGCATCGCCGCGATAGTTCTCGTGAATGGCGGAGACGATGCCGGTCGCACCGGACTGACGAATCTGGTCCAACGAAATGGGGTCCGACGGACCGAACCAGCGCCAAGTCTGTTCCATATGCTCGCTCTCGTGAGAAGGGCCAAACGGCCGTCGCCTGTCTTGCCCCTCAAGGGTAGGCCAGGCTGGCCGCTATAGACAACCTTATTGTTGGACCAGATGAACCGCCGAATCGAGAGATCAATCGATAGAGAACTACCGTTGGTGTCCATAAACTGTTGATAACAATGTATTATTTCCTTGTTTGCGGGGATTCGGCCTGATGTTTACACATTGACCATTGCGCCAGGATTGATCGCAACCTATCATCTGGCCCAACAAATAGAGAGCTCCAACCCTTTGCTTTTCCGGTGACCGACCGAACGATTCGATGATTTCCGCAGTGGAAAATGAACCGAGCGAGCGCGGCACGTCGGCCGTCGACATCGTGGTCCAACAAATCAAGGCCTACATCCAGGAACACGGTTTGGGCCCGGGCAGCCAACTGCCGTCTGAGCGCGAGGTCGGCCTGATGTTTGACGCCTCGCGCAACACGGTTCGCGAGGCGTTTCGCACCTTGAAGGCGTTCGGCGTCGTCGATGTTCGGCCCAAGGTCGGTGCGGTGCTGGTCGACGCCAAGATGGACGCCGCCCTGGACCTGTTCTCGTTCCACCTGACCTTCTCGCGCGAAGCCTTCCGCGATGTCCAAGGGTTTCGCAAACTGATCGAGGTCGGCTCCTACGACGCCATCGCGGCCCGCATTCAGCCCACCGATATCGCACATCTGCGCAGTCTGAACGATGCCATGGGCCGGGCTGAAACGGCGCAGGCCATGGCGGAGATGGACTTCGCCTTCCACCACGATCTGCTGGCGATCGCCGGCAACGAGACCGTGGTGAAGATCTATCAGATCATGAAGCCGATGATCTCGCGCCTGATGGAAACCGGCAAGGCCATCGGCAGCAACGACCCGACCATGCGCACCCATGCGGAGATAGCCGATGCGCTGGAGGCCGGTGACCGGTTGGCCTTCCAGTATCTGATGAGCAGCCATCTGGATCACGGGCTGGCCTACATCCCGGCCACCAGCGCCCGTGCCTCGAAATCGTCCTCCCAACAAGCCGATAACTGACAGGAGAGAACCACCATGTGCAAATCCCTCATCAAGACCGTTGCCGCGACCGCGATTGCCGCCGCGCTTTCGGTTCCCGCCATGGCGCAGGACATCAGCGTCGCAGCCGTGGTGTTCCAGCAGGACCAGTTCTTCCGCACCATTGAGTTGGGCATGGAGGCCGCGGCCGAGGCGGCAGGCGTGGAACTGCTGCAAGGCAATTCAGACTCGCGGCTCGATCGCGAGATCAGCCTGATCGACACCTACATCGCGCGCGGCGTCGACGCGATCGTGATCTCGCCGATTTCGGCCACCGCCTCGATCCCGGCGCTGCAGCGCGCGCACAATGAAGGCATCGTCATCATCACCTACAACTCCGCTATCGATGCGGACTTCCCGGCCAGCTACCTGAACTCGTCCCAGCGGGATCTGGGCGAGTCGACCGGGGCCATGGCCAATGGCTTCATCGCCGAGCAGTTCGACGGCGAGGCCAACATCGCAACCTTGGGCTTCGCCGCCTTGCTGCCGGAAATCTCCGGCGATCGCGTCAACGGCTTTCTGGATGTTGCAGGTGACGGCAACACGCTGAACATCGTCGCCCAGCAGGATGCCTGGCTGGCGGAGGATGCCGTGCAGGTCGCCGGCGACATCATCACCGCCAATCCGGATCTCGACATCATCTACGCCGCGAACGAGGGCGGCACCGTCGGCGCGGTCCAGGCGGTAAGAAACGCCGGCCGGCAGGGCGAGGTCTTCGTCTTCGGCATCGACGGCTCGGACCAGTTGGCCGGCTTCTTGCTGGACGAGGACGATGTCCTGCACGGCGTCACGGCCCAGCAGCCCTTCGAGATGGGTCGCGAGGCGGTGAACTCCGCCCTGGCCGTAATCGCGGGCGACGACGTGGAGGAAACCGTCATCGTGCCGGTTCTCGGCCTCATGCGCATTCGCCCGGACGAGGTCATCGCCTTCCGTGAGGCGCTGAGCGAGTTGCAATAGGGTCAGAAAACAAGCGGCGGCCGAGGTGACCGCTTCGGCCGCCCTTCTTGTGCCCCACGCATCCCGATGACAACCGCGATTCAGATAGACAACCTGCGCAAGGTCTACGGGCCGACCGTGGCGCTGGACGGCGCCAGCCACCGGTTCGAGGCCGGCCAGGTCCACGCGCTGGTCGGCAAGAATGGCTCCGGCAAGTCGACCATGGTCAAGATCCTGAACGGCGCGGTGCAGCCGACCGAAGGGACCATCGAGCTGTTCGATGCCCCGGTCGCCTTCGCCGACCCGGCCGAAGCGATGGCGGCGGGCGTGGTGACGGTCTATCAGGAACTCAGCCTGGTGCCGGAACTGTCGGTCCTGGAAAATGTCCTGCTGGGCCGGATGCCGAGCCGCCGGCTGCTCGGTGTTGACCGCATCGACTGGGCCGAGGCGCGCGGCATCGGCTTCTCGGTGATCGCCTCGCTCG
>JBCBSH010000173.1:0-9855 GCA_039819285.1 Pseudomonadota bacterium
GATCATCAGGGAAACCCGGCCGCCCATCAGCACCCGGGTCAGCAAATCGCGGCCATTGCCGTCGGTGCCGAAGATATAGAAATTTTCCAAGGTCGGCGGCTGGCTGATGGCCGACCAGTTGATCGCATCGATCGCATGCGGCGTCAGCATCGGGCCGAAGACGCAGAGGAACGCGATGATGCCCAAAAGGATCATCGCGGTAACCGCTGCCTTGTTGCGCATCAGCCGATGCCAGGCATCGCTCCACAGGCTGCGGCCCTTGATCGGTTGCGCGCCAACCTTGTCTTCTGAGCCAAACGGGGTGTCGGTCATCGCTGCTGCCTACCCTCCGCCTTACTGGTACCGAACCTTGGGGTCGAGCAGGCCGTAAAGCACGTCCACCACCAGGTTCAGAATGATGATCAGGGCGCCGTAGAAGATGACCGTGGCCATCACCAGCGGGTAATCACGGTTCAGCGCCCCTTGCACGAAATAGCGGCCGATGCCGGGGATGCCGAAGATCTGCTCGATCACGACCGATCCGGTGATCAACCCGGCCGCCGCCGGCCCGAGATAGGACACGACGGGCAGGAGGCCGCCCTTCAGCGCGTGGCGCACGATCGTCACATGTTCCGGCAGACCCTTGGCCCGCGCGGTTCGGATGAAGTTGGCACGCAGGGTTTCGATCATGCTGCCCCGGGTCAGGCGTGCAACATAGGCCACCTGCGGCAGCGCCAGCGCGATGATCGGCAGGATCATGCTGTCGACGCCGCGCCAGCCGCCGACGGGCAGCCAGCTCAGATAGATGCCGAAGACCAGGGTCAACAGCGGCGCCATGACGAAGTTCGGGATGGCAATGCCCGACATGGCCGTGGCCATCACCCCGTAATCATAGGCGGAGTTCTGTTTCAGCGCCGCCGTCGCCCCTAACGTCATGCCGACCACGGCGGCCAGCAACAGCGCGATGCCGCCAAGCTGCAGGCTGACCGGGAAGCCCTGCGCGATCAGCTCGGTCACCGTGAAGTCGCGGGCCCTGAGGGAAGGGCCGAAATCGCCGCGCAGCACATTGCCGAGGTAAAGCCCGTACTGGACGACCAGCGGTCGGTCGAGGTTGTAGCGTGCCGCGATGTTCGCCTCGACCGCTGGCGGCAACGCCCGCTCGCCATCGAACGGGCCGCCGGGGGCCACCCGCATCATGAAAAAGGCGATCGTGATGATGATGAAGAGGGTCGGAATCGCGACCAGCAGACGTCGGACAACGTAGCTTAGCATGGCTTCACTTGCTTAACCGCCGCCGTCCGACGTGAGGGGGGCACGCGGGAAGTCGCACAAGGCCGATGCCCGATCAGAGGGCTTCGCCTGCACGCCTTGAATGCCGCGGCGGTGTGGCTGGAACTTGAGACATTGAACGATGGATGAACTCGGCTTGATGCCGCTTCCATCGTCGAAAGGCGCGGAGGGGCGGCGCCGACCACGACACCACCCCCTCGCAATGCCAACAGGCTTAGCTGTTGTCCAAGGACAGCCACCGGGTCCGGTGAATGTCCTTGGTGTTGTCCACCCAGCCGATGACGTGCGGCGCGACCAGGTTCTTCGAAACGTAGTAGTAGATCGGAATGTTGGCCGCGTCGTTCAGCGCGATCGCCTCGGCCTCGCGCATGATCTCGGCGCGTGCCTCCAGATCCGTGGTCTGCATCGCCTCATCCATCAACTGGTTGAACGCTTCGTTCTCCCAGCGGCCATAGTTGAAGTTGATGCCTTCTTCCAGCAGGTAGAGGAAGTTCTGCGCATCCGGATAGTCGGCGATCCAGCCGGCGCGGGCGACCTGGAAGTCTCCCTGCTCCAGATCGTTGTAGTGCACCGCGACATCCGTGTTGAACAGCTCGGTGTCGACATAGATCTGCTGCCACATCGCCGCGACGGCCACTGCGATCCGCCGGTGGTTTTCAGACGTGTTGTAGCGCAAGACCAGGCTCAGCCGGTTGTCGGGGCCATAGCCGGCCGCTTCCATCAGGGCTTGTGCTTCGGCCAGCGCATCATCGTAGGACATCTCCTCGTAGGGCGCATCCGCCGGCTCGTAGCCGGGGATCGGCGGCACGAAACTCATCGCCGGGATCTCGCCGGTGCGCAGCACCTGATCGGTAATGGCCTCGCGGTTGACCGCCAGGTTCAGCGCCATGCGGACGTTCGGGTCCGAAAGCGCCGGGTCGGTGCTGTTGATCGGGTAGTAATAAATGCCGAGATACGGTGCGATCCGATAGGAATCGGGCATCTCGCTGCGCAGGAAGTCGATCTGTTCGGACGCGAAATCGGTGTTGGCGTCCAGTTCGCCGGCGCGGAACCGCCTCAACGCGGCGGACCTATCTTCCGTCGGGTACCAGTAGACCTCGTCGATGGCGACGTTGTCGTTGTCCCAGAACATGTCGTTGCGGGCGAGATGGACGTGGGTCTGCGGAATCCACTCCTGCAGGATGTACGGCCCGTTGACCTGGATGTTTTCGGGGCGAATCCAGGCGTTGCCATGTTCCTCGACAACATGCTGCGGCACGGGCCAGGCGGTGTAGTGGGTCAGCAGCTCTAGGAAGAACGGCGTCGGCTGCGCCAGCGTGATCTCCAACGTATCGTCGTCAATGGCGCGCGCGCCAAGCTCGGATGGATCGACGTCGCCGCTGTTCACTTCCACCGCGTTCGCGATCGGGTAGAGCAGCGAGGCGTACTGCGCGGCCGTTTCCGGCGTCAGGATGCGCTGCAGCGAGAAGACGAAGTCGTCGGCCGTCACCGGCTCGCCGTCCGACCAGACGGCGCCGTCGCGCAGGTCGAAGGTATAGACCAGGCCGTCGTCGCTGATCGTCCAGTCGGTTGCCGCGCCGGGGATCGCCGTGCCGTCGGCGGCTTCGGTCAGCAAGCCGATGAACATGTCGCCGATGACGCGATTTTCCCATGTGCCCGAGGCGAAATGCGGGTCCAGCGAATCCGGCTCGCCAGAGGCGCCCATATGAATGACGCTCTGCGCCTGGGCGGCGAAAGCCGCGCCGACCGTAAACGAAAGCGCCAGCGCGCCGCGCGTCACCAATTTACGAATGTGCATTGCACGATGTCCCTGTTGTTTTCTTTCGATTGTTCGCCGCATTCCGCAACTCGTGTTCCGAGCCGTCGTCCGGCGACGACCTGACATGCAGAATTAGCATGACGGGTGCCTTCCCAAACCCTAGGCCGGGCGAACAGCGCGGGCAATTGGATTCTACGGACGCAAATCGCAAAGACTCCGAGAATTTGGTAATATTATTTCCAATGATCGCTGTTTGATCGCCGTGCGCGGTGTCGGCGACGCGAGATCGCGTTTCAGCTTAGGCGGCGTGGTGTCGGGTCATGCGCCATTGCAGCCCGACCAGCAAGGCAACCAGCGTCAGGGCGCCTGCCTGGTGAAGTGTCGCGATCACAATCGGCACCCCCAGCAGCAGGGTGGCGATGCCCAGCCCGACCTGGAACAGCACCGTGACACCCAGCCACGTCGCCAATCCGCGCCAAGCCGCCACACGCCACGCCCGAACGGCCAGCGCCAGCACGACGATGGCGCTGATGATGGCCAGCCAGCGGTGGATGAACTGAACCAGGGCGGTGTTGTCGAACAGGTTCAACCAGGCTGGCACGATCGACAGCGCCTCAGGCGGCAACAGCGCGCCGTTCATCAGCGGGAAGGTGTTGTAGGCCAAACCGGCGTCCAAACCCGCAACCATCGCGCCCCAAAGCACCGTGACGGAAATGAGGACGAGCGCGACCCAGCCGTGACGGCGCGGGCCGGGTGCGGCGCCGGCAGCCTCTGTCGCGCCGCGCACGCTTAGGCCGACCCAGATCAACAGGCCAAAGATCAGGAATGCCAGGCCCAGATGGGCGGCCAGCCGGTAATGGCTGACCGATGGCCGGTCGACCAAGCCGGATTGCACCATCACCCAGCCGAGTACGCCTTGCAGCCCGCCCAAGACCAAAAGCCCGATCAGGGTCCAGCCCAGCCGGGCGCCTAAGCCGGTCCGCCGGATCGTTCCGGCCAGCCAGAACCAGAGCAGGGGCAGGGCGAAGACCACGCCGATCAGTCGCCCCCACAGCCGGTGAAGCCATTCCCAGAAGAAGATCGTCTTGAAGTCGTCGAGCGACATGCCGGTATTGATCAGCCGGTATTCCGGCGTTTGGCGGTAGAGATCGAAGACCCGGTCCCATTCCGCCTGGCTGAGCGGCGGCAGGGCACCGATCAACGGCCGCCACTCGGCCATGGACAGGCCGCTCTCGGTCAGCCGCGTGATCGCCCCGATCACCGCCATGGCGAACACCATGCCGGCAGCGACGAACAGCCAGGCCGAGATGCGCCGTCGCGCGGCTTGGCGCTCGGCTGCGGTCGTCTGGGCAGGCGCGGAGGCCTGATCGATGGTCGTCATTGTCCGGTTGGCCGGCGGGATTGGGTCAAACACGCTGTATCTGTTGGCGCTGTATCTGATATTGACGGCGCCGATGCAATGGCCACCCGCTGCGGTGTCCGGTCGCGTCGACGCGAGGAGGCGATGGTCCAGAACTTGAATGCGGTCACGTTGGTTGTCCGCGACTATGACGAAGCGATCGAATTCTACACCAAGAAGGTGGGTTTCGATCTGGTCGAAGACACACCGTTGGGCGAGGGCAAGCGCTGGGTCCTGGTCGCGCCGCCCGGCTCAGGTGGTGCGCGCCTGCTGCTCGCCAAGGCCGTCGGTGAACGTCAACAGGCGCGCATCGGTGACCAGACTGGCGGCCGGGTTTTCCTGTTTCTCCAGACAGATGATTTCGACCGCGACCATGCCGCAATGCAGCGCGCCGGCGTCCGGTTCCGCGAGGCTCCCCGCACGGAGGCGTACGGCACCGTCGCCGTCTTCGAGGATCTCTACGGCAATCTCTGGGACTTGATCGAGCCGGCGTGCTGATGTGAAATGCACGTTTGGCGTGATGGCCCGCGAGGGCCGCCAGACGTGGATGCGTCGTGCCGTCCGGCAGCGTTGGGTCGGACGTGGATGGCCGCCATGGTATGGGTTTCGCGATCCCGTCGACGCGGTACAGAAGAGGGGGCTGCCGGCAACATCGGCGGCCTTGTTCCAGGTCCTGCCAAATAGGACGCACCCATGCCGCCGATCTGTCGGCAAGGCACCCGGGGACTCGTGACCGTTATCTGGGCGTCGCCCTGCTGCGGTTATGTCTGTACGTATCGCTGTCGCGCGTGATCAATCCGTCTCCTATCCAGGGTTTAAGGAGGCGCGCTGTGAACCGACGCAGCCAGCGCTAACGGCGGCGATTGGGGGCGGGAGATGCCGGCGTCGATGCGCCTCGTTTCCCGTCGGACAACGCGTCGTCGCCTCATCGGATGGCCATGCGTGGCACCCGGTCTGATCACGAGGAAATCCGTGCCGCTGGAACCGGTGGTTCTAGATAGCATGTGATAGAAAAAGATCGGCTTGAGAACGGAAAACGGCCTATATAGTAATTTTAGAACAACAAGTTAATGATCTATGAAGATTACCGATTTGGTGTGGGTACCAAGACGGGTTCCGAGCGCTAACGCTTAAAATTGCGGCGCGCGTAGCCCGAGACGAGCGACTTAGGTCCGTCGGTTCGAGTCGATTATGAGCTTTAGATAGTGCCGGTTTGGACGGTTTGGCGCACCTCTTCGCCCCATGCTTCCAAGGCAGAACGCATCGGCTCAAGACCGCTAGCCGTCTCGCCGATATCGATCCCCGCGATCTGCCCCGGCGCGGCGTGGTCCAGGATCTCGCGCACGACCTGGGGCGGTGTGTCCTGACGCAGCATCCCGGCGGCGGCCGTGCGGCGCAGATCCTCCGTCCGCCAGCCGGTCACGCCGGACAGGTCGGCGGCGCGCTGGGCGGCCTTGGAGAAGCCCGAGACAACCCGGTCCGATCGCCGACGCGAGGGGAAGACGAAGCTGCCGGGCGAGCGCGGAACCGAGGTGATGATTTCCAAGGCGAACGTCGATAGCGGGATGGCGTGGGCGCGCTCGCCGCCGTTCTTCGATGCACCCGGGATGGTCCACACCTGGTCCGCCAGGGCTATGTCTGCCAAACGCAGATTCGCCATCTGGTTGCGGCGCTGGGCGGTCAGCAGCATCAGCTTGAACAGCACGCCGAACGGCCAGGCCATGGTCTCCCAAGCCTGCCACAGGGCGGCGATCTCGGACGCGTCCAGGGTCCGCTGGCGCCGCTGCTCGTGCCCTGGCGGCTCGACCCCGATCACTGGCGTGGCCGGCACCATGGCCACCTCGACCCCCCAAGCGAACATGGTGCGGATCAGCGACAGGCGCCGGTTCGCGGCATAGCCGTGGCCGCGCGCGCTGATGCCCTCGACCAGCGCGATAACGTCGCGCCGCCCGATCGTATCGACCTGGCGCCGGCCCCAGGCGGGCAGCAGGTCGCGGGCGATGGCGGCCTGGTCTTCGCGCCAGCTTCGCTTGCGGCGTTTGGCGTACCGGTCGATGTAGGCCTTGGCGAACGTGTCGAAGGTCAAGCCGCTGCCGCGCACCGAGACCCGTTCCGCCGCCGGGTCGTTGCCCTTGGCGACCTCGGCCAGCACCGCACCCGCCGCATCGCGGGCGAGCGACACGGTCAGGGAAGGGAAGGTGCCCAGGGTCAGGCGCCGCTTGCGGCCCGAGGCCCGGTACATCACCTGCCAGGTCTTGCGCCCTGAGGCCGAGAGCCTGATGCCGAAGCCGGAAAGCTCCGTATCCCACAGCTCGATCCGGCCGGACGGCGGCAGCGCCGCGTCGGCGATCAGTCGGTCGGTCAGTGTCGCTGTTGCCAAGAAGGGGTCCGCCACGTGTCGGCGCGCCCTGGAGCGGCCAATCACTCGTTCGATTCCTTCGATCATAGTCGGGGCGGCAAACGAGGCGCAACGCCATATTAAACACAATACTATTGTTAATTACAGGAGATAGCAAAAAATTATTGTGAAATTTGGTAAAACCATCACATGATGCCGTATTGAATTCCAATTACACATTTTCACACTGGAGAAATGTGGTATGGACGGTCATCCTGGAACGCTCGCCCCGTCGGACACGGTTGGGGACAAGGACGCCGTTAAGCGGCGGACTGTAACGCCTGCTAAGCCGGCTCCAACCCCGGCGGCGGCGTCGATCGCGGCACCGGCGGGCGTCGAGGCGGTCAAGCTGGCGAGCCGGCAATTGCGCGGCACGATCGCCGAGACCTTGGCGGACGAGACGACGGACCGGTTTTCGGAGGACGACTACAACCTCTTGAAATTCCACGGTGTTTATCAGCAGTACGACCGAGACACCGCCACGCCCCGCAAGCAGCAGGGGCTGGACAAGGAATTCTCCGTCATGGCCCGCACCCGCGTGCCTGGCGGCCGACTGACGCCGGACCAGTATCTCGCGCTGGACGCGCTGGGCGAACGCCTCGCCAACGGCTCGATCCGCGTCACCACGCGCCAGACCATCCAGTTCCACGGCGTCCTGAAGGGCCATTTGCCGTCCTTGATGGCCGAAATCGATGAAGCGCTGCTGACCTGCTTTGCCGCCTGCGGCGATGTCGTGCGCAACGTCATGGCTACCCCCGCGCCGATCAAGGATGCCGTGCACGAGACGCTGAACCGGGTGGCCGCGGAGATCTCCAGCCACTTTCTGCCCAAGACAAGCGCCTATCACGAGATCTGGGTCGACGGCGCCAAGGTCGAGCGGAAGAAGACGGGGAACAAGCGCGCCCGCAAGAAGGCGGAGCCGATCTATGGCGACAGCTACCTGCCGCGCAAGTTCAAGATCGCCATCGCTACACCCGACGACAACTCAACCGACGTGCTGACCAACGATGTGGGCATCATCGCCCTGTTCGAGGGTGACAGGTTGGCGGGCTACACGGTCGCGGTCGGCGGCGGGCTGGGCATGACCCATAATAAGCCGAAGACCTATCCGCGCCTGGCCACGCCGCTTCTGTTCGTCGAACCGGACGGCCTTTTGGGCGTGGTCGAGGCCATCGTGAAGGTCCAGCGTGACTATGGCGACCGCACCGACCGGCGCCATGCCAGGCTGAAATACACCATCGACGATCGCGGGATCGATTGGATGCGGGCGGAGGTCGAGAAGGCCGCCGGCCGGACTTACGAAGACCCGCGCCCGCCGCCGCGTTTCCGCGTGGTCGACCATATGGGCTGGCACGACCAGAAGGACGGCAAGCTCTATTTCGGCATCCCGGTGCCCAGCGGCCGGGTCAGCGGTTCCTTGCGCGACGCGCTGTGGGACGTCGTCACCCGCTATCGGCCCACGATCATCCTGGCCCCGTCCCAGGACATCATCCTCGGCGATGTCGATCCGGAGGATCGCGACGGCATCGAGGCGATGCTGCGCGACCATGGCGTGACGCTGGCGCAGGACCTGAAACCGCTGCAGCGCTGGTCGCTGGCCTGCCCGGCCCTGCCCACCTGCGGTCTGGCGCTGACCGAGGCCGAACGCATCCGCCAGCCCGTCGTCGACGCGGTGCTGGCCAAGCTGGAGGCGCGCGGCCTCGACCGCGAGACCATCAGCCTGCGCATCACCGGCTGCCCCAATGGCTGCGCCCGGCCCTATGCCGGCGATATCGGCCTGGTCGGCCGTATGCCGGGCCATTTCGCGCTCTATGTCGGCGGCGACTTCGAGGGCACACGCCTGAACTTCCGCTTGCTGGACAAGGTGGCGGAGGAGGAGGTGCCGGAGATGCTGGACATCCTCTTCGCCGCCTTCGTGAAGCACCGGCAGTCGATCGAGAGCTTCGGCGATTTCTGTAATCGCTGGGGCCTCGAACGGCTGATCCAGGAAATCGACGCCGCCATGCCCGCCGTCACGATCTGATCGGCGTGCCAAGCCCTGGAGGGCGATGCCAATGATCCCCATCATGCTCGACCCGCAGCGCCTTGCCATCGCGCTGATCGGCGACAATGAGGCCGCTGCCCGCCGCGTCGGCCAATTGATCGAAGGCGGCGCCGAGACGCTGGCGGTCTATTCAGAGGCACCGACGGATGCGCTTCGGCAGGCTGCCGGCCATCGCCTGCGAACGGGCCTGCCGGCCCCTGAAGCGCTTGGGCGATACAATGTCGTCTACATCGTCGACCAGCCGCAGGACCGGACTCGACGCTTCCACGCCGCCGCCAAGCGGGCCGGCGCGCTGGTCAATGTCGAGGATGATCGCCGCTATTGCGACTTTCACTCCCCGGCGCTGGTCAGGCGCGGCGATCTGGTGCTGACGGTGTCGACCGGCGGCAAGAGCCCGGGCCTGGCCGCCCGGCTGCGGCGGCATCTGGAACATGCGTTCGGCCCGGAATGGGTCGGCCGGCTGAACGATCTCGATGCCAAGCGCCAGGGCTGGCGCGCCGACGGCCTGGCCTTGCCGGACCTCGCGGCCAAGACCGATGCCGTGATCGATCGCGAAGGCTGGCTGTCGTGAGCGGTATCGCAGTCCAGGACCCGACGCTCGACGCGCTACGGGCCAAGGTGACGGCGGCGCGCGACCGTCTGACGGGCCTCGGCGGTTTCGACTTGTTGTCGGCGGTGCTGGGCGATCGAACCATCGGCCGACTGGCGCTGGTGTCTTCCTTCGGCGCGGAAAGCGCCATCCTGCTCGACATGGTCGCCAGCATCGACAAGGCGACGCCGGTGATCTTTCTCAACACCGGCAAGCTGTTCGGCGCCACGCTGGCCTATCGCGAGGCCCTGGTCGAACGGTTTGGCCTGACCGATGTGCGCGACGAGCGGCCGGACCTGGCCGACCTGCAGCGCCACGACCCGGACGGCAGCCTGTGGAGCCTGGATCCCGATTTCTGCTGCCATCTGCGGAAGACAGAGCCCTTGGACCGGGCACT
>JBCBSH010000174.1:0-9818 GCA_039819285.1 Pseudomonadota bacterium
CAGATAGATGTCGAGCACGTTGCCCGCGATCCTGAGCGCGATGTGCCGCTGCACATGCAGCGCGAAGATCGGCAGCACCCGGTCGAGGCCCGCCCGCTGATCGTCCGTAAAGCCAGCTTCGTCCTTGGTCGCCAGCGTAATGGCGTTGTGATAGGTGCCGGCCGCCCCCAACGGCATGGCGACATAATGCCGGATGCCGGCCTCGATCAGGTCGCCGACCATGCGAAACCGGTCCCGCGCGCCGGGCTCGGCCGTGTCGATCACGACGGTCTCGCCATGGTCGATGACGCGGTGCAGCGGGTTCATCAGATAGGCGTCGGTCTGCAGCGACCCCTCCGCCACCCGCACCTCATCGCACAGCCCGTCGGCGCTGTTCCAGTTCCAGGCAAAACCCAACAGTTGCGGGTGCAAGGTGCCGACATGCAGGCTGGCCCGATCCAGCGGCAGGCCGACCGCGACCAGCCGCCAGATCAGCGATTCTACCAGCGGCAACAGCTCGTCCTCGCGCGCCGCCTCGCCGAACAGCCAGCGCTCAATGTCGTCAAACGTGGTCTCGGCAGGCGCCGCCGCCTGCCTCCGATCGCCGCGCCCGATCAAGGTCACAAACGGCGGATACTGACGCGGCGCGGGGTCAATCTTGGCGGTGGGCACGGTGAGGCAGGTTCGAAACTGATGGGATCGGTCAGGTCAAATGTCGTCCTATCCGTCTGAACGCGCCAGTCTTTTCCGTTGGCGCTTCAGCCCCCAAGAGGTGAGGTCCGACAGAGCCGCGATGTCTTCCGGCACTGCCTGGCTGACGATCAAGCCCTGGTCAGTCAATCCCCGACGTCCTCGGCAGCGGTCTCGAAATCCGCCGGCAAGGTGATCTCGATCAGCTCCAGATCGTCGGAATGGTCCAGTTCCCGGTGTACGATGCCGGGCGGCTGGTGCACGCACGAGCCTGCCCGTAACGTGACCTCGCCCTGGCCCTCATACCAAAACCGCACCCAGCCCTTCAGTACATAGACAAGCTGGAATTCCAGCGCATGGCTGTGCGGCTCGCCGCCGGATTGATGACCCGGCACTGCCCGGATGACATGCGCGCCGACCTTGCCCCCGGTCGCTTCCTTGATGCCGAGGTCCCGATACTCAAAGAACCCCCGAAGACCCCCGCCTTCGAACGGGCTGTCTTCGGCGTGTTTGACGGAGAATTTCATCGCTGCGTTCCAGTCGGCTGCCTGTGCAGCAGCTACCTTAGACCGTCTCGCCGGTCCTTTTCATCGGCGTTGGCGATGCGGTCTTCCGGCGGTCCATAGCCACCACCTTGCCCGGTGGTGATGCGGACCGTGTCGCCTTCGTTCAGCGGGATCTCGGATGCCATCGCGTAGCGCTCGTGCCCGCCGCCGTCCTTGCGCAGCACCTCCACCCGGTTGGGTGTGCCCGGCTCGCCGCCCTCCATGCCCCATGGGGGCTCGACCGCGCGGGAATAGCCGCAGGTCATGGAGGTGCCGTCGGCGCGGACCGCGTAATCGACGACGATGCCGCGGCCGCCGCGCCAGGTGCCGTTGCCGCCCGGCTCGGTGTTCAGGCTGTGGCGGGCGACCACCAGGCCATAGCGCGCCTCGGTGATCTCGGCGGGGCAGTTGAAGGTCTCGCCATGGACGTTGGAGAACATGGCCGTCGTGCCGTCCCGGTCCCGCGTGGCGCCCCAGCCGCCGACCTCGGGCTCGACCATGGTGAAGGGCCGGCCCGTGTCCGGGTGGCGGCCAGAGATAAAGGTGCCGCAGATTGAGGCGAAGCCGCCGGCCGGCAGCCGGTCGGGCAGGTGCGGGGCCAGGCAGCGGCACAAGAGATCGTGCAGCCGGATGCGAGTTTCGAAGTAAAAGCCGTGGGGCGCCGGCTCCTGCGCATGAAACCGGCTGCCCGGCCGGGTCAGCACCGTCAGGGGGCGGATCGAGCCGGCATTCATCGGCGTCTGGGGCGCGGTCGTGGATTTCAGGATCATCTGGGCCGCGATCACCGCGCCGTCGCGGCTGGTGTTGTAGGGCCCCGCCGACTGGTCGGGATTGTCGGTGAGATCGACGGTGAAGCTGTCGGGGCCGATCTCGATCGTCGCGCGCCAGATCTCGCCATTGTCCTGGGTTTCCTCGATCTCGAACGTCCCCTGGGGCAGGTCGGCCATGCCCGCCCGCGTCGTGCGCTCGCCGAGATCAAGATAGTCGTCCAGCGCGGTCACGAAGGTCTCGACGCCATACTTGTCGACCAGGGCCAGCAGCGCCCGCTCGCCGGTCCGGGCGGCGGCGATCCCGGCCCACAGATCGCCCTCCACGAAGTCGGGCAGCCGGCTGTTGGTCTTGATGATGTCCATGACCGGCGCCAGGATCTCGCCGTTCTCGAAGAGGCGCACGGCGGGCAGGCGCAAGCCTTCTTGCCAGATCTCCGTCGCCTCGGTGGACATGGACCCACGGGCGCGGCCGCTGACATCGTTCCAGTGGGCGATGTTGGCGGTCCACGCCACCAGCCGGTCGCCGGCGAATACGGGCAGGGCCAGCACCACATCGTTCAGATGGGTGACGCCGCCATAGTACGGATCGTTGGTCACGAACAGGTCGCCTGGCTTGATCGCCTCCGGCCCGCCCTGCAGCTCCAGGATGCGCTTCACCGCCTTATCCAGCACGCCGACGAAGGTCGGGATGCCGCTGCCCGACGCGGCGAGGTCGCCATTGGCCAGGGTCACGGCCGTGCCGGCGTCCAGCACCTCATAGATGATCGGGCTCATCGCCGTCTTCTTCAGGGCGGCGAACATCTCGTCGCCGATGGCCAGCAGGCTCTCCTGGATGACCGAGGCGGCGAACGGGTCGATGGCTTGGCTCACTGGGCCGCGATCTGCGCGCCGTCGGTGGTTTCGGCCTCGATGACGATCCGGTCGCCGAACGCCTCGCCGTCGTCAAAGCCGCCGAACCGGGCGATCTCTTCCTCAGGCGGCGCCTCGCAGGACCATTTGCGGCTCGGCACCCAGCCGCATTGCTGTTTCAACAGCGCGGCGTATTCCGCCCGTTTGAAGACGGCGATCGACGGGTCGATCACCGGCACGCCCAGTTCGTGCTCGATCTGTTTGTAAAAGCCGATCTCCAAGGTGCAGCCCAGGATCAGGGCCTCGGCATAATCCTCTTCAACCGCCTTGCGCCCGGCCTCGACCAGCAGCCGGTTGGTACGGGCATGGTCGGTCTGAAAGTCGTTCACGCCCAGGCCGACATGGTAGAAGCCGGCAAGCCGGCTTTCCTGGCCGATGTCGCGAACGGTGGCGTGCATCTGGTCGACCCATTTGCGCCGTCCGACGATGATGCCGAACCGGTTCGCCAGGCTGGTCGCGATCTCGACCGAGGCGACGCAGGGCGCGGTCACGATCATTTCGCCCGAAATCTCGCGCGCGTCATGCAGGGCGGTGTCGTAGAAGCAACCGATGGCCAGCGCGTCGAAGCCTTCGCGCGCCGCCGCCCGCGTCGCCCGGATGATGCCGCGCGTCACGATCGCCTCGTAGGCGCGGTATTCGATATGGGTGAACGCGCCGTCATCCGCCGGCAGCGAGGTGATGTGCACCTCCGTCTGAGGCAGCTTGTGGTCGCGCACCATGTCGCCGAAGATCGGGTTGTCGGTGGCGGAGCCCACCGGGCTCAAATACATCACTTTCAGTGGTGTGGTCATGCCGTTCCCTCCTAGGAATCGAGTGGCCCGTAAACCTCCTCCGCGCGTTCCTTTGATATCAACCCGTTCTTGATGTCGGTTTTGATGGCGGCGCGGTCGCGGTCCTTCGGGTCGCCCATGCCGCCGCCATTGCCGGTGACGATGCGGATGACGTCGTCGCGATGGGTCGTCAGGCCGGAGACGAAGGAATGCTTTTCGGTCGAACCGTCCTTGGCCCGGATCACGGTGATGTAGTTGGGCGAACCTTCCTTGCCGCCGTCCAGCGCCCAGGCTGGGTATTTCGAGCGGGTGTAGCCGGCGGTCAGATAGCCGCCCTCGGTCCGGATGCGATAGTCCATGCGGATGCCGCGCCCGCCGACATGCTTGCCTTCGCCGCCCGGCTCCAGATTCAGCTCCATCCGGTCGATGATCAAGCCGTTGCGCGCCTCGTTGATTTCCGCCGGGCAGTTATAGGTCTCGCCGTGAAAGCCGCTGAAGATGGCGCAGTTGCCGTCGCCCTGCTCGTTGGCACCCCAGCCGCCGAGCTGCGGTTCGATGATCGTGTATTGCCGGCCCGTATCCGGGTGGATGCCGCCGATGAAGGTGCCGCAGATCGAGGCGAAATGGCCGGAGCCGAGCCGTTCCGGCATGTGCTTGGCCAGACAGCGCCACAGCAGGTCGTAGACGCGTAGCTCGATCTCGTAATAGAAGCCGATCGGCGCAGGCTCTTCGGCGTGGAAGACGGAGCCTGGCCGCGTCAGCAACCGGATCGGCCGGAACGAGCCCTCGTTGCAGGGCGAGTCCGGGTCGGTGATCGATTTGAAGATCATCTGGGCCACGACCATCACGCCGTCGGCGCTGGTGTTCACCGGGTTGGTGGCCTGGTCTGGATTGTCGCGCAGGTCGACGACGAATTCATCGTCAGAGATCGTGATCTTGCAGTTGAAGACGCTGCCATCGTCCTGTTCTTCGGACAGCTCGAACGTGCCGTGGGGCAGCTTGGCCAGCTCGACCCGGCTGCAGCGCTCGCCATAATCCATGAAGGCGGCCATGGCGGCCTCGAAGGTGGCCACGCCGTATTTCTCGGCCAGTTCGCCCAGCCGCTTGGCGCCGATGCGAACGGAGGCGATGGCGGCCCACACGTCACCTTCCAGCACGTCGGGCATGCGGGAGTTCACCTTGATGATCTCCATGACCGACCGGATCGGCTCGCCCTTGGAGATCATCTTGATCGCCGGCAGGCGCAGCCCCTCCTG
Organism: Pseudomonadota bacterium; assembly: GCA_039819285.1. Classification (GTDB taxonomy): domain Bacteria; phylum Pseudomonadota; class Alphaproteobacteria; order DSM-16000; family Inquilinaceae; genus JANQGH01. The sequence continues at coordinate 4,920 of JBCBSH010000174.1, forward strand.
AAAGATCTCCGTCGCCTCGCCGGTCAGCGAGCCGGGCGCCATGCCGCCGACGTCGGAGTTGTGGGCGATGTTGGCCGTCCAGGCGATCACCCTTCCCTCGGCGAACACCGGCATGATGACGACGATGTCGTTAAGGTGGGTGACGCCGCCATGGTACGGGTCGTTGGTGGCAAAGACGTCGCCCGGCTCGACATCGCCCGGCTGGTCGAACTTCGCCACGATCACCTTCACAGCCTTGTCCAAGACGCCGATGAAGGCCGGAATGCCGGCGCCGGAACAGGCGAGATCGCCGCGCGCGTCCAGGACGCCGGTGCCCATGTCCAGCACCTCATAGATGATCGAACTCATCGAGGTCTTGCGCATGGCCGCGAACATCTCATCGGCCGCCGCCTGCAGGGAGTTCTGGATGATTTCCTGCGTGATCGGGTCGTTGGTAAGCGCGCTTGTCATCTGCCTGTCACCCGCCGATTTCAATATGTATGTTGCCGTAGCCGTCGATGCGGGCCTTGTTCAGCGGGTTGACCACGACGGTGGAGCCCGGGTCCTCGACGATCGCCGGCCCGTCGAACGCCATGCCCGGCTTCAGCCTGGTGCCGTCATAGATCGCGGCCTCGTGCACGCCCTCCAGCGCGTAGTCGACCTGGCGCGTGCCCTTCAGCGCCGGCGATGGGTCGGCGTCGCCTTCCTCGTGGCGGGTCATGGTCAGCTTGCCGACCTCGGCGAAGGCGACCAGATGGATGCCGACCATCTCCACCGGCGCGTCCAGCCGGTAGGTGTATTCCCGCTCGTAGGTTTCGTGGAAATCGGCCTCGATCTTGGCCAGGTTGGCGTCCGTCACCGGGCCGGTCAGCGGCACCTCGGTCGTGTGTTCCTGGTTCTGATAGCGGAACTTGCCATAGCGCAGGAAGGTGACCTGGGACCGGTCGACCCCTTCGGCCGCGAACTGCGCGCGCGCCCGGTCCTCGGTCTCCGCGAACAAGGCCTCGATGCCCTCGGCCGCGCCTTCGGCCAGGTCGGCCAGCCGGGTGATGAAATAGTCGCGGCGCAGGTCGGACATCATCATGCCCCAGGCGGAAAAGACCGAGGCGTTGGCCGGGATCACCACCTTGGCCACGCCCAGCTCCGCCGCCAGCGCCACCGCATGCATGCCGCCGCCGCCGCCGAAGGCCACCAAGGTGAAGTCGCGCGGGTCGAAGCCGCGGTTGAGCGAGACCAGCTTCAGCGCGTTGACCATGTTATTGTTGGCGATGCGCACGATGCCCCGCGCGGCGTCGTCCTTGTCGACGTCAAGCTTCTGCGCGACCGCGCCGATCGCCGAGTCCACGGCGCCCATATCGGCCTCCACCTCGCCGCCGCAGAAATAGTCGCGGTTGATCCTTCCGAGCCAGAGATTGGCGTCCGTCGTCGTCGCCTCCGTGCCGCCCTTGCCATAGGAAGCCGGGCCGGGCAGGGCGCCCGCCGATTGCGGGCCGACATGCAGCTTGCCGAAATCATCGACCCAGGCGATCGAACCGCCGCCATTGCCGATCTCCACCAGATCGACCACCGGCACCATGATCGGATAGCCGGCGGACTTGCGGTCCCGCTCGATCCAATAGTCGGTCATGATCTTCACCTGACCGTTTTCGATCAGCGAGCATTTCGCCGTCGTGCCGCCGATATCCAGCGCCAGGACGTTAGCCTCGCCGATCAGCTTGCCTAGCTCCGCAGCGCCCCAGATGCCAGAGGCGGGGCCGGATTCGACCATGGTGATCGGGATACGCGCGACGGCGTCCAGCGAGTCCACACCGCAGTTCGACTGCATGATGTAGGGGCTACGGCTGAAGCCCTTGGTCGTCAGCCCGTCATTCAGCCGGCGCAGATAGCGCTCCGCCGTGGGCTGGACATAGGCCGACAGCACGGCGGTGTTGGTGCGCTCATACTCGCGCCATTCGCGGGTGATCTGGTGGGACGAGACCACCGAGACCTCGGGCCACAGCTCACGCAGCTTTTCCACCGTGCGCTGCTCGTGCGACGGGTCGGCGTAGGAATGCAGGAAGCAGATCGCCACCGCCTCCACGCCTTCCGCCTTGAAGTCCGCGACGATGCCGGGCAGGGGGTCGAGGTCCAGCGGCCGCATTTCCGCGCCCATGTAGCTGATGCGCCCCGGCAGTTCGCGGCGCAGATAGCGCGGCACGAAGGGCGGTGGCTTCACATAGTGCAGATTGAAGAAGTCCGGCCGGTTGCCGCGCGCGATTTCCAGCGTGTCGCGAAAGCCCTCGGTCGCGATCAGGCCGACCTTCACGCCCTTGCGTTCGGTCAGCGCGTTGATGACCACTGTGGTGCCATGGGCCAGAAAGTCGACGGCTGCCGGATCGACGCCGCCCTTTTCCAGGACGTTCAGAACGCCGACCTCGAAGTCTGGCGGGGTGGTGTCGGACTTGGCCGTGACGACGCTGGCTTCGCCGGTGGCCGTGTCGGTCTCGAAACTGACCAGATCGGTAAAGGTGCCGCCGACATCGGTCGCGACGCGGATGATTTTAGACATGGCTTTCCTTTTGCGTCATGCGGCGTTCTCCATCGTATCGGCGCGCTGGGAGGCAATCTCGCGCACCGCCGCCTCGTCGTCGGTCACCACCGGGATCGAGGCGATCAGACGGGCGGTGTAGGGGTGCTGCGGGTTGGCGAAGATCTCGGCGACCTGGCCGCTTTCGACCAGGCGCCCGCGCTCAAACACCGAAACCCGGTCGGCCAGGTTGCGCACCACGGCCAGATCATGGGTGATGAACAGATAGGTCAGGCCGCGCCTTTGGCGCAGATCGGCCAGCAGGCGCAGGACGCGGGCCTGCACCAGCACGTCCAGTGCCGAGGTCGGCTCGTCCAGTACGATCAGGTCGGGCTCGCAGGCCAGTGCCCGGGCGATGGCGACGCGCTGGCGCTGGCCGCCGGACAGGCTGCTGGGCGCCCGCTCGGCGTGGCTGGGCTCCAATCCCACCTCCTCCAGCAATTCGGCGATCCGTTCCCGGCGCTGGGCACGGCCTTGCACCAGACCATGCACCTCCAGCGGCAGGCGCAGGCTGGCGCCGACCCGCCGCTTGGGGTTCAGGGCGGACAGCGGGTTTTGCTGCACAAGCTGGATGCGCCGCTTCAGGGCCAAGGGCCGCTTGGCCGGCAGCACGTCGCCCTCGAACCCGATCGTGCCACTGCTCGGCGCGTGGATGCCCAGCGCCAGATTGCCCAGCGTTGTCTTGCCGGAGCCGGATTCGCCGACGATAGCGTGGCATTCGCCCGCCCCAATCGCCAGGTCGACATCGGCCAGCGCCTGCACGTCCTGCCCGTTGACCCGGAAGGTCTTCGACACGGTCTCGAAACTGAGGATCGGCCCGCTCATGCGGCCATCCCCGACGGCAAGGGCGGCTCCTCGCAACCTTCGTGGATCGCCGCTGGCGCGTCGAAGGCATCGGAGGTTTCGACCAGCGTGTCGGGCAGGCCTTCGCCTGAAATCTTCGGCACGGCGGCCAGCAGGGCGCGCGTGTAGGGGTGGCGCGGGTCGTGAAACAGGGCATCCGTGCCCGCATGCTCGACGATGCGGCCGCGATAGATGACATAGACCCGGTCGGCAAATTCGCGCACCACGCCCAGATTGTGGCTGATGAACAAGACCGCGCTGCCGACCTCTTCAATCAGGTCAGCCATCAGGTGCAAGGTGCGGTCCTGCACGGTCACGTCCAGCGCCGTGCCCGGCTCGTCAGCCAGCAACAGGGCCGGCTGGTTGGCCAGCGCCATGGCGATCAGTACCCGCTGGTTCATGCCGCCGCTGAGCTGGAAGGGGTAGGAGGCGAGCACCCGTTCCGGCTCATGGATCAGCACATGGTCCAGCGCCTCGGCCGCCCGCCGCCGTGCCTCGGCGCGGGAGATGTCCTTGTGCGCACGGCCCAGAACCTCGCGAAACTGGTCGGCGATGGTGAAGACGGGATTCAGCGCCGAGGTAGGGTCCTGGAACACCATCGACATCGCCGTGCCGCGCAGATCGCGAAAGGCGCGCTCGCTCAGCCCCAGCAAATCCGTGCGGTCGAATGCGACATGGCCACTGACGCGCGTGCCGCGCTGGTACTGCAGCAGGCCCGCGATGATCCGCGCGGTGACCGACTTGCCAGAGCCGGACTCGCCCACCAGCGCCACCTTCTCGCCGCGCCTGATGTTCAGCGAGATGCCGTGCAGCACCTCGACCGGCCCGCGCCAACTGTCGAAGGCGAGGCGCAAATCGGCGATTTGCAAGAGTGGCGCGGTCATCGTCCCTGATCCAGCGCGTCGCGCAACCCGTCGCCCAGCAGGTTGAAGCCCAGAACCGCGATCAGGATCGCGAAGGCCGGAAACACCGTCATCCACCATATGTCCGGCAGGTACTGCGCGCCCTCCGCGACCATGGAGCCGAGGTCGGGCGTCGGCGGCTGCACGCCCAATCCTAAGAAGCTGAGCGAGGAGGCGATCAGAATGACAAAGCCGACATCCAGCGTGATCTTGGTGAACACGGCCGGCAGGCAGTTGGGCAGCACCTCGCGCACCAGCACATGCCATTTCGGCGCGCCGATCACCTCGGCCGCCAGTACGTAACCCTCATGGCTTTCCGAGCGCGAGAGGTTGTAGGCCAGCCGCGCATACCAGGGCCACCACATGACGGCGACCGCCATCATGGCGTTCAGCAAGGTCGGCTCTAAAAAGCCCATGATCGCCATGGCCAGGACCAGCGGCGGGATCGACAAGAACACGTCCGTGATCCGCATGATCAGATAGTCGATCCAGCCGCCGAAATAGCCGGCGACCAGCCCGAGGCCGACGCCGATCGGCACCGCGATCACCAGCACGACGACCGACAGCACCAACGAGACCTGATAGCCAAAGAAGATCCGGCTCAAGATA
>JBCBSH010000175.1:0-9615 GCA_039819285.1 Pseudomonadota bacterium
ATCCCCGCTCCGGCAAGACGGAAAACTGGTCCCTCGACCGAGATGTCGGTGCCATGGCACTGCGCCGCGACGGTGGCGCGGTGCTGGCCTTGAATGACGGCTTCTATGCGTTCGACTTCGATACAGGCGCGTTGGACGTCATCGCCACAATCGATGATGACACACGCCGCGCCCGGCTCAATGATGGCAAATGCGACCGCCGGGGCCGGTTCTTCGCCGGCGGCATGGATGATCAGGAAGAGCTTGGCATTTGCGGGCTGTGGCGGCTCGATCCGGATCACAGCCTGACCAAGGTCGATGACGGGATCATCTGCTCGAACGGCCCATGCTGGAGCCCGGACGACAGGACGTTCTATTTCGCCGACACGTTCCAGCAGGAAATCTGGGCCTATGACTATGACATCGGAACGGGCGCGGTTGCCAACCGGCGGGTGTTTGCATCCACCGCAGGTGATTCCGGCTTCGCCGACGGCTCGACGGTGGACGCCGAAGGCTGCGTCTGGAACGCCCAGGTGATCTCCGGCGATCTGATCCGCTATGCGCCCGACGGCTCGGTCGAGCGCAGGATCACCATGCCGGTGCGCAACATCACCAGCGTCATGTTCGGCGGCGATCGTCTCGACGAGATCTATGTCACCTCGATGGCGCGAGTGTCGCATCCTGCCGCACACGACAATTTCGTGGTTGAGGCAAAACCGCAATTTGCTGCCGGCAGCCTGTTTCGCATTCGGGGGCTCGGCATCCAGGGACTGCCTGAGCACCGCTTCGCCGGTTGATCAGACCATATCGCCCTGCCCCACGCGGAGCAGATGGCGGCACCAGTAAGGCCGAACAACAGGCCAGACGGGAGGACGAGAGAATGAAGCCAGCACCTTTTGCCTATGAGCGGCCCGAGACACTTGCCACGGCCCTCACCCTTCTGGCCGACGGCGGCGACGAGACGCGCATTCTCGCCGGCGGCCAGAGCCTGGTCCCGATGATGAACTTCCGGGTCGCAAAGCCCGCGCGGCTCATTGATATCAACCGCCTGCCCGATCTCGACCACATCCGCCGCGAAGGTGACGAGATCGCGATCGGCGCGCTGGCCCGCCATGCCGATGTCAAGGCATCGCGTGTGATCGCCGAGGCCAGCCCGCTGATGCATCAGGCCTATGAGTGGGTCGCCCATAGCGCTGTGCGCAACCGGGGGACACTGGCCGGCAATCTGTGCCATGCCGATCCGGCGTCCGAAATGCCGGCGATTATGCTGGTGCTGGATGCGACGCTGGTCGTGCGCTCGGCAGCACTTGAACGGCGGATCGCGGCGGCCGACTTCTTCACCGGCCTCTATGAGACAGCGCTTCAGCCCGGCGAGATGCTGGTCGAGATCCGCATTCCGGTGATGAGCAGAGGCCAGAGCTGGGGTTTTCGCGAGGTTTCGATGCGCAAGGGCGACTTCGCCTGGACGCTGGTCGCGAGTGTTCTGACAATCAACGGCGGCACGGTGTCAAACGCTGCGATCGCCGCCGCCGGCATCGGCGATCGGGCGCTCAGGCTCGATGCGGCGGAAACCGCCCTTCAAGGAAAGCCGGCCACGGCCGACAGCTTCGCCCAAGCAGCTGACATTGCCGCCAACAGCATCGATCCCGCCCATGACGCGCTGACGAGTTCTGCCTATCGCCGCGACCTCGTCCGGTCACTGGTCAAGGCAACGCTAACAGAGGCGGCAACACGCACCTAACCGCCCCTCGCGCGACGGGTTTGCCGGAGACGGCGGCGCGCAGACAAAAATTGGCGCGCGCGATCGCGCCGCGAGCACAACCAAGACACAACCAAATCACAACAAACAATACCGGAGGACCCCATGGACACGACAGAGATCACGGTCACGGTGAATGGACGACAGCGCACCGCGACAATTCCACCCCGGCTTCTGCTCAGCGACTTCCTGCGCCACAAACTTGGGCTTCCGGGCACCCATGTCGGCTGCGAACATGGGGTCTGCGGCGCCTGCAATGTCGTGGTCGATGGCCGCGCCGTGCGCTCCTGCCTGATGTTTGCCGTCCAGACCGATGGTGCAGACATTACCACCGTCGAGGGGCTCGGCTCGGTCACGGGCCTGCACCCGATCCAGGAGGCCTTCTGGGAAGAGCATGGCCTGCAATGCGGCTTCTGTACACCAGGCATGCTGATGGCGGCCCAGGAGTTGCTGCAGACGACGCCCGACCCGACCGATGACGAGATCCGCGAGGCGATCTCCGGCAATCTCTGCCGCTGCACCGGCTATGCCTACATCGTCAACGCGATCCGGTCAGCTGCCGCCAAGCTGCGCAACGCCAATGTCGCATCCGCACCGGCTGACGCCGCGCGCGAAACCGTTCAAGCCTAAGGGGAAGATCAGATGAGTTCGCATCTCGACAGCAACGTCATCCCCGAGGTCCGTGTCCGCGAACATCCGCGCGAGGGCCTGAGCTGGATCGGCAAGTCCATGAAGCGCGTCGAAGACCCGCGCTTTCTCGCCGGCAAAGGCAAGTATATCGATGATCTGACCGTGCCCAACGTGGCCTATGCGGCAACGGTCCGTAGCCCGCACGCCCATGCGAAGATCACCTCGATCGATACATCGAAGGCCAAGGCCCTGCCCGGCGTCATCGGCGTCTACACCGGCGCCGACATCGCCGAAGTCGTTGACCCCTGCCCGAGCTTTGCCTCGCCACCCGTCACGCAGCGCGCCTGCGTGATCGACAAAGTGCGCCATGTCGGCGAAGTGGTCGCGGCCATCGTCGCCGAGGACCGCTACATCGCCGAGGATGCCGCCGATCTCGTGGAAGTGGACTACGAGGTATTGCCGCCGAATGTCGACATCGAAGCCTCAGCCGCCGCGACCGGCGACGCGATCCTGCATCCCGACGACCGCGACAGCAATCGGGCACTCGATGAGAGCTTCTCCTTCGGCCCGGTCGAGGAGGATTTCGCCCGCGCCGACCATGTCGTGAAGCGGCGCCTGCGCTGGTATCGTTCGTCGGCCCAGGCGATCGAGACCGCCGGCTGCATTTCGGAGTTCGATCCGATCTCCGGCGGCTACACGATCCACTGCAACACGAACTTCTACAACTTCATCCCGTTCGTGATCGCAGGCTCTCTGAAGGTCGCCCCGACGCAGCTCAAGATGATGCCGGTGATGACCGGAGGCTCCTTCGGCTCGAAGGTGTTCATCCACAAGATCATCATCCTGACGTCCGCCCTGTCGCGGCTCGCGAACCAGCCGGTGAAATACATCGAAGACCGTGAGGAGCACTTCACGAACTCCGACAGTCACGGCTCCGACCGGCTCTATGACGCCGAACTCGCGCTGAGCAAGGACGGGGAGATGCTGTCTTTCCGCTTCGATGTGATGGACGACTACGGCGCTTATCTGCAGTTCGGCGTCGGGACCCATGGCAATGCCATGGCCCAGGTAACGGGGCCTTACAAGATCGAGTCCTTTGCGATGCGGGTCGTGGCGGTGCTGACCAACAAGTGCCAGCAAGGCCCCTATCGCGGCTTCGGCTCCGAGGTGACCAATTGGATCATCGAGCGGATGGTGGATGCCGCTGCCGAAGAACTCGGCATGGACCCGCTGGAGCTGCGCCTCAGGAACATGATCCAGCCGCACGAGTTCCCCTACATGATCCCAACCGGGAACATCTATGACAGCGGCAATTTCCAGGAAGTCCTGCGCCAGGCCAAGGATCTGATCGGCTATGACGCCTGGAAAGACAAAGCTGCGCGTTTGCGCGCTGAGGGCCGCTCGGTCGGCGTCGGCGTCGCGACCTGCCAGGAGCGCAGCGTCTACGGGCCGACCGAATGGTGGTTCCTCAACAATGTCGAGACGCCGGGCTTCACGCTGACCTCGACGCCCGAGGGCATCTCGCTGAGGATCGACCCGACCGGCAAGCTGTTTGTCACGCTGAACTCGATCTTCGTCGGCAACAGCCCCGAGACCGTGGTGACCCAGGTCCTCGCCGAACAGTTCACCGTCGAGCCCTCCGACATCGTCGTCGGCTATGCCGACACCCATTCGGGCTTTAACGGCGTCGGCCCACAGGGCAGCCGGTTCACGGCCATGGTGACGGGCGCCTGTGTCGCGGCCTCGGTCAAGGTCAAGGACAAGCTGAAAACCTTCGCGGCCCATCTTCTGGAAGCCGACAAGGCCGATCTTGAACTGCGCGCCGGCAAGGTCGGCGTGAAGGGCGCCGACAAGGAGATCGCGATCGGCGATATCGCCATTCAGGCGAACTTCTTCCGGCTGAACTTCCCGCCGGACCCTGACTATGATTCAGGGCTTGAGACGACGGCCGTCTACGACCATCCGATCTCGGCGGAACCCGCCGCCGACCGCAGTCATCTCGGCATCTTCTATCCTATGGTCGGGCACATCTGCCACATTGCGGTCGTCGAGGTCGATCCCGAGACAGGCAAGGTCGAGATCCTCGACTATGCGGCGGTTCACGACAACGGCACGATCGTCAATCCCAAGACGCTCGGCGGCCAGGTGCTCGGCGGCACGGCGAACGGCATCGGCACGACGTTGTCGGAACAGTTCGTCTATGACGAGACCGGCCAGTTCGTGAACGCCAACTTCGCTGAATTCGCCATGCCGACCGTCCACGACATGCCGGCCAATCTCAAGATGGGCCATGTCGAAACCCCCTCGCCCTACACCGAATACGGCATCAAGGGCGGCGGCGAAGGCGGCCGGCTTGGCGCGCCGTCGGCGCTCTCAAGCGCGATCGACGATGCGTTGCAGGCCTATGGCGTCGAGATCACCTCGCTGCCGGTCCGGCCCGCGACGCTGAGGGCGATGATCCGCGAAGGCGAACAGCGGATGGCTGCCGAGTAGCCCCTGAGCAACCGCGGCGGCGGCGTTGTTCCGCCCCGCGCAAAACCTGCAACGAGGACAAGATGGCCGACCGCCGCAACGTCATCATCACCTGTGCGCTGACCGGCGCGATCCACACCCCGTCGATGTCGCCGCATTTGCCGGTGACGCCCGACGAGATCGTGGCCGAGGCTGTCGCGGCAGCAGACGCAGGTGCCGCGATCCTGCATCTTCATGCCCGTGATCCCGAAACCGGCAAACCCGATCAGACGCCTGAGGCGTTTGCCCGCTTCCTGCCCGAGATCCATGCCCGCACCGGGGCAATCCTCAACCTGACGACCGGCGGCAGCCCCTATATGTCGGTCGACGAGCGGGTGAAACCGGCGGCACTGTTCAAGCCCGAGCTTGCATCGCTCAATATGGGCTCGATGAATCTCGGCCTCTATCCGATGCTGACGCGGCATCAGACGTTCCGCCACGATTGGGAGCGCAATCATCTTGAGGGCAGTCGCGATCTCGTCTTCCGTAATACATTCAGTGATATAGAATGTGTTCTTCAGACCTGCTCAGAAGCAGGAACGCGGTTTGAGTTCGAGTGCTACGACACAAGCCACCTCTACACGCTGGCGCATGTTGCCGAGCGCGGCCTGGTTGCCCCGCCCTTCTTTGTTCAAACCGTGTTCGGCCTGCTTGGCGGCATCGGCAGCCATCCAGACGATATCGCGCATATGCGGCGCACCGCCGACCGGCTGTTCGGCACCGACTATGTCTGGTCGGTGCTGGGGGCAGGCCGGGCGCAACTTCCGACAGCCGCGATGTCGGCATCGATGGGCGGCCATGTCAGGGTCGGGCTTGAGGATTCGCTGTGGGCCGGCCCCGGTGTCCTGGCAGATAGCAATGCGGTTCAGGTCGAGCGCGCGCGCCAGATCATCGAAGGACTTGGATTTGAGATCGCGACGCCCGACGATGCGCGGCGTTTGCTTGGACTCAAGGGCCGGGAGTCGCTTGCCTTTCCCGCTCACGACAGCTTGGCTGCCGCATGACCAATATAGATGACACACTCCAGCGCGCGGGCCCCGCAATGGCGGATGACTTGCCAACCGACATCCAGACGCCGCAACGCACGCCCGCATCCAAACGCGGCGTCGGGCGGCCGAAGGGACAGTCGGCGGACAAGACCCGCGACGCAATCCTGAACGCAGCCGAGGATCTGTTCGCCGCCAATGGCTTCGACGGCACCAGCCTGCGCGATGTGGCACGCGCAAGCGGGGTGCAGATCGCAGCCATTGGCTATCATTTCGGTCCCAAGGACGCGCTGTTCGACACCGTGATCCAGCGCCGGGCCGAGGTTATGTCGGACCAGCGCGCACGGGATCTTGACCGGCTGACGGCGGAGCACGGCACAACGCCCATTCCGCTCGCCGATCTGGTCCGTGCCTATGTCCGGCCGTTCATCGCGTCCGCAAGCCATGGCGATCCCGGCTGGCGCACCTATGCGGCTCTGATGGGACGGCTGGCCAATTCGCCGCTCGGGACCGAAGTCATCGCCAGACACTACGACAAGACGGCGCGAGCCTATCTCGACGCTTTCCAGCGCGCGCTGCCAAATGTGCCCGAAACCCGTGTCATCGACGGGTTCACCTTCATGGTCGCGTCCATGCTGGCGCTGTGCGCCTCCACCGGCCGCGCCGAGCGCCTGTCAACCGAAGATCACCCGCCGCACGATGTCGGCGACACGCTAAATCCGCTTACAGCCTTCCTCGTTGCGGGCTTCGAGGCGCTGGCCGACACCGAAACCACCGTGACCACACAGGACGACACCAGATGAGCCAATCTGACCGCTTTCTGCCCGATACAGACACCGTCGAGACGATTAACATCGACGTGACCGAACAGGTCACCGCCAAAGCGCTGGCCGACGACCCGAGCGAAAGCCTGCCGGACATGTTCGCCACACCCTTCATGATCGCCGGCATGGAGCGCGCCTGTGCGGCCCTGCTCGGCCCCGCCATTGCGGAGGGTCAGGTCTCGGTTGGTGCCAAGATTGATGTCAGCCATCTTGCGCCGACGCCGGTCGGCGGGCATGTCAAATGCCATGCGCGGTTCAGTGACCATCAAGCACCGCTTTACTGGTTCGACGTCTGGGCCGAAGATGAGCGGCGCACGATCGGCAAGGGACGGATCGCACGGGCGATCCTCAACACCGCCGATCTGACAGCACGGGCCAACAGCTAGAGCAATTCCAGCGGATATGGGACTCGGTTTCGCGTCTGGAATTGCCACAAAACAAACATTTGCAGCGCTTGAGCGAGGCACCGAACCCGCGAAAACGCTCGAGCGACATATGAGGGTGACGATGGCGCAGCAGTCCGGACAGGCGATTTCCTCGGAGACCGCGACACCGCTCGATATCCAGACGCTGGAAGCGCTCGAGCGCAAGATCCTTTGGTTGTCTTCACTGATCATCCACAACGCAAACCATCTGCGATCGAAGGATGACGGGCTGAAGGTCGGCGGACACCAGGCGTCATCGGCCTCGCTGATCACGGTGATGACCGCGCTCTATTTCCGCGTGCTCAGGCCCGAAGACCGGATCGCGGTGAAGCCGCATGCGAGCCCCGCCTATCACGCCATTCAGTATCTCTTTGGCAACCAGTCGCTTGACGCCCTCAAGACGTTCCGGGGCTATGGCGGGGCGCAATCCTATCCCTCGCGCACCAAGGACGCCGATGATGTCGACTTCTCGACCGGCTCGGTCGGACTCGGTGTCGCCGTCACGGCATTCGCAGCACTGGTTCAGGACTATCTCGACGCCAAGGGGCTGAAGGGCGACTGGCCGACCGGGCGGATGATCGCGCTTCTGGGCGATGCCGAACTCGATGAAGGCAACATCTTCGAATGCCTGCTCGAAGGCTGGAAGCATGATCTCCGGAACTGCTGGTGGGTGATCGACTACAACCGCCAGAGCCTCGATTCCGTTGTCTCCGACGAGTTGTTCCAGAAACATGCCGAAGTCTTCGCGAGCATGGGCTGGCATGTCGTCACGATGAAGTATGGCCGCAGGCTCCAGGCGGTGTTTCCGGAGCCGGGTGGCGAAGCCATACGAGCCTGGATCGATGACTGCCCGAACATGCTTTATTCGGCGCTGACGTTCCAGGGCGGCGGTGCCTTCCGCAACCAGCTTCAGGCCGATCTCGCGGGCCAGGAGGACGCGCTGGCGCTGATCGCCCGCCACAACGACGACGAATTACACCGGCTGATGACCGATCTTGGCGGCCATTGCATGCAAACCGTGGTCGAGGCCTTCGAGACCGCGCCAACGGACAGGCCAGTCTGCTTCATCGCCTATACGATCAAGGGACGCGGCCTGCCGTTCCAGGGCCACAAGGACAACCATGCCGGCCTGATGACCAAGGCGCAGATGGCCGAACTCCAGGACCAGATGGGCATTCTGGAGGGTCAGGAATGGGAGCCCTTCGCCGGCCTTAACATGGACCGCGATGCCCTGGCGGCAAAGATTGACAGCGTGCCGTTCACGGCCCGTGGCCGGCGCCGGCTTGAGGCCGATCAGGTTCCGGTTCCTGCTCTGCCCGTGCCGCCCGTTCGCGGCGACATGTCGACGCAAGAGGGGTTCGGCAAGATCCTGGCCGAACTTGCCAAGTCCGACGCGGCACTCGCCGACCGGATCGTCACAACCTCGCCAGACGTGACGGTCTCGACCAATCTTGGCGGCTGGGTGAATGCGCGCGCACTGTTTGCCCGGCAGGAGCGCGATGATGTGTTCCAGGAACGCAAGCTGATGAGCGCCCAGCGCTGGCAGGCCGGACCGAACGGTCAGCACATCGAGCTTGGCATCGCCGAGAACAATCTGTTTCTCGTGCTGGCGGCCCTTGGCCTGTCGCATTCACTGTTCGGCGAGCGGCTCCTGCCGGTCGGCACGCTTTATGATCCGTTCATTGCGCGCGGGCTCGATGCGCTGAACTATGCCTGCTACCAGGATGCCCGGTTCCTTTTGGTGGCGACGCCGTCCGGCATCACGCTGGCGCCGGAAGGCGGCGCTCACCAATCGATCGGCACGCCGCTGATCGGCATGGCCCAGGACGGGCTTGCCTCCTTCGAGCCGGCCTATGTCGATGAACTCGCCGTCATCATGGAATGGGCATTTGACTATATGCAGCGCGACGGCTCCGGCCCACCAACGACGGCTTGGCTGCGCGACGAAAAAGGCGGCTCGATCTATCTGCGGCTGTCGACACGGCCGATCGCCCAGATGCAGCGCACCTTCGACGAGACGACACGCCAGGCGATCATAGATGGCGCCTATTGGCTGCGCCCACCACAGGAAGGCACACAGCTGATCATCGCCTATTCAGGCGTCGTGGCGCCGGAAGCCGCCGCCGCGATGGGCCAAGTCCTAAAGCATTTCCCCGGTGCCGGCCTGATGGCGGTAACCTCCGCCGACCGGCTCAATGCTGGCTGGCACGCGGCCCGTAAGGCCCGCAGACATGGCGACCCAAGCGCGCGCTCCCATGTCGAGCGGATGATGGCGCCGATAGCGCGTGATGCCCGTATCGTCACAGTGCTCGATGGGCATCCCGAGACACTGTCCTGGCTCGGCGGCGTGAACGGTCATCGGGTCGAAGCGCTTGGCGTCGAGCATTTCGGTCAGACCGGCACGATCGATGATCTCTATCGCCATTTCGACATCGACGCAGACGCGATCGCCCGCGCCTGCCTGGTCGAACCGCCGAAGCGGGCCATGTGAGGGGCTGAAT
>JBCBSH010000176.1:0-9602 GCA_039819285.1 Pseudomonadota bacterium
TGACGTCGCCCTGGGTCGACCAGATGTTGTGCAGCTCTTCGTTGCTGATCGGGATCATGACCGACTGCAAGGTCACCTGCTCACCCGCGACGTCGAACGGCCCCAGCACTGGCGTCTCGTGAAACACGCGGATGGCGTCGCCCAGAATGCGCAGGTCGATCTCGCCGGTCGGGATGTTGTCCTCGCTGGTCGAGAACGCCGTCACCAGGCAATGCAGCCGGATGAACCATGGGTCCATCGGCCGTGTATCCGGATAGAAGCCGGAGGATTCGATGCGATAGAAGAACAGGTTCAGAAAGTGGTCACCCGCCTGGGCGTTCGCAGGCAGCGCATCGATCGGCGATCCGATCACCGGCAGCACAGTGGCCCCGCCCGGCTGAAGATTGGCGCTCAAGAAGTCGCGCACGGACGTGCACGCGATCGACAAGGCGGAGGGCGGCGGCGCTGGCACGGCTCACAACCTCCGCAAATAGCGCCGACTGGCCGAGATCGCAGCCAGGCGGGAACGTGCGGGTGCGGCCGGCTGCGCCGGGGCCGGATCGGTCACCACGACATCGATCTGGTCGATCTGCAGCAAGGGCGGTTGATCGGGGGCCGGCGGCTTGATCGTCGGTGCTGGACGATAGTGCTCCGGTTGAGGCGCGGGCACCGGTGCAAGAACGGTTGGCGGCTCAAGCCGGGCTGCGTCGGTGCCATCCTCGGGCTGCTGAACCGGCTTGGGCCGGGCTGGCGGCTCACCTGGACCACGATCAGTGCCAGCAGCGGCCTTGTCGGACGGCGATTTCGATTGCCGTGCTTCCTGCTCGGTCGCGGCCGGGACCGGCCGCCCGATAGGCGCTTCGCCAGGCACTGGTTCAGCGGGTTGCAGCCGCGATACTTGGTCGGGCGAAGTCTCTGGAGGCGATGCAAACGGTTCCTGAGCAGCTGCAACGACGGGCGCCGGTCTATCGCCGCTATCCTGCTGTTCATCGGCTGGCGGCGTGACCGCGCCAGGATCGTTAACCGCGACACGAACAACAGGTTCCCGGTCGCGACCGCTGTCCTGCTCTCCATCTGCGGTCTCGGCGTCTGTGCCTGTCGGTGGCTTAGGCCGATCGAGATCGGTTGCATCGACGGCCTCGGGCTTCGCGCCGGCCGTACCTGCGACAGTCGCCAGTCTTTGATCGAGTGCGGATTGATCGGGACTCAAGGGAGAGCCCGAATCGGGCATCGAAGGGGCTGGCGGCGGTTCGTCCGAGGGTGCCACGGCGGTTGGCGGCACAGCTTTCGGAGCGGCAACGGATGGTTCAGTTTGGGAAGCAACAGGCGCGGTATGCGTTGGCCGATCGACCTGCGCGGCCATCGTCGGCAGGCTCGGCGGCAACCCCTTTGGACGCGCCACAGCATGCCCAGGCGCCGATGGGCTCTGCGCTTGTTGGGCGATGCGGCCGAGGAAGCTCATGCCGACTGCCTTACCATCGACGACGGCACGGCATCGCGCGCGATCAGGGCGAGGTAGCGCTGCCGACGTTGGCGCGGCAACGCCAGGATCTCACCTTCCGACCAGTGGTAGATCGAGGCGATGCGGTGGACCTCTTGGTAGAGCGTGTCGGGCCTGGGCAGCGGCATCGCATCGATGCCGAGATCCACGGTGCAGGTGCGGCCGCAGGACGGGCAATCGAGCGACGTCTCGGTCACCGCTTCGGGCGATACGGCCTCCAGCGCCGCGTCGATCCGGGCCAAGTCGGCCTCGTCCAAATGCCCGACATCCACTGGCATCGCGCCGTCGACACGGCAAAGCGCGACCAGCGATCGCTGGGCCGCCGACCCATCGCCGCCAACGTCGGCAAGCGCCTCTTGATCAGCACCTGTGGGCGCGCGGTAGGTCGCGCCATTGACCGACGAGAAGGGGAAACCCTCACCTGCCGACTTGCAGGGCAAATCGCCGAACCGCATGGCAAAGTCGAACGGCTCGCCGCAATGCTGGCAATCGGCCGTCATCCAGCCGGTTTCGGCGTCCAGCAATGCTACCAGTTGCTGCATCAGGAACTGACGGTCGCCGACGGCAAGGGCGCGGACGTCATCGATCGTCGCCGGCGTACCGCCGAGCGTGTCGAGCGCTGCGGTCAGGACTGCCGTGATCCGCCGGGGCACGCCGTCATCGGCGGCGAAAGCCTCGGCGATCGCCAACTCGTCGCCCCCGGTCAGCGTCTTGAAGCGATAATCCCGCAGCCGCTGCCCGTCGCGCATGATGCCGCCGGGCAGGGTCATCAGCTTTCCGCGGGCTCCGCGACACCCTCGTCGCGCTGCCAGCCTTCATGCTGCAAGGTGATGCTCTGGATGCCGACCGTGTTCATCGAGTTGCTGTCGAGGTCCGGCAGCGCCTGATAGTCGGATACCCAGGCTCGGAACAGCTTGTAGCTTATCGCCACAACACCTTGAAGATTAAGGACATTAATCGAGATGCTCTTGCGATAGTTCTTCAGGCTGGTGGCCACGTCGCCGTCGAAGCTGTTGACCATGTTGGCCCAGCGTTCGAACACCAGATCGTGGCTCAGGCCCTGCTCCAAGGTCACCGGCTCATAGCTGGTGCCGCCGGGCATGGTGCGCTGGAACGAGGGCGAGCCCGCGTCCCGCCACTTGACCGGCTCGGTGGTCTTCTTCAAGGCCCCCATCTTCTGCAGGCCGGCGACGACTTCGCCGTCGATCACCACCTGGAACTTGAAGGTGCGGTAGGGGTCAAACCGGTGCGCATTCACCGGAAACATGGGTGCGGCCATTGTCCTGCCTCCCTACTGCTGGTTCAGCTTTTGCTGAATCTGGATGATGACGAATTCGGCGGGCTTGGCCGGGGCGAAGCCGACAATGACGCGGACGATGCCGCTGTCGATGTCAGTCTGGGTCATGGTGTCGCCCAGGCCGCAGCGCACGAAATAGGCGTCCGACGATTTCTCGCCCTGGAATGCGCCGGCGCGGAACAGCCCTTCCATGAAGCCGCCGATGTTGGCCCTCAGCGAGCCCCACAGCACATGGGTGTTCGGCTGGAACACCACGGATTGCAGACTCTGATACAGGCTCTCGCCGATTAGGATCGCGGTCCGACGCACCGGGACATAGCGGTATTCCGGGTTCGCCTTGGTGGCCAGCGTGCGCGCACCCCAAATGACTGGCGGGCCGACAACGTTGCGCAGCGCGTTGACACCCCAAACGTTCAACTGATCCTGCTCCGGGTCGCCCACGACGAATTCGGTGTCGCGCATGCCCTTCACGTCCGCCTCCAGCCCGGCCGGCGCCTTCCAGACACCGCGCCTGCCGTCGATCCGAGACCAGATCCCGGCGGCAAAACCGGAGGGCGGCACCAACACGGTCTTGGGCCGGTTGGGCGCATTTTCCGGGTGATAGTACGGGTTGGCGACGCGCACATAAGGGTAATAGAGCGCGCTGTAAGATGACGTCGTAAAGCCCTGGTCTTTAACGAGCTTTTGGGTCTTCAGCTCAATCGACACTTCAGGGTCGACGATGACCATGCGGTTGCGCATTTTCTCCGCGTGGCCGACGGCGGCGCCGATCACCGACTGGCCGATGGCGTCGCCGCTGCCGTCCGGGTCCCATTGCCGGCCCGGCAGGCAGATGATGCTGGCGTCGCGGAAGTTCTCCAGCTTGGCGAAGGCGGCCTGATAGTCGCTCAACCGCGGCTCTTCACCATTACTGCCCGCCGAAAGCGCGGCGTCCTCGCCAACCGCGTACGGCAGATCTGCGGTCGAGGTGATGTCATTCGCAGTCGCCGCCGCCCCAAGCCCGAGAACCGCGCGGGCCGTTCCGGCGCCGGCCCCGCCGATCGGGGCGACGCTTGATGGCGACGTGCCGTCGCTCCCGGTGCCCGAGGTGAAGACGAGACGGTCATCGGCCACCTCGGCGGCGAACCCGCTGCCTGAGGTGCCCGGAAGAGCGGCATTGGCGCGAACGGTCGCCTGGATGAATTCGGCGACGGAGGCCAGGTTGGTCTTCTTGTCCGGCGCGCTGGCTCCCGGGAAAACGATCGCCGTCTGTGTCGGGACGCCCCCGGCATCCAGCTCCAACGTCAGTGTCTTGCCCGCTAGCGTGTCGAAGTCGGCGCTGGCGATGCCCGACAGATCGTCGCTGGTCAGCGTGCCACGGCGCGTGTAGCCCAGATCCCCGTGCGCCTGGCCGTCCTGGACATCGACCAGGCCGGAGCCGTCATTGATGACCTCCACCAGATAGCGCGGATCGGTCGACACCAAACTGATCTGATCGAACGCCTCAAGCGCTACGAAATCGTCGCCCAGGCCATGCCCGATCTCGATCAGGTAGCCGAGTGCCGGGTCGCCGGCGTCCATCAGGTCCATCCTGACGACCAAATCGTTGGCCCAACTGCCCTCGTCGACGGCGGTAAACTCGAAGATCTCGGCCGTGTTGTCCGGGTTGGTGATGCCAGTGCTGGCTGCGTTCAGGGCTGGCGTGCCGTCGCGCGCCAATCGCACGATGTAGGCCTGACGGCCGCCATTCTGGAAATACGCCGAGATCGAGTGACCCATCGGATCGCCCAGCTTCGCCTTCGCCGTATCGCGGATGCCGCCATTCTGGTCGTTGATCCGGCCGAACTTCTGAACGAAGTCGTCCTGCTTGAAGATTAGTTCCGGCTCACCGACCGTGCCCCTGGTCAGGTAACCGAGGAACACGGTGGTCGATGTGCTGGCCGCCTCGATGGGAATAAGGCCGCTCGGGATCTCTTCGATATAGATCCCCGGATGCAAATAAGTCGGCATGCTTCGTCCCCCTCCTCGCTGCCTGCGACACCGGAAAAGCCAAACGGCTATGGCGTCGAGAACACTGGTGTCGGTGCGTTAATGTGATGTTAGAAATCCGGGACGCGGGCGCTCCCTTTCCGAGCTTCTTGTATTTTATTGTATCACGTGAGGCGAATTTGGCAATAAAGTAACATTTCTGACATGTTAACAGCAGCAATATTGCTCGCCAAAATGGCACATCTCAGATGTTCTAGCCCTAGCGGGCTTCGGCAGGACACTATTTTAATAAGTAATGCGTTGATTAAATGACCTGAGCCAGCTAGAGTTTTCAGACTAACACCCATGGAAACTCGCCGATGAAATCCACTGAGTTGGCTGACTGGCACGAAGCCGTATCGGCATCGGAACTCGCCAATCGCGGGCAGACGGTCGTCAAGCTGAACGGGCGCCAGATCCTGGTTATGCAACACGGCGACCAGGTTTTCGCCTGCGACAATCGCTGCCCGCACGAAGGCCATCCGTTGGCCAAGGGCGTGCTCGACGATGACTGCCGGCTGACCTGCAACTGGCACAATTGGAAGTTCGATCTGGTGTCGGGGGAGACGATCAGGGGCGGCGATCAGTTGCGCCGATACGCCGTGCGACGGTCCAACAGCATGATCGAGGTCGATCTGGCGGAACCACCGGCCACCGAAACAAGGCAGGCCGCTTTGATGGGGTTGAAGACCGCTTTCGACGAGCATGATTACACACGCCTGGCGCGGGAGGCGGCGCGGTTTGAGGGGGCCGAGGGCGACCTCCGGGAGATGCTGACCGCAGCATTCGGCTGGGCGGCCACCGGGCTCGAGGACGGCACCACGCACGCCCATGCCGCCGCCCCCGATTGGCTCGCCCTTCGGTCGCGTCTGCCCGAAGCTCAACCGGCTGACCGCCTTGTCCCGCTGGTGGAGATCCTGGGACACGCGTCATGGGACACCCTGCAGCAGCCGGGTAACTTTCCGCTGGCCCCCGGCGAGGCAGACGCGTTCGACGCCGACGCACTGACCACAGCCATCGAGGCGGAGGACGAGGACGCCGCCATTCGCCTGGCACGGGCCGGCCTGGCCGAAGGCGGTGGCGCCTTGCTTAGGCCGGCGCTGGAACGCGCCGCGCTCCGCCATTATCAAGGTTTCGGTCATAGCGTCATCTACGCTTTCAAGACCTACCAGTTACTGGAACTCCTGGGCCCGGATGCTGCCCCTGCCCTGCTGTTGCCGCTGGTCCGCTCGCTGTGCGTCGGCACGCGCGAGGATCTGATACCGGAATTTCGCGCCTACGCGCCCGCCCTGGCCGCCTGGGACGGCGCCGGCACTGATATGCCAACTGTCGATGATTTTCGGGGCGCCGGCGTGGCCAGGTGCCTGGAGCTGATCACGGGCGGCAGCAGCGACATCGACCCGCTCTACAACGTGCTGATGCATGCGGCGGCGGACGCCATGCTGCACTATGATGCCCGCTTTCGGGAGCGGTTCGACGGGCCGATCGGCCAGAACATCGACTGGCTCGATTTCAGTCACGCCCTGACCCAATTGAACGCCAGCCGGATGATCTGCGGTCACCAGCCCGGGCTATGGCCCGCCGCGCTGTTGCAGGCGGGATGCTTTCTCGGCCGAAACGCAGCCTTCGTTGATTGGGAGCAGGATGTCGGTCGTTGGGCCGTCGATGACCGCGATGCCCTTTTCGACCGTATCTTCGAGGGGCTGCTGGACCACGGCCAGCCGACCTACATCTTCGTGGCCCACAGGCTCAAGCTGGCGACGGCGTTACGGGTGGAGATCGATCACCAGCCGGGCGCCCGTTGGGTGCCGACCGCACTTGCTGCCTTGAACCGTTTCGTCCACGAGCCGGTCAAGCAAAAACATGTTCGCCGTTCCGCCCACCAGGCTTGGCATTTCGTTTCAGGCGCCGGCTGAATTCGAGTACGGAGCATCGGACGCAGGCGCGGACGAACGCTGGTCCACCGGTCCATCTTCCGCCTCACGCCATCGACGTGCGCGCACGGCATGATGCTTTTCACAACTGAGCCAGGCAAGGCCTATGGTCAACGCGCCAGCGGCGGCACCGATGGCGAAACCAATCCAAACACTCAACGAATCCATAAGCGGCCCCTCTATTGGCCGTCCAGACTATAGTTCTCGATGTCATTGGATTGCAACAATCGTAATCGACGTCATCAAAACCAGACAGTATCGTTATGCAAGATCCTTTTGATAACATCTAACGCAATCGTTTAATTAGCGTGAAACATGATCAAAGCAGCGGCTCGATCGACGGAGAGGTAGTATTACTTTCTTCTAGTCCCAATTGATTTCAAAAATGCCGAGGGTGCTATCACGGCTTTCCTGCTCGTTGAAACTGTGTATGGCTGCTCACTCGCGCTGCCTTGCGCGCCCGAACCGCGCGCACCAAGATAACGTCCTCGCTGCCCCGTGGCGGCGCCGAGGTCGCAAGGGTCATCTGCGATCGATCGGAATTCGAAACTGCGCGCGAAGTGGAGCATACCGATGGAGCTTGGGAACTTTTCGGTCAGCCTGACGGTGAAGGATTTGGCGGCGTCGCGAGGCTTCTACGAAAAGCTCGGTTTCGAGGTTTTCGGCGGCGATCAGGGCCAAGGCTGGCTGATCATGAAGAGCCCGAGCTGCGTCATCGGCCTGTTTCAGGGCATGTTCGAAAAGAACACGCTCACCTTCAATCCGGGCTGGGACGCAAATGGGCAAACACTGGACGCGTTCACCGATGTTCGCGAGATCCAACGGCGATTGAAGGCCGAGGGCGTTACGCCTGTCAGCGAGGCCGACGAAGCGACGACCGGACCGGCCAGTTGCATCGTGATCGACCCCGACGGAAACCCCATCCTGATTGACCAGCACGTCTAGGGACCGTCGCCCGCCCAGGCGGGTGCTATCTCAAGTTACATGCACGGCAAACATTGCCAGCATGACCATCAGGGCAACGACCAGCGCGATTAAAAAGACGTCCGCCGGCAGCGGCTTATCATCCTGCTGCTTTGGGCTGATGATGCGTCTGCGTACAGACAGCATGCGAATGTACGCAACCAGAACCACAAGGCCGCCGGAGCCGATCAACATCAGTTCAGACCAAGGCGGCGTATGAATGTCGCCCAATCGCGCCGCCGCGAGGCCGAAGCCGACGACGGCAATGGCCGTCCGGACCCACGCCAGAAAAGTGCGTTCGTTGGCGGCGTGCTCAGTGTATTGCGCGATCATCGGCGGCCCAGATGGTCCCGGCTCCGTCAGCGGGTCAGTTCAGCCTATCCTAGCGGGGCGAAGGTTAGAAGGCGGCGCGAGAAGCACTTGAACATGCTTGGGCATCCATGCTCCCAACATCTCAATGCACATCCAGGGGCGCTTTGAGCGGCGTATCGTCGTGCCTCGGCACGGTTTGGCGTTCAATCGTCAGGCGAGATCGCAAAGCCGGACCGCGATGCAGCGCGCGCAGCCGCTCGATGTTTTCGGCGTCCGACTTGGTGCGGCGCCTGTTGTGACGCTCGTACTCGACCAGGGTCGGCACGTGGTAGGTCTCAGTCCAGATGTCCGTGTCCTTAAGGTTGCGCAACAAAGCCCATTGTCGCGCACCGTCGCGAATGCGGATGCGCCGCCGGTCGGCCATGACGGCGAGAAAGTCCGGAACGTCGGCTTGATCGATCTGATAGTCGATCATCACCACGATGGGGCCACTGCGCGACGCGAGATCGAGCCGAACCACCGGTTCCCGGAACTGGCCAAGCGGATCGAGGTTCAGCGCACCGAATTCGGGCAGCGCCCAGCGCAAACCGACAGAGGCGGCCAGCACCAGTGCAATGGCCGACATGACCAGCGCCTGGTCCGACCCGAAGGCCTGGGCCACCGATCCCCACAGCCAGCTACCCGCCGCCATGCCGCCAAAGGTCGCCGTCTGGTATAGCGCCAGCGCACGGCCGACGACCCAGCGCGGTGTCGACAACATGACGGTGACATTGAACAACGACAGCGAGACGACCCAGCAGGCGCCGGCCGGAAGCAAGACAAGGGCGCTCAGCCAAATCTCGCGGCTTAGCCCCAGGACCAGGGCTGCCGTGGCGAAGACGATGAAGGCGCCCCTCACGATGGCCTCGTTGTTGAACCGCTGGCGCAATCGCGGGTTCAAGAAGGCGCCGCCGATGGCGCCAAAGCCGAAGGCGCCGAGCAGGAAGCCATAGGTCAGAGCATCCCCCTGAACCAGATCGCGAGCCACAAGCGGCAGCAAGGCCAAGGACGCGATGGCCGACCCGCCGAACAGGAGGCCGCGGAACATGACCTTCATCAGGTTCGGCGACATAGAGATATAGCGCAGCCCGGCGCCAATGGCCGGCCCAATGGCCTCGCGGGGCAGAACCGCCTCCTCAGCCGTCGGACGCCAGCGCGCCAAAGCCCCGACCAGGAACGTGTAGCTAAGGGCATTGATGGCGAAGGCGGTGGCCGCGCCACCGATCTGCACAATCACGCCGCCGAGCGCCGGGCCAATGCTGCGCATCAGGTTGAAGCCCATGCTGTTCAACACGACGGCGGCCGGCAGGTCCTTCCGGGGCACGATGTCGCCGACGGAAGCCTGCCAGGCGGGATTGTTCAGCGCGATGCCGCAGCCGATGGCGAAGGTGAAGCCCAGCAACAGCCAGGGCGTCAGCAGCCCGGCAAAGGCGAAAACCGCCAGCAGCGCCGACACCACGAGCATGAAGATCTGAGCCGTCAGCAGAATGCGCCGCCGCGGGAAGCTGTCGGCAAAGGCGCCAGCGATCAACGAGAACAGCATGATCGGCAAGGTCGACGAGGCCTGGAC
>JBCBSH010000177.1:0-9497 GCA_039819285.1 Pseudomonadota bacterium
CAGAATAGGTGCATTCACCGACAAAATCGCCGATCAGCCCGCGCGCCGTGACATTCGACGGGCCGGTGCCACCGCCTGGCCGGAACTGCGTCACCGACTCAGCGCCGGCCAGAACCGAAACGTTCGGACAGCCGGTTGGCGGCGCCGGAGGCGATTCGAAGACCACTTGCTGCTCGGCCTCGTCGCCACGGCCGCCGCAGGCCGCCAGGACGAGGCTGAGCGCGACAAGAAGACCGGACCAGGTTATCCGCGCGGATTTTCGGCCGAATGAGCCTATATTGTGATTTCGGGCGTCGGTCATCGCGCGCTGTTCCTATCAAACGAGGGGATCGGAGTTGGAGGAAGACTCTAGGGGATTGATCGGTTCGGGGACAAGACCCGTGACCGATGCAGCTCCGTCCAGCCGAAACCGTCTGAAGATTCTGCTGGCCGCGCCGCGCGGCTTCTGCGCGGGCGTCGACCGGGCCATCCAAATCGTCGAACAGGCGCTGGAAAAGTTCGGGGCGCCGGTCTATGTCCGGCACGAGATCGTGCACAACAGGTTTGTCGTCGAAAGCCTGGAGGCTAAAGGTGCCGTCTTTGTGGAGGAGCTGGACGAGGTGCCGGCGGACCTTCCCGTCGTCTTTTCCGCCCACGGCGTGCCGAAATCCGTGCCAGCAGAGGCGGAGCGGCGCAACCTGTTTTACCTCGACGCGACATGCCCGCTGGTCAGCAAGGTCCACCGCGAGGCGGAACGCCATCACAAGAACGGCTGTGCCATCGTGTTGATCGGCCATGCCGGACATCCGGAGGTCATCGGCACCATGGGCCAACTGCCGCCCGGCGTGGTTACGCTGGTCGAGACGGTCGATGATGCCGAGGCGCTTGCCGTTCCGCCGGACGGCAGGCTTGCCTATGTCACGCAAACGACCCTGTCGGTCGATGACACCGCCGACATCATTGCCGTCCTGCAGCGCCGGTTTCCGAACATCGAGGCGCCCCGCAAGGAGGATATCTGCTACGCCACCACCAACCGGCAGGAAGCGGTGAAGGCCATCGCGGCGCGATGCCAGGCGATGTTGGTGATCGGCGCGGAGAATTCGTCCAACTCCAAACGTCTGGTGGAGGTCGCCTTGCGCCAGGGCTGTGACAAGGCGGCGTTGATCGCGCGCGCCAGCGCCATCGATTGGCGTTGGCTCGACGGCGTCGGCACGCTTGGCATAACGGCCGGCGCCTCGGCACCGGAGGTGCTGGTCGACGAGGTCGTCCAGGCTTGTAACGAACGCTACGACGTTTCGGTGCAAGAGGTCGAAATCGCCCGCGAGGGCGTTGTTTTCAAGCTGCCCAAGGCCCTGAGGTAGGCATGAAGCGCACCTTGCGGTCCGCTGGCGACCTGGTCGCGGCGGGCCTGATCTCGGCAGGGCAACGCGCCGGTGTCGAGGCGGTTGCCGACCGCTATGCCTTGGCGATCACGCCATCCGTTGCCGACCTGATCGATCCGACCGATCCGGATGATCCGATCGCGCGCCAATTCGTGCCGAGCCCGATGGAACTGGTGCGCACGCAAGAGGAGCGTGACGATCCCATCGCCGACCAGGCCCACAGCCCGGTGCCGGGCATTGTCCACCGCTATCCGGACCGGGTTCTTTTGAAAGCGGTGCATGCGTGCCCGGTCTATTGCCGTTTTTGCTTTCGGCGCGAAATGGTCGGCCCCGGTGGCGACAGTCTCGACGATGCCGCCTTGAACGCGGCGATCGGGTATATCGCCGACCGTTCGGAGATCTGGGAGGTCATCCTGACGGGCGGCGATCCGCTGATCCTGTCGCCGCGCCGGCTGTCCGCACTGCTGGAACGATTGGACACCATCGACCATGTCGCGGTCGTTCGGTTCCATACACGCGTGCCGGTGGTCGATCCTCAGCGCGTTACCGGCGCCCTGATCGGGGCGCTGTCCGCATCCTCGAAAACCATCTGGACGGCACTGCACGTCAACCATTCGCGCGAGCTGACGGCGGACGCGCTCGCGGCGATCGGCCGCTTCGCCGATGCCGGCCTGCCCCTGGTCAGCCAGACGGTCTTGTTGAAAGGGGTCAACGACGACGCGTCGGTGTTGGCCGGCCTGTTCCGCGCGTTGGTCACGGCGCGGGTCAAGCCCTATTACCTGCACCAGGGCGATCTGGCGCCGGGCACGTCGCATTTCCGCACGACCATTGCCGAAGGTCAGCGTTTGATGCGTGCGCTGCGGGGCGCCGTGTCCGGCCTGTGCCAGCCGACCTACGTCATCGATCCGCCGGATGGCAGCGGCAAACGGCCGATCGGCCCCTGCTACGATCTTGGAATCGAGCGTTCAACAGAGATCGCGATCCGCGACCGTTGACCGGCGCGGTCGATCCCGCCACTGTCGCGCGCCATGGCCGTCTATACCGATGTTTCCGACGAGGAAGTCGCCGACTTCGCCGCCCTTTACGGGCTGGGCGAGGTGCTGTCGTTGAAGGGTATCGCCGAGGGCGTTGAGAACTCCAACTATCTGATGGTCACCGAGGCCGGCCAGTTCATTCTGACCCTCTATGAGAAGCGGGTGAATGAGGCCGACCTGCCGTTCTTCCTGGGCCTGATGGAACATCTGGCGGCCAAGGGTGTCGCATGTCCGGTACCGGTGAAGGCGCCCGACGGACAGTCGCTGCACACGCTGGCCGGTCGGCCGGCGGCGATCATCACCTTTCTTTCCGGCATGTGGCCGAAACGCATCCGGCCGCCCCATTGCGCCGAGGTCGGCGCGGCGCTGGCCGAGATGCACATCGCCGGCCAGGACTTTCCCATGGCTCGGCCGAACGACCTTTCCGTTGCCGGCTGGCGGCCGCTGTTGGACGCCTGCCTGGATCGCGCCGATGAGGTCAAGCCCGATCTGGCTGAGGCGCTGTCGCGTGAACTGGACTGGATTGAGGCCAACTGGCCAGCCGATCTTCCCGTCGGGGTCATCCACGCGGACCTGTTTCCGGACAATGTCTTCTTTCAACGCGACCATCTGACCGGGCTGATCGATTTCTACTTCGCCTGCACGGACGCCTTTGCCTATGACGTCGCCATCTGTCTCAACGCCTGGTGCTTTGAACCCGACCGCGCCTTCAACGTCACCAAGGCCAAGCTGTTGCTGTCGTCCTATCGGGCGAAAAGGCCGTTCTCGATGACCGAACTGAATGCCCTGCCGCTGTTGGCGCGCGGCAGCGCCCTGCGCTTTTTGCTGACCCGGCTTTACGACTGGCTGAACACGCCGGCTGGCGCCCTGGTAAAGCCAAAAGACCCGCTGGAGTACTGGGCCAAGCTTCGGTTCCATCAGGGTGTCTCCAGCCCCGCCGCCTATGGCCTGGAAGCATGACCGACAAAGTAGTCGAGATTTTCACCGACGGCGCCTGCTCGGGCAATCCGGGCCCTGGTGGATGGGGCGCCATTCTGCGCTGGAAGGGTCATGAGAAGGAGCTGAATGGCGGCGAGCCGGAGACGACCAACAACCGCATGGAGTTGATGGCCGCGATCAGCGCCTTGGAGACCCTGAAGCGCCCCATGCAGGTGGTCCTCACCACCGACAGCGCCTATGTCAAAAACGGCATCACCCAATGGCTAGCCGGATGGCGCGCGAACGGCTGGCGAACTGCGGCCAAGAAGCCTGTGAAGAATGTCGACCTCTGGCAGCGGCTTGAACAGGCGATCGGCAGGCACCGGATCGATTGGCGCTGGGTTAAGGGCCACGCGGGCCATGCCGAGAATGAAAGGGCCGACGCGCTGGCCCGGCAGGCGATCGTGGAGATGCGGAGCGCTGGGGTAGGCTAGGCGCCTTGCCGCCGTTCGATCTCGACGCCGACCGATCCGGCATCGTCGAAGACGTCCAGCTTTTCGACCCGCACCCGGGCAGCGAGCACGCGCCGGTCTTGCAGGCAGAAGGCCGCCAGCTTTTCCGCCAAGGTCTCGACCAACTCGCTATGGGCCTCCAGCGCCAATTGGCGCGCCGCCATTACGAAAGGCTCGTAGCTGACCACGGCCTCGATCCGGTCATCGCCGCTGCCTTCCTCGACCGCCAGATCAAGATTGAGCCGCACCCGCTGGGACGCGTCCTTTTCATGGTCGTAGATGCCGATGCGGGCGAGAACCACCAGGTCGCGCACGAACAAGTGCCGCACGCCCAAACGCGCGACCGGTTCATCAAGACGATGCGGGGCGAACTGATCCATGGCCTAAGCCCTTAACACGAGCGGCGATTTCGCCGCAATGCGACAAGCTCAGTGCAGCTCTGCCCGCAGTTTCTGGCGTAGCACGTCGATCGGTGCCAGCCGGCCGCGCGCGGGCTCGAAATGCCAAAAGCTCCAACCATTGCAGCTTGGCGCGCCTTGCAGCGCCGCGCCCACCTTGTGGATTGAGCCGCGATGGTCGCCGCCGCGACCGCTGGCCACCAGTGTGCCATCGGCGCGCACCTTCGCCCGATAGCGCCGCCGCTGGTCGAACAGGGCCTCGCCCGGTTTCAACAGCCCGCGTTCGACCACCCAGCCGAAGGGGATACGCGGCTCCTGCCGCTTGGCGACCAGTTTGATGGCTTCCGGATCGGTCGGTCCCGCAATGTCGGCCAGCCGTCGTTCGGCGTGGGTGATGTAGGCGGGGTCCCGCTCGATGCCGATGTAATGCCGCCCCAGCTTCTTGGCCGCAGCGCCCGTCGTGCCGGTACCGAAGAACGGGTCCAGGATCGTCTCGCCAGGGCGTGTCGAGGCCAGCAAAACCCGGTACAAGAGCGCTTCCGGCTTTTGGGTCGGGTGTACCTTCCGGCCGCCGGCGTCGCGCAGCCGTTCCGGGCCGCCGCAGACCGGCAGAACCCAGTCGGAGCGCATTTGCAGCTCCTCATTCAGGTTCTTCATGGCCTCGTAGTTGAAGGTGTACTTCGCCTCCGCCGACCGGGCCGCCCAGATCAGCGTCTCATGGGCGTTGGTGAACCGGGTGCCGCGAAAGTTCGGCATCGGGTTCGATTTGCGCCAGACGATGTCGTTCAAAATCCAAAGCCCAAGATCCTGCAAGATCGCGCCGACGCGAAAGATGTTGTGATAGCTGCCGATCACCCACAGGCTGCCGTCGGGCTTCAGGGCTTCGCGCGCAGCCGCAAGCCAATCGCGCGCGAACTGGTCATAGTCCGAAAAGTCGGCAAATTTGTCCCAGGCGGCATCGACACCGTCCACCCGGCTGTTGTTGGGCCGGTGCAACTCGCCGCCAAGCTGGAGGTTATAGGGTGGGTCAGCAAAGACGCAGTCCACGCTGCCGGCCGGCAGCGCCCGCATCAGTTCGACGCAGTCGCCCCGCAGGATCCGGTCGCGCGGCAGGTCTGATAGATCGGATTGGCCAGTCATCGACGCACCATGAGTCAAGGCGCGACTCACGTCAATAATTCAATTGAGTCAGATGGTTATTCGGAGACTCGCACGTGATGCTTAATCTCTGCAATCAGGCTCGATCATACGCAATACTTGGTGGTCGACGAAGCGGGCAGCACTGCATCTTGAGGCGACGGCGCGCCGCCGACGTTAGAAGCAAGCGACGGGTTCGGGAACGGTTGACCGCCTGTCTTCTGATGAGCAGGGTGACTTGATGCACCATCGCTAAACTGGCGAGAGGACCGACAGCCTTATGGCCACGCCCATGGAAATCGTTTCTTCCGCATGTCGGTTAACCTGGCGGATTGGTTAGCGCAATGAGCTTGCTGGACAAGCTGCGCGCCCGTGACCCCGATTTTCTCAGCCTGCGGAAATCGGCGCGAGCCATACTGGTCGTGGCTCCCTTGTTTGCGGTGTTGCACGTCGTACTCGGCCTCCAAACCATTGCGACCTACGGTTTCTTCGGCTGTCTGGTGGGGATTGTCTTTGCGAACTTTGGCGGGCCCTCGAAGCCGCGGGCGGTCGCTTATGGCGCGATGATCGTCCTTGGCGACGTCCTCATCATCATTGGCTCCCTGCTGTCCGACACGATCGTGGGCGGAGCGGCCGCGATGTTCGTCATCATATTTCTCGTCTCGTTCGCCGCCGTGTTCGGTGGCTACGCCCCTGTTTTCATGGCGCCGGCCGCGCTGTCGTTTTCGCTCGCCATCATGGATCCCTTGAGCGCGTCGCCGATCGACGCACGGATCATCGGTTGG
Source organism: Pseudomonadota bacterium (assembly GCA_039819285.1). Classification (GTDB taxonomy): domain Bacteria; phylum Pseudomonadota; class Alphaproteobacteria; order DSM-16000; family Inquilinaceae; genus JANQGH01. Next base: position 6,146 of record JBCBSH010000177.1, read on the forward strand.
ACCATCGGCGGGGTTGCCGCGATGGTCGCCGGCCTGTTTCTGTGGCCGATCGACAGGCGGCCAAGGTTGCGCAGAAGCCTGGCGGACATTTGCGGCGGCCTATCCTCGGCGCTGGCGAACACGAACGATCGCGAGGCCGCTGAGACGGGGTACGAGCGGGCGCAAAAGGGGCTGGCGGATGCGCTGGAGGCGATCAGCACACCCTTGCGACCGGCCGGCCCGACCTCGCGTGACATCGGGCTGCTGCGCATGCTGACCCTGCTTGAACAAGCGGCGGATATGACCCGTCGCCTGCTCGACGGTGACGGGGATCGGCAACTGGAAACGCCCCTCAGGGCCGCTTGCGCCGATGCCTTCAGCCGTACGCGGGCAGTCCTCTTGGAAGAGGCTGGCCCAGACACCCTGGCTCAAGATATTCCTGAACTGGACCAAGCAAGACTGGACACCGACCACACCATCGATCTGGCAACGATGCAGGCGGCGGAAGAGGAAACGACCGAGACCCAAGCCGGTGATCCCGCACTGGCAGCGGTGCAGCGCATGTTTCCAGTCAAGGCGCTGTCGCACATCGCCATTTGGGTCGAGGCCAACGCCGCCACCGCCATGGGGGCAGGTGACCTTGTTGGCCCGACCCGGACGGCGCCGGAATTGCGCCCATACTCCGATCGGCCGTTCGCACTGTTCAGTCGGATTCGCGGCATCTTGACGTTTGCTTTGGATCCCGACGGGGTGATCTTTCGCAACAGCATTCGCGCCGCCGCTGCCCTCAGCCTGGCAGTGGTCGTAGCAAAGGTCGTGCCGGTGGATCATGGCTTCTGGGTGACGCTGGCGGCCTTGCTGGTGCTTCACTCAAGCGCCTCGTCGACCACGGCGACATCCCTGCAGGCGGTGGCGGGAACGCTAATCGGTTTCGTCATCGCGGCCTTGGTCTTGCTGGCGTTCGGCAACAATCCGGTCGCGATGTGGATATTACTGCCGATCGCGGTTTTCATGGCCGGTTACATGCCCGGCGTCGTCGGTTTCATGATCGGTCAGACCTCGTTCACCATCTTGGTGATCGTCTTGTACACGCTGATCGATCCGGTGGGCATCACGACGGATATCGCCCGCGTTGAGACCGTTGCCCTGGGCGCGGCGACCGGTGCCGTAATGTCGTTCATCCTTTGGCCGCACGGCGCGCGCGCCGCCATGGCGCAGGCGCTCGAAACAAGCTATCGGGTCGCCGCAGAGGCCTTGAAGACCGTGCCATTTGAGCCAATGGAGAACCGCACGGACGCCATTGCACGCATGCATGCGCAGCGTCGCCGCCGCGATGAGGCCTTTGTGACCGCATTGGCCGAGCGGGGCCAACGCATCGATGTCCAGGCGTGGATGGCATTGTTTCGGGCTCCGAACATGGTGCATTCACTCATCATCGGCTATTGGGCTCCCCCATCATCCTGGTTGAAGCAGCATTGCGACGACGCCATGACGGCGACGATCGCACACCGTGAGAGGGTAGAGGCGGCGCTGAAACATGTCGCCGACAGTCTCGATGCAAAAACCAAAGGTACGGCCCTGTCATCGGCGGCTGACGAGCGCGACCGCCGGTCGGCGATCCTTGAGGCCTCGATCGCCCGCGCGCGCCCCGAAGGTCCGGATACGGTCAACGATGTTCGGCTTCTTATCCTGTTGAATGAGTGGCTTGCCTACGTCGACCAGTACATTACGGCCGCCGGACCGGAACTGGAGCACGCGAAGGATACAAGCCGGCCCTGGGCCTGGTTGCACTGGTCGCAGCCCAAGCTTCGCGAAAGGTCGTCTTAAAGGTTCGCTAAACCGTCAAGGCAAGCTGTGCAATCGGCGCGAAGCTTCGCCGATGGTGTGGCGTCGGCCCAAGCTGTCTGATCGCATTTCGGTGTGCGGCCGTGCCATAGCCCTTGTTCGTCTCCCAGCCATAGCCCGGATGCATCGACGCCAGGCGCGCCATCTCGGCGTCCCGGCTTTCTTTCGCGACAATGGATGCTGCGGCTATCGAGAGGCTTTTGCCGTCGCCGCCGACTACGGCCTGGCCGGGGCAGGGCAGGTTCGTTGGCAACCTGTTGCCGTCGACCAGGACGGCGTGGGCATCGGCCTCTAGAGCAGCGAGTGCTCGGCTCATGGCGAGCATGCTGGCCTGTAGGATGTTCAGCGTGTCGATCTCATCCACGCTCGCCCAGCCGATGCCGGTTCGGCAATGTTCCAGGATGATCGGTAGCAGCTCCGCCCGTGCGGCCGCCGCCAATGCCTTGCTGTCATCCAGCCGTTCCAGTTCCGAGGGAAGGGGATGGGGCAGGATCGCCGCCGCCGCCGTTACCGGTCCGGCCAACGGACCACGACCGGCCTCGTCGACACCGGCGATACGGCGATCCGGTGCGCCCAACTCAATCTCCAAGGCAAAATCCGGCACAGGCCCGGCCCTCGAATCGGCGATGCTCGGGGGCCAGTCTAACGCTTGATCAACCTTGCTCAGAACAAAGACGGCTGCTCCTCGGTCGCAGTGGGGACTGAGAAACGGCCGTAGTCGAGGTCGAAACGCATGCCGTCGAGCCCCAGGCGTCGGCAGGCGGCGTTGAAGCGCCGGTTCAGCAACTCGGCGATCGGCCCTTCGCCGCGCATGCGCTCGCCGAACCGGCTGTCATAGACGCCGCCGTTGCGGGTCTGGCGCACGAGGCTCATCACGCGATCGGCCCGCAAGGGCGCGTGCTCGCGCAGCCACTCGATGAACAGGTCGGCGATTTCCAGCGGCAGGCGCAGCATGGTGTAGCCTGCACTGACAGCGCCCGCATCGGCAGCGGCCTCAAGGACCGCGTCCATCTCATGGTCGGTCAGCCCTGGGATCATGGGCGCCGACATCACGGCCGTCGGCACGCCTGCCTCGGACAGGCGCCGGATCGCCTCCAGCCGTCTGGCCGGCGTCGCCGCGCGCGGCTCCATCGCGCGCGCCAGATCGCGATCCAATGTGGTGATCGAAAGCGAGACCTTGACCTGGTCGCGCGCCGCCATCGACGCCAATATGTCCAGATCGCGCAGGATCAGGGCTGATTTGGTGATGATGCCGACGGGGTGATTGAACCGGGCCAACACCTCTAGGATCGAGCGTGTGGTCCGGGTCCGCCGTTCGATCGGCTGATAGGGGTCGGTGTTGGCCCCAAGCGCGATGGGCTGGGCACGATAGCCTTTCGCCCTGAGTGCCTTGTCCAGCAGCGGCCCGGCGTTCGGCTTGTAGAAGATCTTGGTCTCGAAATCCAAGCCCGGCGACAGGCCCAGAAAGGCATGCGACGGCCTGGCATAACAATAGATGCAGCCATGCTCGCAGCCCTTGTAGGGGTTG
>JBCBSH010000178.1:0-9478 GCA_039819285.1 Pseudomonadota bacterium
CTCGCCGATCATCTTGAAGACGCGCTCGACGTCTCCGGCCTGCTCGCCTGCAGCGCTTGACGGTCGCGGAAAGCGGCCTCCAGCTGGTCCCATCCGTCGCTTGGCGGCAGCCCGAGGCGCAGCCAGCGATCCGAGTAAGGGAAGATCCGAGACCACACGCGGTATCGTGCCAAAGCCGCCTGGGCAGCGGCGGCGTTCGGCGTGGCATAGGTGCGAAACAGCGACGTGCCGCCGACAAGGTCCCAGCCGGCCGAATCCGCGAGCGCATCGAGCCGTTTCGCATCGCCAGCGAGGCGCTTGCGTGTGTCAGCCCGCCAGGCTGTGTCGTCGAACGCCCGTCTCGCAATCTCGATGGCCGGCCCGGAAACGGGCCACGGCCCCGCGAGATCGGCCAGCCGCGCCGCGAAGCGGCCATGGGCCAGCGCAAACCCGAGGCGCACACCGGCAAGACCGTAGAACTTTCCGAACGACCGAATCACGACGACATTGCTTGGAACATCTGGCGCCAACGACAGTGCTTGGTCAGTTTCAACGAAGCTCTCATCGACAACCAGCAGGCCCACTTTGCCTGCCAGACCGATCAAGGACCGTGGGTCGTGGCGCTGCCCGTCCGGGTTGTTCGGGTTCACCACGACGGCCATGTCAGCACCGCAAAGCGCGCCTAGACCAGTGACATCTTCGACCCGCCAGCCCGCGGTCATGAGCGCCGCGCGATGCTCGTTGTATGTCGGGGTCAGGATGCACGCCCGTCGGGCCTCGGCAAGGTGCGGCATCGCCTGGATCGCACCCTGAGCACCGTGGAACGGGATGACATCCGCGTCCGTGCCGTACGCTGACCTCGCCGCGCGTTTCAGGGACGCCAGCGTTGTCTCTGACGGCAGTTCGGCCCAAGCCGGAGACGAGATTCGGCCGACGGGATAAGGCTCCGGGTTAATCCCGGTCGACAGGTCCAACCAGTCGCCCCGGTCTCCGCCGTAGGTACGCAGCGCGTCATCGACGTTGCCGCCGTGATCCTTCTTGTTCGACGTCTTGGTCATGTTCGGCTTAGACCAACGCAAGGCCGAGCAACACAAGTGCCAGTAATGCAACCATGCGCTTGTATAGGGCCAGCGCGCGGTAGATATCACCCGCACTTGGGTCCGGCGCATCGGCGTTCAGCCAGGGCTCGCCCACCACGTGGTCGGCGTATTTCCGCGGGCCGCTCAGCCGTATCCCCAACGCGCCTGCAAGCGCACTTTCTGGCCAGCCGGCATTGGGCGAACGGTGGTTTCTCGCGTCTTGAAAGGTCACGCTGAAAGCCTTTGACGCTTTGGGCCCGGATGCAAGTGCAAGAAGACCCGCTGAAAGCCGCGCCGGGATCAGGTTGACCACGTCGTCCACACGCGCGGCCACCTTCCCAAAAGCCTCAAAGCGCTCGCTGCGATGCCCAATCATCGAATCCATCGTGTTGATCATCTTGTAGGCGACAATGCCCGGCAGCCCCGCAACCACACCCCAAAAGACCGGTGCGACGACACCGTCGGAACTGTTTTCGGCCAAGCTCTCGATCGACGCGCGACTAATGGCACTGCTATCGAGCGACGCCGGGTCCCGGCCGACAATCTTTGACACCTGACCCCTGGCTGCCTCGATATCCCCGGATTCGAGCGGGATGGCGACCGCCTTTACATGGTCATGGAGCGACCGCGCGGCGATCAAAGGCCACGCCAGGATTCCCCCGACAATCCACGCCACGGGCCCGCTTGGCAGCGCAATTTGAATGACGATGGCTGGGATCGTAGCGGCGACCAGCACAAGGACGACCGTAACGGCCCCGGTTACAATCCGCCTGCCTCGCGGTCCGCGGTTCAACAGGCCTTCGAGAGCGTCGACAAGCTTGCCCGCCCATGAGACGGGATGGCCGATACGACGATAGAGCCAATCGGGCCACCCACAGACGACATCGATCAGCAACGCGATTGCGATCACGGCCGCTGAACTCATGGCGCGCCAGCCTTGAATCGCATGACTGGTTTCAGCGCCGCGCCGACGAGCAAGAAATGGCTGGTACTACGAACGCTACCCACTTTTCTTTTTCGCACTAAGCTGCTTTTTCATGCGGTCATGGACAAGGCGATACTTATAACGGGCGGCGCGCGGTCGGGGAAATCGGCCCTGGCGGAACGCATGGCCTTGGCCTCCATCGGCCGCGCGATCTATGTTGCGACCGCCGAACCGCTTGATGAGGAAATGGCTGCACGGATTGCCACTCACCAAGCTCGGCGCGGCCCCGAATGGACACATCTGCAGGCGCCCCGCGACATTCTCTCGGCCCTTCAAGAGACCGACGGAGACGCGCCAAGACTGGTAGATTGCCTGACAATCTGGCTCAGCAACCTGATGCTCGCAGGGGAAGATTGGCGCCAGGCGGGCCTGCAACTTGCCAGCTCACTCGCCACTCAGAAGGCGCAAGTGATCTTTGTGACCAACGAGGTCGGTGCGGGGATCGTGCCGGAAAACAAGCTGGCGCGCGAGTTCCGCGACGCGGCAGGATGGCTCAATCAAAGCGTCGCCGAAGCCTGTGATGCGGTATGGCTGTGCGTGGCAGGCTGCCCGGTAAAGGTGAAGCCAAACAATCACTCTTTCTGATCTGAGCGATCTGAGCGATCTGAGCGCGTGGCGATTTCGGCAGAAGTCATCCCGGCAGGACCCAAACCGTGCCAGTGCGGGGATGCCTCTGGATCGTGGCGTCGACGCCGTAGACCTCACCAAGGCGTGCGGGTGTCAGCACGTCTTCCGGCGTGCCGAGAGCCACAACGCGCCCACGGTCCATCAGACACAGCCGGTCGCAGAACATCGCCGCCAGGTTAAGGTCGTGCAGCGCCGCGATCACCGTGACGCCGATCTCGCGTACGAACCGCAACAGCGATAGCTGATAGTGGATGTCGAGATGGTTTGTCGGTTCGTCCAACACCAGGATTTGAGGCTGTTGTACCAGTGCCCTGGCCAGCAGAGCCCGCTGCCGCTCGCCGCCGGACAGGGTTCGGAACGTGCGGTGCTGGAATTCCCCAAGCTGTTGTAGGGCGATGGCGGCGTCGATCAGGGCCGCGTCGTGCGGTGTGTCCGGTTCGAGCAACGCTTTGTGTGCCGACCGCCCCATGGCGACCACGTCGCGGACGGTCAGGGGGAACTCGGCAGGCATATCCTGCACCACCGCGCCAACATGCCGCGCGACCCAGGCAGCCGCCCGTCGCCAGGCATCTTCACCGTTCAGGCGGACAACCCCAGCGTCGGGACGGATCATCCGGTAGACGGTGCGAAGAAGCGTTGACTTGCCTGCCCCGTTTGGCCCCAGAAGCCCAAGGAACATGCCCGGTGGAACCTCCAGCGTCACGTCGTCAACCAGGGTTTGCGTCCCGGCGCGTACCGTCACGCCCGCGATCTCCAAATGCCCTGGGGCGATTGTCACTTGACCACGCCCAGGGACCGCGCGTCGCGCCGCAACAGCCAGATGAAGAACGGCCCACCCACCAGGGCGGTGACGATGCCCACCGGCAGTTCAAGGGGTGCGATGATCGAGCGGGCGACAAGATCCGCGGCAATGGTGAAGCTTGCACCGAGAAGCGCAACCGCCGGCAGGGCTCGGCGGTGATCGGCACCGACAAGCAACCGTACGATGTGCGGCATGATCAAGCCAACGAACCCGATAACCCCCGAGACCGCAACCGTGATCCCGGTCAGCGCGGCGGTCAGCACGAACATGCCCCGCCGGAACCGTTCGACATCCAAACCCAGGGCAACCGCGCTTTCGTCACCGGCCATCAATAGGTTCAGTCGTCGCGCCTGCACCAGCATGATCGCCAGGCCGATGACCAAGGCGATGACGGGGATCGGCAAAAGCTTCCACTGTGCTGAACCAAAGCCGCCAAGGGTCCAGAACAGGACGCGCGCCGCCAATTGCGGATCGGGCGAGGTCAGCACCAGAAGGCTGGTCACCGCGCTGAGCACCGCGCTCATCGCGACGCCGGCGAGCACCAGCCGCGTGGGTGTCATCTGTCCGCCTGTGCGCGCTATCCAGAACACAATGGTCAGGGCCGCAAGCCCGCCCAGGAAGGCCGCGATATGCAGCGTGAAAGCGCCCAATGTCACAAGGCCAAACCGCATCACGATCACGGCGCCCGTCGCCGCGCCGGAGGAAACGCCCAGGATCGACGGGCCAGCCAGCGGGTTGCGCACGATCGCCTGGATCACCATGCCCGAAACACCGAGGCTGGCCCCTACGACGGCAGCCAGGATGACACGGGGAATGCGCGTCTGGACGATGATGATCTCATACGCCTCACGCCAGTCCGGTGTCACCAGCCACCCGCCCGACAGCCAATGCACTACGATCGACAGCGCCGTTCCGGCTGGGATCGAGACCGATCCGACCATGAGCCCGGCCAGCGCACAGACAAACAACAGCGCAATGATGCCAACCGTGACGGCGAGGAAGCGGCCGCGGCCGGCAGAGCTGGCGCCGGCTGCCGGAAAAGCGATGCCGCGGGCGCGCCGCCGGGAAGGCGGCGCGGTACGCAGTGTCGTCAAATGCGCCGCCCGGTCGACGGCGCTGTTGCTCATGTCGTCGCGCACGGCGACAGTCTAGTCGGCGAAGGCCTCGGGGTGGAAGGCACGGGCCAACCTTTCCAGCGCATCGGCGGAACTGGGGCCGGGCTGACCGATGACCGACGAAATCAGAACGTACCGATCATCCTCCACCGCCGGGACGCCCGCGATGATCGGGTTCGCCTCCAGGGTGGCGATCCGCGCCTGCCCAAGATTGGTGTCCGGATCGTCGACAACCTGCCCGCTGGCGGTGCCGGAATAGAAGACAACGATGTATTCCGGCGCCTGTTCCACCAACTGTTCCCAGGACGTGCTGCCATAACGATTGTCGACGTCGCCGAGGATGTTCGCCCCGCCGGCACGGCCCACGACGTGGCTCAACATCGTGTTGCCCAGAACCGCCCGTGGCGTGTCCTCGCCGCCATTGAAGATGAAGACCGGGATCGGATCGACGCCCTGAACCCGGTCCTCGACCTCCGCCACCGTCGACTGGATATCCGCGATCAGCGCTTCGGCGCGCTCCGGCACGCCGAAGATACCGGCGACGGACCGGATCTCCGCATAGAGTTCATCGAAGCCGAATCTGCCCAGGTTGCACCCTTCCGTGTTCAGCCGGGTGTTCATGCCAAGGTCGTGGAGCTGGTCCCTTGTGTGGCGGCTTTCGCTGAACCCGTCAGGATAACCCGCGTACACGAAGTCGGCCTCCGCCTCGATCAGCTGCTCGGTCGTGGCGACGAGCGGCGACAGGATCGGTATGGCGTTGTAGGCCGCTTCGTATTGTGGGCTGATTTGTAGGTTGGCCATGTACGACGTGCCCGCCATGTGGTCCTCAAGCCCCAAGGCGAGCATCATCTCGGTCGCGTTGTTGGACAGGGTGACGGCGCGTTCGGGCGCCGCCTCGTAGATCGTGGTGACGCCGCAATTCTCGTCTGTGTAGGGATAGTGGTCTTGAGCAAAGGCAGCGGGAACAAGCGCAAAGAGTGCCGCGCCGAAAACAAGCGTAGGTCTCACGGTTTCAGGTCCTTTCAAGCTGGATGTCGGGAACAGACGGAACGGCGCAGTCCTTGAAGGCTGGCAGTACCTCGGTGGCAAAAAGCGTAAGTGCCGAATCGGCTTCGGCAAAGGGGATCAAGCCGTTGGCATCAAACAGACAGCGCAGATTGCGGCAGCCGGTTCGGGCGACGAGGGCTAGGATCTGGCGACGGCATTCGTCGGGCGTGCCGGCGATGGCGTAGTCGGCCAGCATTTCCGCGCGGTCCCGCGGGCGCGGTGCGGCCTTACCATTTGCGCCAGCGCGCAAGGTGCGGCGCCGGTTCAGCCGTTCGGTCAGTTGATCCAGCGCCCCCTCCGCCCGAGCGGGGGTCGACGCAGGCAGCACGTAGCGGGCGAGCGACGATGCTGCCAGCGGGCTGGAGCCCGCGCCTGCCCGCCGTAACGCGTCGCGAAAAACCGGCAACTGCCGCGCCTCGTTCGGCTCCAGGCTCAAAAGCAAGGGGAAGCGGTGCCGCGCGGCCAGCGCTATGGTCTCTGCGGAGACGCCGGCGACATGGATGGGCGGGTGCGGGGTCTGCACGGGCGGCGGGCCGACCTCCGTCTCGGCAAACGGCCATGTCGGCTCGTCCGAGGCCACCCGGTCGCAGGTCCAGGCCCGCAGCATGACCGCCAGCACCTCTTCGAACCGCTGCCGCGCGGTCGCGGGATCGATGCCCAGCGTCTCGAAGGTCGCGGGTTCGGTGCCGCGCCCCACGCCGATGTCGACGCGCCCGCCGCTCTGAAAATCGAGCTGCGCGATCTGCTCGGCCAGCATCAGCGGATGGTAGAGCGGCAAGACAAGGATCGATGTGCCGAACCGCAAACGCTCGGTTCGCGCCAGAATCGCGGCACCCAACAGCAAGGTATGGGGATAGGGCAAGGTGCCGCGGTGGAAATGAAACTCGTTGAACCAGATGCCGCCGAAGCCGTAGTCGTCCGCGCGCTCCACAAGCCGCATCAGCGCGGCATGGTCGCCCAGCGTTCCGTCCCGGGCGAGACCGGCGATATCGAAGCGAAGCCGCGCGGCCGCCTCACAGGCCATACTCCAACCTCCCGGCATCACGGGGCTGGAGAAAAACTGTACCGGACATGCCGTGACATAAGCTGCCGAAAAGAATTCGGGAGCTGGTGGGGAGTACCTCGGCGAGCGTTGCCGCCCATAGCGCCCTGGGCGAGCGGTCCGCGATCATCTCGCATCGACCTTGAGGCTGGTGGGGCCGGGAACCGATAGGTTTGGCTCGACCAGATCACCTGAGAACGACAAGGGTGGAATCCGTCCGAGGATACCGGTCTGCAGAACCGCCGGCCGTGCGCGCCGAGGCAGAAATCCGCCTTCAGCCTCTGCGTAGGCGGCCGCGATGGTCAGGACGTTGTCTGCGTGCCTTGTGGGGTCGAGATCGCCGAAGAGGTAGGTAAAGCGCCTTGGGCCGGCGAGTGCAATGATACAGGGACGCTTGCACTGGCTCATGCAATGCACGCCCCGCAGCGTGACACCTCGGTCCGCAGCGGCGCTGGCGTCAAACATGGCCGCAACCTCACGGGCAAGGCGTCGACCGCCACGCTGATCAAGATCGGCGTTCCGCTCCTCGCGCCCATCGCGACAGCGCAGGCAGATGGAGAGCATTGGATTTTTCGCGTCGTCGACGTGCATTCGGGGGAGCAAATGTAATGTTATAACATTGCAGGAAATAGCCCGGCACGATAAACTTCGTCAAGCAGAACCCCGAGAGTATTAGACAATGGCAGGCAGACCAGGACGTCGAACCCACGCTGATCGCGTGCTCGAACACCTGGGCCGCCAGACCAAGCCCCTGTCAGCGTACCAGATCCTCGAGGGTCTCCGCGGCGACGGCGTGAATGCGGCGACGACGGTCTATCGCGCCCTGGAACAGCTCCTCGCGGCGGGACGCGTTCACCGGATCGAGTCGCTCAACGCATGGACGGTGTGCTGCGATCCAAGCCACACGGAAACGCCTGTTTTCGAGATCTGCGAGCATTGCGGCGCCGTAACCGAACATGTTGACGCGCGCCTTGCTGAGAACATTGCCGCCCTATCCAGCCACTCGGGCTTCAAGCCCGAACACTCCGTCATCGAAATCCGCGGCAGCTGTTGTGCATGCCGTGCGGATTCGCCAACCATCTGAAAGACCGGACCATGGATCAGATCCCGCAAATCCCCGTCACCGTGCTTACCGGCTTCCTCGGCGCCGGCAAGACCACGCTTCTTAACCGGATTCTCACCGAACGGCACGGCAAACGTTACGCCGTGATCGTCAACGAGTTTGGGGAAGAAGGTATCGACAATGACCTCGTGGTGGACGCCGACGAGGAAGTTTTCGAGATGAACAATGGCTGCATCTGTTGCACCGTCCGGGGTGATCTGATCCGCATCCTTGGCGGGCTGATGAAACGAGCCGACAAGTTCGACGCGATCATCGTCGAGACGACAGGTCTGGCCGATCCCGCGCCGGTCGCGCAGACCTTCTTCGTCGATCAGGACGTGGCCGACCGCACCCGGCTCGACGCGATCGTCACGGTGGCGGATGCAGTGCATCTCGACAATCAACTCGGGGAACACCATGAGGCCGAAGAGCAGATCGCCTTTGCCGACGTGGTGCTTTTGAACAAGACAGATCTCGTCGACGCCGACGGCCTAGGCCGGGTGGAAGCGCGCATCCGCCGCATCAATCCCTACACGGCAATCATTCGCACGGAACGCTGCGGGGCCGAACTCGACAAGGTGATCGGACTTAATGCGTTCAGCCTTGACCGCGTGCTCTCGGTGGAGCCGGACTTCCTGACATCCGACCACGACCATGAGCATGACGACGATGTCAAGAGCCTCTCCCTGGTCTCGGACGCGCCGCTCGACCTCGACAAGTTCCAGGCTTGGTTCGGCGAGCTTCTGCAGACGCGCGGGCCGGATATCCTGCGCTCAAAGGGTATCCTCGACTTCAGGGGCGAGGCTGACCGGTACGTCTTCCAAGGCGTGCACATGCTGATGGATGGTGCCCCGATGGGGCCATGGCCGGCAGGCACCCGGCAGTCGCGGCTCGTCTTCATCGGGCGCAACCTGGAGACGATGGGTCTGGAAGACGGCTTCGCCGCATGCCGGGCGGCATGACCGTCGAAGCGGCGCATACGAGAGAGCTCCCTGGCGGGTTTGAACAGACCTCTCTGGAACGTCAGGGGCTTAGGCTCGACACCGGCGCACCGGTGACCGGCGCCGTAGCCGCCGGCACGTATGTTGCAGCGGGGTTCGGCGACGGTGTGGTCCGGTTCTTCCGTCCAAACGAGCCGCCAAAAATCGTGGAGGCGCATCGCGGCGCCGTATTGTGTCTTGCGGCCGAAGACCAGTCGGGCTCAGTGCTTAGTGGCGGGGACGACGGAAGGTTCCTTCGCCTCTCGCCCGACGGCACGATCAATGAAATCGCGAGTTTCGGGACGCGTTGGGTCGATTGCGTCGCGGCCGGGCCCGGCGTCCAAGCCTGTTCATCGGGCCGCACCGCCCATGTCTGGCGCGCGGGAGCCACCGCCGCGAGAACCTTCGAACACCCGAGCACGGTCGGCGGCCTCGCCTTCGACGCCAAGGGCCGCAGGTTGGCGGTCGCCCATTATGGCGGCGCTACCGTCTGGGAACGGGGCGAGCGCCGCTGGAAAGCCAAGAGGCTCATCTGGAAAGGTTCTCACGGCGCCGTCGCCTTCAGCCCCGACGGCAAATATGTCGTGACCGCGATGCAGGAAAACGCGCTTCACGGCTGGCGGCTGCGGGACAAGGCCGACATGCGCATGTCGGGCTATCCCGCCAAGGTGAAAAGCTTTACCTGGGTCGGCACCGCGCCCTTTCTGGCCACGTCGGGAG
>JBCBSH010000179.1:0-9453 GCA_039819285.1 Pseudomonadota bacterium
TTTCCTTCACGGCGGACCGGGCGCTGGCGCCTCGCCGCTGCACCGGCGCTTTTTTGACCCGCAGCATTATCGGATCATCATCTTCGACCAGCGCGGCGCCGGCCGGTCGCGTCCGCTGGGCGAGATCCGCGACAACACACCCGATGATCTGGTGGCCGACATTGAAACCCTGCGCACGCACCTCGAAATAGACCGTTGGCACGTGTTCGGCGGCTCCTGGGGATCGACCCTTGGCCTGCTTTACGCACAAGCCCATGCCGACCGCTGCATTTCCTTGGTCTTGCGCGGCATCTTCCTGATGCGGGGCCATGAACTGAACTGGTTCCTGTACGGCATCAAGAATTTCTTTCCCGAGGCATGGCGGCGCTTTGCCGAGTTTTTGCCCGAGGCCGAGCGCGACGACTTGATGGAGGGCTATCATCGCCGCCTGATGGACCCGGACCCCGCCATCCATCTGCCCGCCGCGAAAAGCTGGAGCGCCTACGAAGCCGCGTGTTCAACCTTGATGCCGAATGCCCACCATGTCGCCTCGGCCGGCGCGGACAGCCACGCCCTGTCGATCGCGCGGCTTGAGGCGCACTTCATGCGGAATACCAAGCTGGAGCCGGAAACGCGGATCTTGGACAATGTCGACCGAATAAGGAGCATTCCAGCGGTGATCGTTCAGGGCCGCTATGACGTAATCTGTCCGCCGGCAACCGCCATGGACTTGCATGCCGCCTGGCCCGAGGCCGGCTTTGTGATGGTTTCCGACGCCGGCCATTCCGCGATAGAGCCAGGCATCCGCAAGGCCTTGATCGAAGCGACGCAGAAATTCCGTCGTCTTCGCTGAGACTCTAAGCGGATTGACCTAATCACCACGCTTGACGCCGCGCAAACGCAAGGCCGGACAAAATAGAAACCGCCGCTGAATTAGACCCGTATTGATCCATTTCAGTTACAGTTGGGCCGCAAATGAGCCATATTACACCATGATCTTCGCTGCCAGGCGGCCGGACCCGGCACGTCACGTGTTTTCAGCGAGGAGTGTGAAGGATGGGTGCCATGGCGCAAATAGTCGCTCTGGTTGACGACGACCGCAATATCTTGACCTCGGTGTCGATGTCCCTGGAAGCCGAGGGCTTCGAGGTCCGCACCTATGCCGATGGCGACGAGGCCTATCGTGGCCTTAGCCAGCGCCCGGTCGATCTCGCGGTGTTGGATATCAAGATGCCGCGGATGGATGGCATGGAATTGCTGTCCCGGCTGCGCAAGGTATCCAACATGCCGGTGATATTTCTCACCTCAAAGGATGACGAGGTCGACGAGCTTCTGGGCCTGCGCATGGGCGCGGACGACTATATCAAGAAGCCGTTCTCTCAACGCTTGCTGATCGAGCGTATCCGCGCCCTGCTGCGCCGCGAATCGCTGGCCGGCAATGAGGAAGAGATTGATCCGGAGGACTCGTTGGTCCGGGGCGACCTGATGCTTGATTCAAGCCGTCACACCTGCGCGTGGAAGGGCGGTCTCGTCGCCCTGACGGTCACGGAGTTCCTACTGGTCAAGGCGTTGGCGCAACGTCCCGGTCATGTGAAGAGCCGGGATCAATTGATGGACGCGGCCTATGGCGAACACATCTACGTCGACGACCGCACGATCGACAGCCATATCAAGCGCATCCGCAAAAAGTTTAAGGCCGTTGACGACGATTTCTCCCAAATCGAGACGCTGTACGGTGTCGGCTATCGCTACAAGGAAGAGTAGCGCAGTCCGGCGGCGCGGGCCGGCTGAATGAGTCGCCAGTCCCAGCGCCGCGTTCCCGATATTGGCCCCGTATCGGCGGACCGGGCGACCGATACGGATGCCGTCGAAGTTGAGGTCGGCGTCTCACCAGAGGCGCCCGCTCAGAAGCGGCCCGCGCAACCTGATGATCTGCCGGAGAACGCAACCGCGCTGCCGACCGCGCGCCGGCGGATCGAGGCTGTGCCCGCTCCGACGACCCGTGAGCCGCCCAGAGACGGTAAACGACAGGCGCGCACCCCGGTTCCGGTACGCCCCCTGCCGCGGCCGCCGACGGAGCCCCCGGGGCGTCGAAGAACGACATCGGATCGGCGCTGGAAACAGGACCGGTCGAAGAAGCAGGGCAGCGCACAACGGACAAGGACAACGCGTCCGCGCCGGCGCCTGTCGAAGCTCACGCTGCGCGTTCTGGCCATCAATGTTCTGGCCCTGGCCATCCTGGTCGCCGGCCTGCTGTATCTCGGCCAATACGAAGAAAGGCTGATCCAGGCGGAGTTGGACAGCCTTCGTGTCGAAGCGCAGATCTTCGCCGGCGCGCTGTCGGAAAGCGCCATCGACCAGAACCCCGACGCGCTGCACCAGGTGCTGATACCAGAGCGAACCCGACCCATGGTTCGCAGGCTAAACGAGTCGACCGAGAGCCGGACCCGGGTCTTCGACGCGCAAGGCGTGCTTGTCGCCGACAGCCGATCCTTAGGCGGACCCGGCGGCCTGATCGAGATCGAACTGCTGCCACCGCCGACGGAGCAAAGCTGGCTGCGGGTCACCTTCGATAACGTCTATGGCTGGATCACCGGGCTTCTGCCGGCGGGCAAGCGCTGGCCGACCTATCAGGAACGGCCCGATCAAAGCGCGTTCGACTATCCGCCCGTCAGTCGCGCGCTGCTTGGCGATGTTGGCCGCCAGATTTGGACCTCAACCGATGGCGGGCTAACGTTGGGTGTCGCGGTGCCGGTGCAAAACCTGCGCGAGGTCGTCGGCGCCGTCATGGCCACTCGGGACGCCGAACCGATCGAGCGCGCGATGCAGTCGGTCCGGGAAAACATCCTGATCGTTTTCCTGGTCGCCTTCTGCGTTACCGTGCTGTTGTCGCTCTATCTGGCCGGCACGCTGACGCGGCCGATACGGCGCCTCGCCTCGGCGGCCGAAGAGGTCAGGCGCGGCCACGGCCGTGAGGCCGAAATCCCCGACTTCACCCGGCGCAAGGACGAGATCGGCGACCTTTCGGGGTCCCTGCGCGCCATGACGGACGCGCTGTGGGCCCGGATGGATGCGATCGAGCGCTTCGCCGCCGACGTCGCCCACGAGATCAAGAACCCCCTGACATCGTTGCGCAGCGCCGTGGAAACCACGGCCAGGGTCAAGGATCCTGAACAGCAGCGGCGCTTGATGGCGATCATCCTGGAAGACGTTCAGCGGCTCGACCGGCTGATCACCGACATTTCCAACGCCTCGCGCTTGGACGCGGAACTGTCGCGGGCCGAGGCCGAGACCGTAGACATCGTCTCCATGTTCCACATGCTCGCCGATCTCTATCGGCCGGCCTTGGAAGAAAAAAACCTGACACTGGATATGCGGATCGGCAGCGGGCTGCAGGTCGCCGGCCTAGAGAGCCGCCTGGTCCAGGTCTTCCGCAACCTGATCGGCAACGCCATCAGCTTCTCGCCGGATGGCGGAACCATCACGCTTGCGGCGCGGCCGATTCGCTTGCGCGGCCGACTGTTGGTGGAGATGGAGGTTCTTGACGAGGGTCCCGGCATCCAGCCCGGCAAGGAGGAGGCCGTCTTCGACCGGTTCTATACCGAGCGGCCTTCATCGGAGAAATTCGGCACCCATTCGGGCCTGGGCCTCAGCATCTCCAAGCAAATAGCCGAGGCGCACAAGGGCGAGATATTTGCTCGCAATCGAAGCGAGCGATCCGGTGCCAGCTTCACGGTCCGCATTCCCGCCCTTTAGACCGATCGACTTGCGTGCCATACTCCCGCCCGACCGCTAGGGCTGCTTAGGGCCGCCAATGCCATCAGAGAAGACAGGTCTTCAGGAGTCTCTTATGCGTCTGCGTTTGTTTGCCGCCACCGCCTTGCTGGCCACCGCTTGGACAATCCCTGCCCTCGCGCAGCCCGAAAGCCAGACCGACACCGAGGCGATGGATGTCGAGATCTCGCAGGAAATGGACGGGACGTTCTTCGTCACCTGGACCGACGCGCGCGTGCGGGCCCAGCCCGACAGCACCTCGGACGTGGTCGCCGACCTCGGTTTTGGCGACACCGTAACCGTGACCGGAGAGGTCGCCGGCGGGTCCTGGTATCGCGTGACGACCGCGGACGGCGTGATCGGATTTGTCTGGCGCGAGGTATTGGCCCCTGCGGTCGTGGCGTTGCCCGGCACATCGGTCGACGGACCCGATGAGGGGCCGGGTGCCGGCCCTGGCGCGGTTGGCCCGTCCGCCGACAACAGCTTCGAAAGCGCCAATCCCGTCGGGCCCCTGACATCGGCACCGCAGGTGTTCGAGGGCATGGTCGGTCCCTCGGACGAGGTCGACTATTACCGCGTCACCATAGACGACTGGACAGACATCGAAGTCAGCCTCGATATGCTGACGTCCGATGCCGACATCGCTTTGTTGGACGAGGACGGCAACTACCTGGCCGATTCGATCGCCGGCGGCAGTTCATCTGAGTACATCGCCTACTCGGTGGGTCCGGGAACCTATTATGTCGAGGTCTATGTCTTCTCCGGCGAGACAAGCTACCGCCTGTCGATCAGCGGCTCGGCGGGGGCGCCGCCACCGCCCGATGCGATCGGCAATACGCGCGAAACCGCCGAGGACCTCGGCTTGATCGAAGGCACGACCAGTTTCAACGACTGGGTGGGACCCAGCGACAGTGACGATTTCTGGCGCTTCGAACTGGCGTCCGAGGCGACGGTGACCATCGAGATGAGCGGGCTGTCGTCGGACATCGACATTGTGCTGGAGGACGATTTCGGTTCGGTTCTGAACAGTTCCGCGGCTGGCGGAAACGACGACGAGTTCATGGAATCGACGCTTGAGGCCGGTGTCTACTACGTGCGCGTCTATCCGTTCTCGGGCGCGAGCGAGTACGAGGTGACGATCACTGTGGAACCGACGGAAAGTGCCCTGCCGTCCGACAGCGCGGGCAGTTCGCCAGAATCGTCGGCTGATCTCGGCGTTTTGGGCGACCAACCCGTCACCTTGACCGACTGGGTCGGGCCGGAGGACGTGTCCGACTATTACCGGTTCGAACTGGCCGAGCCCGCCGATGTCGTGATCACCCTCAACCCAGAAAGCGGCGACGCCGACTTGGAGGTTTTGTCCGCCGATGATGAGAGCTACTTGGGCAGCTCGATCAGGCCCGACACGGAAGAGGAACGGCTCGAACTCTCCCTGCCCGCCGGCGCCTATGTCGTCCGCGCGTACATCTTTGACGGCGCGACGGACTATGAGCTGACGCTATCGCGCTGAACGGGCTGGACATGCCACGGAACCGATGACAGCCGTCCGAGAGGCATCCGCGACACGAACCGCATCCCGCCTCAACATTCATGCCAGCTGCGTCGCAATTGACGGTGTGGGTGTTCTGCTGCGCGGCCCCTCGGGCTCGGGCAAGTCAGATTTGACGCTGAGACTGATGGACAGTGGCGCCATGCTGGTCGCCGACGACCGGGTCGACCTTTGTCGCGACGGTGATCGTCTTGTCGCCTCACCTCCGCCGGAACTGGCAGGGCTGGTCGAGGCGGTCGGCATAGGGCCGTTGGACGTCCCCCACTGGCCAGATACCGTCGTCGGCCTGATCATCGATCTGGTGCCGGCGGACGCTGTCGAACGGCTGCCCGGATCTTCGGAGGAAACGCTTCTCGGCGTCGCCTTGCCGCGCTTTTCTCTCCACGCATTTGGCATCTCGACGCCCGCCAAGGTGCGCTTGCTGGCGCGTGGATCGCGGATCGTCATGGAACCCAGGAAACGATGACCGACATCGCCGCGCCCGAGCCGACCGACGACAGGATCACCGAAAGCAATCAGCGGCGCATCGTGATCATAACCGGCCTTGCCGGATCGGGCATGTCGACGGCCTTGAAGATGCTGGAGGATCTTGGCTTTGAGGCGGTCGACAACCTGCCCTTGTCCGTGGTTCCGACCCTTGCGGATGAACGGCGCGAGCATGAACAGCCGCTGGCCATCGCCATTGACAGCCGAACGCGGGACTTCAGCGCCGCCAATGCAACAGCCATGCTGGAGCGGCTGAAGCGGGACGGCACCCACAGGGTCGATTTCATCTTCATGGAATGCGACACCGACGTCTTGCGGCGACGTTACACCGAAACGCGCCGACGTCATCATCTGGCCATCGACAGACCGGTGGAGGATGGCATCAGGCGTGACCGACAGTTGCTGGAGCCATTGCGCGACCATGCGGACGTCGTAGTCGACACCTCGATTTCAACGATCCATGATTTGCGGCGACGGTTGGCCGAACGATTCGCGCTCGATCGGCAGCCTGGCCTTTCCGTTTTCGTCACCTCTTTCGCGTTTCGACACGGCCTGCCGCGCGAGGCGGACCTGGTTTTCGATGTCCGTTTCCTCGACAACCCGCACTGGGACCCCGAACTGCGCGATTTGACCGGCCTGGACAAACCGGTTCAGTTCAAGGTGTCCGGCGACCCTGAATTTCCCGGCTTTTTCGTCAGGCTGACGGCGCTGCTGCAACCGCTGTTGCCGCTGTATAGTCGCGAGGGCAAAAGCTATCTGACCATTGCCATCGGCTGCACGGGGGGCAAGCATCGGTCGGTCTTCACCAGCGAATTGCTGGCCTCTTGGCTGCAAGACGAAGGGTACCGGGTCGGTATCGCGCACCGCGACCTGCCCGAAAAAGCGTGAGTTCAAACATCTGCTGACGGAGCGAGACGCCGAGATGTCGTTTTCCAAACACCCTTGCGGATTTGCGAGGAGATCGCCCCCATGATCGGCATGGTCCTCGTCACTCATGGCCGCCTGGCCGAGGAGTTCATTGCCGCCCTTGAGCATGTTGTCGGGCCGCAGGACAAGATCGCCGCCGTTTGCATCGGCCCCGACGACGATATGGAGCAACGGCGCATGGAGATCCTGGACAAGGTCAGCGCCATCGACGATGGCAGCGGCGTTGTCCTGCTGACCGACATGTTCGGCGGCACACCGTCGAACCTGGCGATCTCGATCATGGACAAGGCCCAGGTTGAAGTCATTGCGGGCATCAACCTGCCCATGCTGATCAAGCTGGTGTCCTTGCGCGAGACGGACGGGCTGCAAAGCACGGTCGACGGCGCACAGGAGGCGGGGCGCAAATACATCAACGTCGCCTCCGCCCTGTTGGCGGAGAACAAGTGAACACGGGCGACGAAAGCCCGGCGGCACGATCGGCGGTCAGCCGCGTCGTCATGATCCGCAATGTCCGCGGGCTCCATGCCAGGGCTGCGGCAAAGTTCGTCAAGCTCGCATCCGATTTCCAGGCTGATATCCTGGTCAGCCGCAACGGCATGGATGTCGGCGGCCGCTCCATTATGGGGCTGATGATGCTGGCGGCCAGCCCGGGATGTGAGATCACCTTGTCGGCAAGCGGTCACGACGCGGAGGCGGCGCTGGACGCGCTGCAGGCCCTGATTGAGTCCAAGTTCGATGAGGAGTGAGCGCGGCGTCAAGGAAGGCAGCGCCTCGGCCAGCGAAACGCGCCTGGAAGGGCTGGCGGTTTCGCCCGGCATCGCGATCGGTCCGGCCTACATCGTCGAGACTGGCGCGGTGCCGGTCCCCGAATACTCGATCCTCGCCGCCGAAAGGGTGGCCGAACAAGAGCGGCTGCACACGGCCATGGCCGCATCCGTCAAGCAAATCGACAAGCTGAAGGCAAAGGCGCAAGGGCTGCCCGACGCGGCCGCCGAGGAGCTGACGCTGCTGCTCGACGCCCATCGATCGATCCTGTCCGGCTCGCGTCTCATTCGGGGCGCTGAACGGCGTATCGCGGTTGCCAAGGTCAACGCCGCGCTGGCCGTCCAGCAAGAGATCAATGAGATCACGCGCCAGTTCACCACCATGGACGATGCCTATCTGGCGGGCCGGGCGCAGGATGTCAGGGAGGTTGGCGCGCGCCTGATCCGCAACCTCACCGAGGAGAAGTTCCGCGCTTTTTCCGACGTGACGCCGGGCAGCATCATCCTGGCGGAGGACATCACGCCGGCCGACACGGCGCTGATGGACCCCGAACGGATCGCCGGCTTCGCGACCGTGCTTGGTGGCCCCCAAGGCCACACCGCGATCATGGCGCGCTCTCTCGGGCTGCCGGCTGTGCTTGGCGTGCCAGGCCTGTTGCCGGTGCTGCAGCCCGGTCAGCCCGTCATCGTCGACGGCCTTGAGGGGACTGTCGTCGTCGCCCCAAACAAGGCGACACTGACCAGGTATCGCGCCCGACAGGCGTCGCATGCCGATGATCGCAAACGACTTGCCAAGCTCACCAACGTCGCTCCACGCACGCGCGACGGCGCGTTGATCGGGCTGCACGTCAACCTTGAATCGCCGCGCGAGGTCGAAGCGGCCCGCCAGCTTGGCGCGGACAGCGTCGGCCTGTTGCGCACCGAATTCCTGTTCATGAACCGGGCTGACCTGCCCAGCGAAGACGAGCAGTTCGAGGCGCTGGCCCAGGTCGTGGCCGGCATGGACGGCCAACCGGTAACCATCCGCACGCTTGACGTCGGTGGTGACAAGCTGGCGTCGGCCCTCGGCCGGTACTTCACCGAAGCGCCCAACCCAGCCCTGGGCCTGCGGGCCATACGACTGTCGCTGCGCGACAAGCCACTGCTGAACACCCAACTGGCCGCGATCTTGCGGGCCGCGGCCTTGGGGCCCGTGCGCGTGCTGTTGCCGATGATTACGGGCGCCGGGCAAATCCGGACCGTACGCAAGGCGATGGGCGTTGTCGCACGGCGCTTGAGAAACAAGGGCGTGACCATTCCCGACGAGTTGCCGCCCATCGGTGCCATGATCGAGATCCCGGCGGCGGCCCTACATGCGCCCGCCTTGGCCGATTGCGCCGATTTCTTCGCGCTTGGGACCAATGATCTGGTGATGTACACGCTCGCCATCGATCGTGGCGACGACCAGGTCGCACCGATGTACGATCCGCTGCATCCCGCCGTGCTCAAGCTTGTCGCCCATTCGGTGGAAGCGGCCGAACAAGCCGGCATCCCCATCAGTGTTTGTGGTGAGATCGCCGGCGATCCGCGCTTCACCGCCCTGTTGCTTGGCCTGGGCGTGCGCGACTTGTCGATGTCTCCGGGCAGCCTGCTCAGCATCAAGCAGCGGCTGATGGGCCTCGACCTGGCAACGGCGGCCGACCGAGCCAAACTGGTGCTCGCCCAGCATGACCCCGGCCGTATCGCGGCCCTAGTTGACGATTTCAACGAAATCGCCTGAACCCGAAGCTCTCGCGCTTATATAAAGATATCTTTATGCTTGCGAGTCCGTCGCCGGACTGATACATGGGCCGCAATAGCGACGGCCCTGCAGCCGCCGACCCCCTCACAGCTATTTGACCATGGAGCCCGCTGGACGCATGCCCGACACCGTTTTCTCCGACTACAAGGTCGCCGACCTGTCGCTTGCCGGCTGGGGCCGCAAGGAAATCGCCA
>JBCBSH010000180.1:0-9347 GCA_039819285.1 Pseudomonadota bacterium
CCCAGATGCGGGTCAGCTTTCCCTACTATATCGGCCGCCCGACCTGGCGCTTCCTGCACACCGTCGCCGAACTGGTCGCGGTGCGAGATCCCGACGAACAGCCCGCCCTGGTCGACCTGTTCAAAGACTTCTTCCGCGTCTTCGCGACGGTCTATGCCTGCCCCTACTGCCGGCACCACCTCAACCTCTATGTCGTGCGCAATGTCGAGATCGACATGTACCCGCTGGAATACCTCCTGCTTGGCCCGCGTCTCGGCGACGAGGCCGGCTCGGCCGACCTGCAGGTCTCGATCGAGGACAAGCTGTCGGTCATCACCGATGGGCCGTCGCTGCGCCTGTTCCTGTGGAAGCTGCACAACACCGTGTCGGCCTCGATCGAGCGGACCGAACCGTGGTTTCGGCGTGACGAGCATGCGATCTACACCACCCGCCACTGGCCCAGCGTGGGCGCGGAGTTGGCGCGCGCACGGGCCTTTGGCCATAACACCATTCCGCTGGATCGGCTGTGGCGGGTTCACCTGCTGCTGAAACCCGTCTCGTCGTTGGCGACCCTGCGCAACGCCTTGTGCCATGCGCTAAGCCGGGACGACGGTTCGGCGCTGACCGCCGCGATCCGGGAAAGCCACGCCGCCGTCGTCGACCTTGAAAAGGCGGTGTTCGACAGCGCGTTCCTGGAGCAGACGTACAGCTTTGACCCGACGCTGGAGGACGACCCACCTCACCTGACGCCCGAGGAAGAGGCCTATGGCCGCAGCGGCATGTTTGTCGAAGCATAACGGCTGGCCCGCTCAGTCATTTGATCAACTACTGACCCTTCTCTTTCAATTGATCGACATCTCCCCCATATTGTCAGGAGAAAGGAGGACGCCGCCATGCAGCTCGTGCCCGTTGCAACACCTGAAACGCCCGCATTCGACCAGCGCATCAGCGATGCCGAGGGCGCCGCAATGGCGCGTGCCACGGTCAACCTGTTCGACCGCTGGGGGCTGACCGATGCGCAAGCCCGCACCCTCTTGGGCGAGGTGTCGCCGGCCACCTATACGCGCTGGAAGCGGGGCGCGCTGCCGCGCCTGTCGGTCGATTTGAAGACCCGCCTGTCGACCCTGATGGGCATCCACAAGGCCCTGCGCGTGCTGTTCAGCGACAACGCCCGTGCCTATCGCTGGGTCAAGGCGCCGAACAAGACCTTTGGCGGCAAGACCGCACTTGAGGTCATGCTGGGCGGCGCCATTACGGACCTGATGCGCGTACGCCACTATCTCGACGCCGAACGCGGCTAGTGCAGATCCCAAGGCGGCTGGTCGACTGGCCGGATGCGCGCCGCATCATCTCAACCCGCCACCCGCCGATCCATCTGTTCGAGGACATCGCCGACCCCGTCGATTGGGAATTGATCGGCAATGGCGAGGCCAAGACCAATCCGCGTTTGGCGGAAAGCGTCGGCGCGCTAGATCTGATCCCGCCCGTACGCCGCGTTGCCGGCACGGGCGCGTCGAACGTCATGGCGCCCTTCGTCCATGTCAGCCCCGACCGGCCGGGCCGATTCCATGACGGCACGTTCGGCGCCTATTACGCCGCCCGGAGTTTCGAGACGGCGCTCGCCGAGCACACTCACCACCGTGCGCTCTTCTTCCGCGCCACCGACGAGGCACCCGGCTGGTTTTCGCAATATCGCGAACTGGTCGGCGCCGTCCGGCGGCACCTGCACGATCTGCGCGGCGGCGATCCATCCTTCGCGCCCTATCTGAACCCCGACGACTATGGCCCGCCCCAAAGCCTGGCCCGCAGCCTGCGGGACGCCGGTTCCGACGGCATCGTCTTTCCCAGCGTCCGCGACCCGGGCGGCGAATGCCTCGCCGCCTTTTGGCCCAACGTCGTCGCCATCCCCGTCCACGGCCGCGCGCTCGCCTACCATTTCGACGGCACGGTCATCGACTATGTGCGCGACGAGACGAGCGGCGGGGTTTTCAGGATCGAGCGGGACAGCGCCTGAGCATCGGCGCGCCGCAGGCGCTATTGGCGGGTGAGCACACCCCGGCCAACAAGCGGATGCGCACCGCCCTCCATGGCGACGAAGGACAGACGATCGGCGTCCAACAGGGTCATGCGAAACGTCGTCTGGTCGCCATGTTCGACGATCCAGATCGACTGATCGTGCGCGATCACACCCAAAAACGGCTCCGACGCGGCGCTGGTGTATTCGATGCCGTCATGGCTGGTCTGGCTGCTGTCGATGTTGGTCCATTGATGGACGCCATCGATGAACGCGTCTGTCTGGTTCACGATGTGAAAACGGTGCGCTTGCGCCACCAACGCGCCCGGCAGGCGGAACTCGGCCTCGCCGGTCCACTCGCCGCGAAGGTCCGGCATTGGCCCGTCCTGCGCCAACCCCGGTGCCGCAAGCGCCAGAACCGACAATAAGACTGCAACAATTGCCCCAGACATGCCGCGCAATGCCATGCCGATTTTCTCCTTCAATGCCGAATGAAACGGGAATGCCCAAGAGACAAGGGCGTCGGACAACAGGGCACTTAGCTTAGCGGTCGAGATCGAGTTTGCCACGGGGATCCGATCGCGCGCGGTAATCAGGCGCCACGCCCCATGTCACGTGCCGTTATCGATCCGCTTCAGAATCCCGTCGAAGAGCTGGGTGTCGCACAGCACACCGATCGGCTTGCCGTCATCCATCACCACCAGGGGCTCACGCGTAAGCCGGTGCAGCTCCACCGCTTCGCGCAGCGAGATCTCGGGCGATACGGCAAACAACTGCCCCACCGTTGCGCTCGACGGCAGCACCATGGTCTCGCCGTTCCGGCCACAGCGCAGGCCATCACCACCCGGCATCAGCCGCCATTCCGACGCATCCTCGACCAGATAGGTGTCGCCCTCGCGCGCCAGCGTCTCCAGCGGCGTCATCAGCGTTCGGGCGGTCAGCACGTTCAGCGGGTTCAGATTGGCGGCGAAATCGGCGACATAATCGTTGGCCGGGTTCAACAGCACGCCTTCAGGCGTGGAGAACTGTACGATGTCGCCGCCCTCCATGATGGCGATCCGGTTGCCCAGCTTCATGGCCTCGTCCAGATCGTGGCTAACGAAGATCACGGTCTTCTTCAGCCGTTCCTGCAGGTCCAAAAGCTCGTCCTGCAGCCGCACGCGGATCAGCGGGTCCAGGGCCGAAAACGGCTCGTCCATCAGCAAGATGGGCGCATCCGTGGCGAAGGCACGGGCCAGACCGACCCGCTGCTGCATGCCGCCGGACAGCTCATGCGCATACTTGTCGCCCCAGCCGTCGAGGTCGACCAGCGACAGCATCTCCTCGACGCGGTTGGCGATTTCCTCCTGCGGCGCGCCGCGCAGTTCCAGACCGAAGCCGACATTCTCGCGCACCGTGCGCCAGGGCAGCAGCGCGAACTGCTGAAACACCATCGCGACCCGATGCTGTCGGATATGGCGCAGATCGGCCTGGCCGCACGAGGCGACATCAACCGGGCCGTGCTCGCCTTCGACCAGCAACTGGCCGCGCGTGACCTTGTTCAGCCCGTTGACACAGCGCAGCAAGGTCGACTTGCCGGACCCCGACAGCCCCATCAGCACGACGATGCCGCCCGACGGCACGTCCAACGTCGCGTCCCGCGCTCCCAGCACCGCCCCGGTCCGTTCCAGGATCTCCGCCCGGCTCAAGCCCTGGTCCACCAGGGGCAGCGCCTCATCGGCATTGTCGCCAAACACAACATCGACGTGCTGAAAGGAGACGGCGACGCTCATGACGCGGCCTTGCCCGCCCGCCGCTCCGGCGGCCGGAACACCCGGTCGAGCAGGATCGCAAGGATGACGATCGACAGGCCGGCCTCGAAGCCCATGCCGATATTGACCGTGTTCAGTGCCCGGACCACCGGCACGCCCAGCCCGTCGGCGCCTACCAGGGCCGCGATCACGACCATCGAGAGCGACAGCATGATGCATTGGGTCAGGCCGGCCATAATGGTCGGCATGGCGTGCGGCAGTTCGATCTGCCACAACAGTTGGCGCTTGGTCGCGCCGAAGGCCTCGCCCGCCTCCTTCAACTGGGTCGGTACCGAGGTGATGCCCAGATGGGTCAGCCGGATCGGCGCGGCGATGGCGAAAATCACCGTGGAGATCAGCCCCGGCACGATGCCCAGGCCGAACAGGATCAGGGTCGGGATCAGATAGACGAAAGTCGGGATCGTCTGCATCAGATCCAGGATCGGCCGCAGCACGCGGAACAGCCACGGCCGGTGCGCCGCCGCGATGCCGACGGGCACGCCGATCACCATGCAAACGGCGGCGGCTAGCGAGACCAGCGTCAGGGTCTCGATCGTCTCCTCCCAATAGCCGAGGTTCACGATCAGGCCCATCATCAGGACGATGGCCAGCGGCAGCTGCCACTTGCGGTGCCACAGGAATACCAGGCCCGCCATGATGACGATCAGCACGAGCGGCGGCAGCCACAACAGCGCGTCGATGACCGCCTCTGCCGCGTCGCCGATCGTATCGGCGATGGCGTTGAGCACACCGGCCGCACGCTCGTTTACGGCGTGCATGCCGGCCGCGATCCAATCGCCCAGGGGCAGCTTGTTGTCTGTCAGCCAATCATGCATGGCGGTCGACGGAAGCGGGCGGCCCTAAGCCCGCTTCAGACCCGAAGGCGCCCGATCCGGTTAAATGCCCAGATGCGCGCGCACCGCCGCCAGGCCGGGCTGGCCGTCGAACGTTGTGACGCCGTCGACCCAGCCGGTGAACACCTCCGGATGGGCGCGCAGCCAGTCCGCCGCCGCGTCCTGGGGCGCCTCGCCATCGTCCAGGATCGCGCCCATGATCTCGTTTTCCATCGCCAGCGTGAAGACCAGGTTCTCCAGCAACTGACCGACATTGGGGCATTCGGTCAGATAGCCCGCGCGCACATTGGTGTAGACCGTGGCACCACCGAAATCCGGGCCGAAAATGTCGTCGCCACCGGCCAGATAGGTGAGCTCGAAGTTCGCGTTCATCGGGTGCGGTTCCCAGGCCAGGAAGACGATCGCCTCCTCCGACCTTGTGGCCCGCGCCACTTGCGACAACATCCCCTGCTCGGAGGATTCCACCAGCTCGAAGTCGCCCAGCCCGAACGTATCGTTGTCGATCATCCCCTGGATCAGGCGGTTGCCGTCATTGCCCGGCTCGATGCCGTAGATCTCGTCGTCAAGCTGATCGGCAAAGCTGGAGATATCGGCAAAGCTGGTCAGGCCCTGATCGGCCAGATAGGTCGGCACGGCCAGCGTGTATTTCGCGCCTTCCAGATTGACGCGCACGGACTCCACGGTGCCGTTGTCCAGATAGGGCCGGATATCCGCCTCCATGGTCGGCATCCAGTTGCCCAGGAAGATGTCGATATCGCCGTTCTCCAGGCTGACATAGGTCACCGGCACCGACAGCAGGCTTTCCTCCGGCTCATAGCCCAACCCCTCCAGCACGACGGAGGTCGCGGCCGTGGTCGCGGTGATGTCGGTCCAGCCGACATCGGAAAAGCGCACGGTCTGGCATTCCGCCGGATCGGTCGCGGCGGCTGGCTGGGTCATCAGCGGCAAGGCGGTGGCGGTGAGCAGTGTGGCGGCAACGGTTCGAAGCATCGTGAAGTCTCCCGTTCTGGTCTGCCCGATTGCGGGCTTCGATCTTTGAAGGGGGCGGCGTCGGCGGCACCTGTCGATGCGAAACGCCAAACCTCCCTGGCTTATGACAGCGACCCCTAACGGGTGCGCACGGCCGGATGATTTGTTGCGCACAAGCATACGGTTCTTGATTGACTAATCAATAAAAAAACGGCACCCCTAATCCGACGGGAAAATCGACGGCCAAGGGCCGACCGGAAGAACAGGAGAAGGGCGAATGCCGAAGGTCGGGATGCAGCCGATCCGCCGGCGACAGTTGATCAACGCGACCATGGTGGCGATCCACAAGCATGGCTTCGCCGATGCCACCATGCAGCGCATCGCGCGCGAGGCCGGCCTGTCGGCCCCCATCATCCACCACTATTTCCGCAACAAGGACGATCTGTTCGCCGCCACCATGCGCCAGGTGCTGACGGAGCTGCGCGACGACGTCGTAAGCCGGCTGGCCAGGGCGCCGGACGCACGGTCGCGCGTCGTGACGGTGCTGGAGGCCAACTTCGCCTGCGGCCAGTTCACGCCGGAGATCATCTCCGCCTGGCTGGCCTTCTGGGCCCAGTCGCCGCACCAGCCCGAACTAGCCCGCCTGCGCCGGCTGTACACCTATCGCACCATGTCGAACCTGCGCGCGCCCTTGCGGCAATTGCTGCCCTTGGCCGATGCACGGCGGGTCACCACCACCCTTGCCTCGCTGATCGACGGGCTGTGGCTGCGCGCCGGCCAGCATGACGATGATTTCGATGCCGACGACGCGCTGGACCTGATCCTCGCCTATCTGGACAGCCAGATCCCGCCGCCCGCGCAAAGCCATTCGGCCGCCTGAACGCCATGACCCAGCTTGCCGACCAGCCCCATTTCATCGACGGGGCCGCCCGACAGCCCGCCGCAGACCGCTGGTTCACCACCCTGAACCCGGCAACCGGCGCACCGCTCGCCCGTGCCGCTGAAGGCGATGCGGCCGACGTCGATGCGGCGGTCGCGGCCGCAAGCCGGGCGTTCGAAGGCTGGGCCGAAATGACCGGGGCGGAACGCGGGCGTATTCTCACCCGCGCCGCCGGCATTTTGCGCGAACGCAATAACGAGATTGCCCGGCTGGAAACGCTCGACACGGGCAAGCCCATCGCCGAATCCTCGGTCGTCGACGTCGCCTCGGCCGCCGATTGTCTGGAGTATTTCGGCGGCGTCGCCGCGTCCATCGCCGGCCAGCAGGTCGATCTTGGCCCGAACGCCTTCGGCTATGTCAGGCGCGAGCCGCTGGGCGTTTGCGCCGGCATCGGTGCCTGGAACTACCCGATCCAGATCGCCGCCTGGAAGGCCGCGCCGGCGCTGGCCTGCGGCAACACCATGGTCTTCAAGCCGTCCGAGATGACGCCTGTGACCGCCGGCGCCCTGGCCGAGGCTTTCGCCGATGCCGGCCTGCCGCCGGGCGTCTTCAACGTCGTTCAGGGCGACCGCGAGGCAGGCCAGGCGCTGGTCGCCCATCCTGGCGTCGCCAAGGTCTCGCTGACCGGCGAGGTCGGCACGGGCCGCAAGATCATGGCCGCCGCCGCCGAGACCCTGAAGCATGTGACGATGGAGCTGGGCGGCAAGTCGCCACTGATTATCTTCGGCGATGCCGATCTCGACAACGCGGTGTCGGCCGCGATGATGGCCAACTTTTACACCCAGGGCGAGGTCTGCTCCAACGGCACCCGCGTTTTCGTCGCCCGCGATCTGCTCGACCGCTTCGTCGAGGCGCTGGCGGCGCGCACCGCCAAGCTGAAGATCGGCGACCCGCTGGACCCCGAGACCCATGTCGGCGCCCTGATCTCCGAAGATCACATGCGCCGCGTGCTCGGCTTCGTCGACCAGGGCGTGAAGGAAGGCGCCCGGCTGGTGATCGGCGGCCGACCGGCCGAGGGCCTGGACGGCTGGTTCGTCGAACCCGCGATCTTCGTCGCCGAGGACGACAATCTGACCATCAGCCGCGACGAGATCTTCGGCCCGGTTATGACCATCCTGCCCTTCGACGGTGAGGACGAGGTGCTGGCCCGCGCCAACGCGACCGAATTCGGCCTCGCCGCCGGCGTCTTCACCAGCGACCTCGCCCGCGCCCACCGCACGGTAAGACGGTTGCAGGCAGGCGTCTGCTGGATCAACAATTACAACATCACGCCGATCGAGCTGCCCTTCGGCGGTGTGAAGCAGTCGGGCCTTGGCCGGGAAAACGGCATCGCCGCGATCGAGCACTACACCCAGCTAAAGACCGTCTATGTCGAGTTGGGCGACGTCGACTGCCCGTATCCCGCCTGACCTGACAGCCGGCCGTGGCGATCCCTGAGTACGATTACATCATCGTCGGCGCCGGTTCGGCCGGCTGCGTCCTGGCTAACCGTCTGACCGAGGACGGCTCGGCGACCGTGCTATTGCTAGAGGCCGGCGGCCCCGACCATGGCTGGGACTGGCGCCTCCACATGCCGGCCGCGCTCGCCTACCCGATGAACGGCACGCGCTACAATTGGGATTACCGGACCGAGCCCCAAGAACACCTCAATCGCAGGCGCCTGCACTGGCCGCGCGGTAAGGTCCTGGGCGGCTCGTCCTCGATCAACGGCATGGCCTATGTTCGCGGCAACGCCGCCGATTTCGACCATTGGGCCGACGTCACCGGCGACGAGGGCTGGAACTATCAGCACGTGCTGCCGTACTTCCGCCGGGCGGAGACGTACGATCGCGGCGGCGATGCCTATCGCGGCGCCGACGGCCCCCTCCAGGTCCAAGGCGGCAAGGGTTGGAGCCCACTTTACCGCGCCTTCATCGAGGCCGGCATTCAGGCGGGCTATCCCGAAACCGCCGACATGAACGGCTATCAGCAGGACGGTTTCGGCCGCATGGACATGACCGTCAATGACGGCAAGCGGTGCAGCGCCGCCCGCGCCTATCTGCACCCGGCCCTGGCGCGCCCGAACCTCAACGTGCTGACCGGCGCGCTGACCGAACGCATCCTGTTCGACGGCAAACGGGCCATCGGCGTCGCCTACAGCCGCAAAGGCGAGACGGCGAAGGCTAACGCCGCACGCGAGGTGCTGGTCGCGGCCGGTGCGATCAATACGCCGCAGCTTCTGATGCTGTCGGGCATCGGCGATCCGACCCAGCTCAGCGAACACGGCATCCCGTGCCTGGTCGCAGTGCCGGGCGTCGGCGCGAACCTTCAGGACCATCTGGAACTGTACGTGCAGTACGCGTGCACCCAGCCGGTGACCCTCTATTCGGCGACACGGCCGCTGAGCAAGGCGATGATCGGCGTGCAATGGCTGGCCACCCATCGCGGCCTGGGCGCCACCAACCATTTCGAATCCGGCGGCTTCATCCGCAGCGATCCTTCCGTGCCCTGGCCCGACATCCAGTACCATTTCCTGCCGATGGCGGTGCGCTATGACGGCACGGCGGCGGCCAAGGGCCATGGCTTCCAGGCCCATGCCGGCCCGATGCGATCGCTCAGCCGGGGGCGCCTGCGGCTCGCCTCGGCCGACCCGTCCGCACCCCCGATCATCGACCCAGCCTCCATGGCGCACGATCAGGATTGGCGCGAGATGCGCGCCTGCGTACGCCTCACCCGCGAGATCATCGGCCAACAGGCGCTCGCCCCCTATCGCGGTGCCGAACTGTCACCGGGGCCGGACTGCCAGACGGATCACGACATAG
>JBCBSH010000181.1:0-9280 GCA_039819285.1 Pseudomonadota bacterium
TAAAGGGACCCCCAATGGGTCGGCCCTCCTAACACTCGAACTCGCTGCCGTCATAGTTCCAAAATCGGCCGGTCGTATCCGCGTCAAGCTCGTCGATGATCGTGCGCATCGCGGCGACGCTGTCGGCGGCCTCTAGCGGCGCCTTGGACCCGCCGATACCGCTCTTGACCCAACCAGGATGAAGCACGGCGAAGCTCAAGCCCTCGCCCTTATGGTCCATGGCCATGGCGCGCATGGCCGCGTTCACGGCCGCCTTGGACGAGCGATAGATGATCGCCCGGCCGCTGCTCTGGCCGATGCTGCCCATCTGGCTGGAAATCGTGACGATCTTGCCATGCTGCGCCGCGCGCAGGTGGGGCAGGAACGCCTCCGTCACGCGCACCGGACCCAGCGTGTTGGCCTGCAGAACGTCGATCCAGGCGGCATAGTCGATGCCGCCATCGCTGAGTTCGGCCGGGTTGCCGCGCCCGGCATTGTTGATCAAGAGGTCGATCGCGATGCCCGAAAGCCGCTCGGACAGGATGGCGACGGCCGCGGGATCGGTCACGTCCAACTCCACCACCGCGACATCACCATCGATGCCGAGCAGGTCGCCGGCTGACCCGGGATCGCGCACGCCGGCCAGCACCGTCCAGCCTTCATCGGCGTATTGGCGGGCGAACTCGAGGCCAATGCCGCGTCCGGCCCCGGTGATCAATGCGACGGGCATGCCCCTCTCCCCCTTCTTCTAGCCGGCCTCGCGCCCGGCAGGCTGTCGCGCGGTAACCTCGATCTCGACCTTCATCCGATCGTCGATCAGCCGCGACACGATGGCGGTGGAGGTCGGCCGAACGCCGTCGCCGACCGCCTCGCCGATGACCTGCCCGTAAATCGTCAGGACCCGTTCGGCGTCGCTTTGGTCGGCGATGATGATGCGGCTTTGCACGATGTCGGCCAGGGTCGCCCCAGCCTCGGCCAGGACGGATTCGATGGTCTTCAGCGTTTGGCGCGTCTGGCTTTCGACATCCAGCTTTATCTCGCCGGTGGTGTAGTCGAAGCCGGTTGTGCCCGCGACGAAGATCCAGCCATCCTCGATGACGGCCCGCGAATAGCCGTACGCGGCCTCAAACGATGAGCCGGTGCTGATGCCCCGCCGGCTCATGCCGCCACCCGTTCCACGGCGATCGCGGTCGCTTCACCACCGCCGATACACAGCGATGCCACGCCACGCTTGGCGTCGTATTGCTCGAGCGCGGCCAGCAAAGTCACGAGAATGCGCGCGCCCGAGGCACCGATGGGGTGGCCCAGCGCGCAGGCGCCGCCATGGACATTCACCTTGTCTGCCGGCAGGTCGAGATCGCGCATCGCCGCCATCGTAACGACGGCAAAGGCCTCATTGATCTCATAGAGGTCGACATCGCCGGTCTGCCAACCGACCTTGTCCATCAGCTTGGTGATGGCGCCGATCGGTGCGGTGGTGAACCAAGCCGGGGCCTGGGCGTGGCTGGCATGGCCCTTGACCTCCGCGAGGATCGGCAGGCCCCGCGCCTCGGCGACCGAACGACGGGTCAGCAGCAGGGCAGCCGCCCCGTCGGAGATGGAGCTGGAATTGGCGGCCGTCACGGTGCCGTCGGGGCGAAAGGCCGGTTTCAGGTTCGGGATCTTATCGGGCCGCGCGTTCATCGGCTGTTCGTCGACCGAAACCTCGGTTTCGCCCTTGCGGGACTTGACGGTCACCGGCGCGATCTGGCCGGCGAAACTTCCGTCCTCGGTGGCCTTGCGCGCCCGGTTCAGGCTTTCGATGGCGAAGCCGTCCTGGGCTTCGCGGGTGAACTGATAGTGCTGGGCCGTGTCTTCGGCGAAGGTGCCCATCAGGCGGCCCGGCTCATAGGCATCCTCCAGCCCGTCCAGGAACATGTGGTCCAGCACCCTGCCATGGCCCATGCGATAGCCCTGGCGCGCCCGGTCCAGCAGGTAGGGCGCGTTGGTCATGCTCTCCAGCCCGCCGGAAATGGCGATGTCGGCCGTGCCGAGCGCCACTGCGTCATGGGCCAGCATGGTCGCCTTCATGCCCGACCCGCACATCTTGTTGACCGTCGTGCAGCCGACGCTGTCCGGGACGCCGGCGCCTTTCGACGCCTGGCGCGCCGGGGCCTGGCCCAGTCCGGCGGGCAGGACGCAGCCCATGGTCACCTCGTCGACATCCTCGCCATTCAGGCCCGCACGCTTCAGCGCCGCACGCACGGCAACCGACCCCAGCTCCGTCGCCTTCACATCCTTCAAGGCGCCTTGAAAGCCGCCCATTGGCGTTCGCGCCGCAGCAACGATAACGACGGGGTCCTTGCTCGGCTCTGCAGCCATTTCAGCCTCCAAGAGGTTCGGTCATCTAGGTGTTGTCATCGATGTGGTCACACGCCGGTTCGGCGCCAAGCGCGATCGTTATTGACTCCGCGTGGGCAGTACGACCGTGGTATCCATTTCGATAACAATTTCAGAATTCTGATCGATTGTCTTAATGTTCAACAGCAATGTGCCGCGCGGCGCGCCGGAGCGTGAAGGTGTGACCTTCACAACCTCCGCCTCGGCACGCAGCCGGTCGCCGGCGCGCAGCGGCTTAGGCCAACGGAGGTTCTGCACGCCGACGCCGATGATCGGCGAGCCACCCAGGATCTTGCCATCGACGATCAGCCGCATCGTCAAGGCCGCCGTGTGCCAACCGCTTGCCGCCACGCCGCCCAGCAGGCTGGCGTCGGCAATGTCCGAGTCCAGATGGTGAGGCTGCGGGTCGAAGCTTCGGCAAAAAGCGTCGATCTCCTCCTCCGTGACCGTCAGCGACCCGGTCGCCATACGGTCGCCGACGGCAAAATCCTCGAATGTGCGCGGCCAGTCGTCCAGCACGTCAATCCTCCGATACAGCGCGTCGGGCCAATTGGTCGAATGCCATGGGTGGCGGCCCGTTGGCAAGGTGCCGGCGAATCGCCTCGGCGCACTGCATGGGGCTCAATTGCGAGGTGTCGACCTCAAGGTCGTAAATGCCGGGATCATGTACGGCCCGCTGCCAAAGCCGGACCGCCTCAGGAATGGGGTCTTCGCTGGTTCCGGCAAGATAGGTTTCATCGCCTGAGTGCTGCGCAGCCTTGCGCCGGGCCATGATCTCCTCAATTGGACAGTGGACGCCGACGAACAGTACGGGCAGGCCGGCAAGGCGTCGCGCGCTGTCCGCCAGGATGCGGCGCGGCGTCGAATAGGCATCATGGTGGCCGACATCGACCACGACGTTGAGGCCGAGCCGGCTGTGGGCGGCGATCGACTCGTAGAGCGCCGCGTATAGGGTGACCACGAGGTCCTCCAGATCCGGCCGCTCGCCGCCGGGCCGCAGGCCGATGCCCGGCTGATAGCGCTCAGGCATCGCCCGCTCCTTGACCATATCGACGCCAAGGTTCATCCACGGCCCATCGAAGGTGTCCTGAATGGCCGCGACAATGCTGGACTTCCCCGACCTCGGGGCGCCGTTCAGTATGATAATCTGACCCGGTGTCATGCCTTTCGCCACTTCATGCGGAAGCACCGTAGTTCCGAAAAGCCTGGAGGCACAATGCCGCCTGCCCGTCTCGATTGGCGAGAGTTGTCGCCCGATCGGTTCCTTGAGCGTCACTGGCAGCGCGAACCGTTGCTTTGGCGCCAGGCCCTGCCCGGGTTTCAAAGCCCGATCACGCCGCATGATCTGGCCGAACTGGCCTGTCAGGACGAGGCTGACGCGCGGCTGGTTGTCCATGAACCTGATGGCGAGCCGCGATGGACGGTGCACCATGGCCCGTTCGACCAGGCCGACTTCGACAAGCTGCCGGCTGCGGGCTGGACCTTGCTCGTCCAAGCGGTCGACGCCTGGTTGCCCGAGGTTGCCGACCTCATCACCGCGTTCGACTTCCTGCCGAGCTGGCGCCTTGACGACATCATGG
The DNA here is from genome assembly GCA_039819285.1 of Pseudomonadota bacterium. Classification (GTDB taxonomy): domain Bacteria; phylum Pseudomonadota; class Alphaproteobacteria; order DSM-16000; family Inquilinaceae; genus JANQGH01. The sequence continues at coordinate 3,939 of JBCBSH010000181.1, forward strand.
TTTCCCACGCCGTCAGCGCGGGCGGCGTCGGCCCGCATATCGACCAGTACGATGTGTTCCTGCTGCAGGCCGCCGGCAAGCGGCGCTGGCGCTATGGCTCTCGATCCGGATCCAGCCTCGCGTTCCGCGCCGATCTCGATCTGCGCATCTTGGAGAGTTTCGAACCCACCCACGAGGCCATTCTGGAGCCAGGCGATGTCCTCTATCTGCCGCCCGGCGTCGCGCATGAGGGGGTGGCGGTCGACGATGCCTGCCTGACCTTCTCGATCGGCTTTCGCGCGCCCGGCGTTGCCGACCTGGCGAGCCGATTTGCCGATGCAGTGGCAGAGTTCGCCGAGCACCAGGGCGATACGGCGCCACGCTACAGCGACCCAGGCATGACCCGGCCGGCGGATCCGACCCTGATCGGCGATGAGGCTGTTGCGGCCATGACAACGCTGCTTCAGCGCCAGCTCGACACCCCCGCCCTGTTACGGCAAGCGATCGGTGAACTGATTACCGAACCGCGCGTGCCGCCGACGATGCCGGACGAGCATGTCGAGCCCGCGACGGTCAGCGCGCGCATCGGTGCTGGCGACAGCCTTGAACGCGTGCTGGGCAGCCGTTGGGCCCATCTTGCGCTTGGCACCGACGCGCTGTTGTGCGTCGACGGGGTCTGCCGCCAGACCGATGCAGACCTGGCGGCCGCGCTCTGCCAGTCCGGTACGATCGAGCAGACCCGGCTGTCGCGCTGGCAAGACGAGCCGGACCTGTGGGCACTGCTGGCCGAACTGGTCAGCCAGGGCAGCCTGGCCTGGCTGGACGACGGTTAGTCGGTCCGCACCCAGGCCTCCTCCAGCCCGTTGCGGTGATGGGTTTCGCGATAGGCGATCGGGCCCTCGCCCGGCGCGTACCATGTGGTCCGCGTTCGCCTGGTATCGTCGCACTCGACGACATAGGCAGCCGTCGCGCCATGACCCGGCCGCAGGACTTCGACCGCATTGATCACCTCACAGCGTGACTCGCGCGTGTAGCTACGGCCGGTGTGCGACCTCGCCTGGCGTTCGTAGCGCCCGACACTGCCGACCTGAAGCGGATAGAGCGAGTCCAGCTGGCGGACCGTCGCCTGGCCGGTGTGCCAGTTGCGGGAGTCGCCGCAATTCGCCCAACTGTCGGACGGCGAGAACCAGTCGTTCGCCCGCGTCCACGTGCAGCCGTTGCTTTCCGTAACCCGCGCGCCGTTGCTGTAGGCTCTGGCGGATAAGGAGATGGTTCGGCCATCCATCAGGTCGGTCGCGGTCATTGTGCCCAGACTGCTGACCGGCGCCTGGGCGACCTGGGCGATCGGCTGGGTTAAGGGCTGGGTGTCCGGTCGGGTCGACGAGCCGAAGCCGAATGACGGGAACTGAAAACCGCCGGCCGAGCAGGCGGAAATGGGTAAAGCGAGTGCGAGGACCAAAAGGCGCTTCATTGTCTGTTCTCCAGATGTCTGGCCGCTGGGTGCGGCCTGGATCAACGGGAGAACAGCGGGGGGCCGGGATTATTCCCGAGCGTGCGCGAAAAACGTGCGAAGACGCGGTTCGGCGCGGACTATCGTGTCTCACTCATCAGTTCACGACCGATCAGCATGCGTCGGATCTCCGACGTGCCGGCGCCGATCTCGTAGAGCTTGGCGTCGCGCAGCAGGCGGCCCGTTGGATACTCGTTCACATAGCCATAGCCGCCCAGGCACTGGATCGCCTGAAGGGCCATCCAGGTCGCCCGTTCCGCCGCGTGGAGGATGGCGCCGGCGGCGTCCTTGCGGGTGACCTCGCCCCGGTCGCACGCCTTGCCGACCGCGTAAACGTAGGCCTTGGCTGCATTCATGGTGACGTACATATCGGCCAGCTTGCCTTGCATCAGCTGAAACTCGCCGATCGGCTGGCCGAACTGCTTGCGCTCATGCACGTAGGGCACGACCACATCCATGCAGGCCTGCATGATGCCCAACGGGCCCGCTGCCAGCACGGCGCGCTCGTAATCGAGGCCGGACATCAAGACCTTGACGCCCGTGCCCTCCTTGCCCAGCACGTTTTCCTCCGGCACCTCGCAGTCGGTGAACACCAACTCACTGGTGTTCGACCCGCGCATGCCCAACTTGTCCAGCTTCTGGGCCGGGTTGAAGCCCGTCATGCCCTTTTCGATGATGAAGGCGGTGATGCCGCGCGGGCCGGCGGCCGGATCGGTCTTGGCGTAGATCACCAGCGTATCGGCGTCAGGGCCGTTGGTGATCCACATCTTGCTGCCGTTGATGACGTAGCGGTCGCCCTTCTTCTCCGCCCGCGTGCGCATGCCGACCACGTCGGAACCGGCGCCGGGCTCCGACATGGCCAGTGCGCCGACATGCTCGCCGGAGATCAGTTTCGGCAGATAGCGCTCGCGCTGTTCGGGGCTGCCGTTCAGGCGCAACTGGTTGACGCAGAGATTGGAATGGGCGCCGTATGACAGGCCGACCGCGCCCGAGGCGCGGCTGACCTCCTCCATCGCCACGATGTGCTCCAGATAGCCCATGCCGGAGCCGCCATACTCCTCTTCCACCGTGATCCCGAGCAGGCCGAGCGCACCCATCTTCTGCCAGAGGTCGGTGGGGAAATCGTTGGCTTCGTCGATCGCGGCCGCGCGCGGCGCGATCGCGTCCGAGGCGAAGCTCAAAACCGTGTCGCGCAGCATGTCCGCCGTGTCGCCCAGATCGAAGTTGAGCGACGGCAAGCTGTTCGGGATCATGGCAGGCGGCCCTTGGACATAATATTCATATAGTGTCGGCCAGGCGGATGCGCGTCACCCCCCGCGCGTCTTTTGGGTCGACTTTTTCGCCGTTGCGCAGGACGTCGATGCGACCTTGTCGCGCCAAATGCAGGATCTGCTGTTTGACCGGGTTCAGATAACGCCGCCACGCGTCCGGCCCGTCCTTGGGCTTCACACGCCCCACGGCGAAGCCGCGCGCGATGTCGGCGGGCGTCGGCGCATCGGCCTCGCCCGCCCGCCCCAGGATATAAGCGACCAGCGGATCTTCCTTCTTGTCGTCAGCGTGTCTGGACATGTGACTAACCCGACCGGTCCGGAATGCAGATGCAGGTTTGCTGCAACCGCGCGATCAGCGTCGTGCGCTCGCCCGCGTCGGCAAAGACGTCGACCTCAACCACGGTAAGGGTTCGGCCAGGTCGCAACACGCGCCCCTCGGCCCGGTAACGATCGCCGCGCGCCGGCGCCAGCAGGTTGATCTTGAATTCCACGGCGAGAACATTGGTGCCCTCCGGCATCATCGTGGCTGCCGCCAGGCCGCCCGTCGTGTCGGCCAGCAGGGTGGTGATGCCGGCATGCTGATAGCCGTGCTGCTGCGACAGGTCCGGCTGGGAGGGCATCGACATGGTTGCCGTGCCGTCGCCGACGCTGTCGACGGTGACCCCCATTTTGGCCAGCACCGGCATGCCGTCGGCGATGGCGCGAACCCGCGCCTCGGTTTGATCTGAGATTACAGCAGTATCCATGCCGCCAGCCCTAGGAAGGTGAAGAAGCCGACCACGTCGGTGACAGTGGTCAGGAAGACGCCGGAGGCCACCGCCGGGTCGATGTTCAGGCGTTCAAGGACGAGGGGGATCACCGCACCGGACAGGCCAGCCACGATCAGCGTGATGATCATGGCCAGGCCGATGACAAAGCCGATCCCCGGATCACCAAACCAAAGCGCGGCGACGGCGCCAACGACAATCGCGAACAGCACACCGTTGATCGCGCCCACCGCAATCTCCTTAACAACCATGCGCCGGGCGCTGCGACCCGCCAGTTCCTTGGTCGCCAGCCCGCGCACCGTCACGGTCATGGTCTGGGTGCCGGCATTACCGCCCATGCTGGCGACGATCGGCATCAAGACGGCCAAGGCCACGACCTGCGCGATCGTGGCCTCGAAGAAGGCGATGACGGCGGAGGCCAGAACGGCGGTCAGAAAGTTGACGCCGAGCCAGGAAAACCGGCTGCGCGCTGTGTTGGCGACTGTGGACAGGCGGTCCTCCTCCTGCACACCGCCCAGGCGCAGCATGTCTTCCTGGTTTTCCTCCTGAATGACGTTGACGACATCGTCGACCGTGATGACGCCAAGCAGCTTGCCCCCGTCGTCGACGACCGGGGCCGAGACCAGGCCATATTGCCGGAACAGGAAAGCGACCTCTTCCTGGTCCATGACCGCCGGGATCGTGCGCACATCCTGATCCATCAGATCGGCCAGCTTCACCGACCGGCGGGAGCGCAATACGCGGCTGAGCAAGGCGCCGCCGACCGGCCGGTATTTCGGATCGATCATGAAGATCATGTAGAAGTCGTCCGGCAGGACATCGCTGGTGCGCAGAAAGTCGATGGTCTTGCCCACCGTCCAGAACATCGGCACCGCGACCATCTCGCGCTGCATCAGGCGGCCGGCGGACTCCTCCGGAAAACTCAAACCCTCCTCGACCAGCAAGCGCGCCGATGTGGGCATGCTGGCCAGGATCTCTTCCCGCTCTTCCTCGTCGAGATCCTCGACCAGGGCGACCGCGTCGTCAGTCACCATCTCCGTCAGGACGGTCGCGACTTCCTCCGGCCGCAGCAGGGCGACGATCTCGTCGCGCACCTCGTCGTTCAGGTAGGACAGCACCTCCGGCTCGTCGCCCAACTGGGGACGGATCAGGTTGACGACGGTGCGCCGATCGTCGGGGTGCAACTGCTCCAGCAGGTCGGCCAGATCAGCCGAGTGCAGGGTGGCGATGGTCTTCTCAACCCGATTGAGCTTGCCGGCGTCGAGCGCGTCCTCGATCCGGTCGATCAGCGCGCGCAGCTCTTCCGCCGGGCGGTCGCCCGCGCTCTCCATCGTTTCGGGCTGGTCGACCGTCTGGGTCACACCGCCGCGCTTTCTCGCGCCAGGCTTTCAAGTGCCAGGATCGACGCCTCGCGCGCCTCGTGGTCGATCGGGCAAACGGCTCCCGCAAGCTGGGCGTCGACCGAGGCGATGGCTGTCACGTTGACGATGCCGCGCACCGTCACCGACGGCGTCAGCACATGCGCCGGGCGGGCCGCGCCCAGAACCAGCGGTCCAATCGAAATCGCCTCGTTGATCGCCTTGATCATGTTGAAGGCGATGTTGGCCGCGTCCAGCGTCGGCATGACCAGCAGGTTGGCCTCTCCCTGCAAGGTCGAGTTCGGGAAGATTCGGTTGCGAATGCTCTCGTTCAGCGCCGCGTCGGCATGCATCTCGCCATCAACGTCCAAGTCTGGCTGCCGTCGGCGGATCAGGCTGAGCGCCCGGCGCATCTTGATGGCCGATCCGGTATCGAGCGTGCCGAAGTTCGAATGCG
>JBCBSH010000182.1:0-9178 GCA_039819285.1 Pseudomonadota bacterium
GCCACCCTGGTCGAGGTGCTGAAGGCACCGAACCTGAAGGCCTATGACGATCTGGACACGCTCTATGACAAGCGCGACGAGGTCTGGCAGGCGGTCAACACGCAGACCAAGAATTGGGCGCGCGCCGACCTAATGGACGCCATGCTGGCCGTCGATATCTGGTGTGCGGAGGTCAAGGACATCCGCGAGGCCGCCAACGACCCGCAAGTGACTCATCTCGGCCTGATTGCGTCCTATCAGCATCCGAACGTCGGCGAGGTGAAGACCGTCGCACCGGCGGTGAAGCTGAGCGAGACGCCGCCGGCGATCGACCGCCCGGCCCCAACCATCGGCCAGCACGGCCGCGAAATCCTGCGCGAATACGGCGTCGACGACACCGAGATCGAGTCGCTGATCGAGGCGGGCGCGGTCACGATCCAAGAGCAAGCGGCGTGACCTACAGCACACTCACGGTCGAACGCGACGGCGCGGTCGGCCTGATCACCTTTCGCCGGCCCAAGCAGTTGAACGCCATCAACCCGGTGATGCAGGGCGAGATCATCGACGCCTTCTCAGAACTGCACGAGGGGCCCGACGTCAACGCCATCGTCGTCACTGGTGAGGGGCGCGGCTTCATGGCTGGCGCCGACATCATCGAATACGCCAAGCAGACTGACGAGGAATTCGCCCGCTTCCAGGACCGTGGCCGGCGCATGTATGCCGTGATCGACGAGAACGACAAGCCGGTGATCGCCGCCGTGAACGGCCATGCGCTGGGCGGCGGCTTTGAGCTGGTGCTGTGCTGCGACCTGATCCTGGCGGCGGACACCGCCAAGATGGGCCTTCCGGAGGTACATCTCGGCCTGGTGCCGGGTGGGGGCGGGACCCAGCGGGCGCCGCGACGGCTGGGGCTCAGCCGCGCCAACTGGCTGCTGCTGACCGGCGATGCGCAAACGGCCGAGACCATGGAGCGCTGGGGACTGGTCAACGCGGTTACATCGGCAGATGCCTTGCACGAAGAAGCGATGGCCCTGGCAAGGCGGGTTGCGGAGCATCCGCCAGCCGCGATCCAGGCGCTGAAAAAGCTCGCCCGCGCCGGTTTTGGCGCCTCGGGCGCGCTTGACGGGCTCAACCACGAACGGGCGACGGTGACCGCGCTGTATCAGACCGAAGAAGCTCAGCGCCGGGTTCGCGAGTTCGCCGAGGCCAGCGCCCGCCGCGCCCGCGAACGCGCCGAAAAGGCGCGGGCCGCTTCCTAAGAGCCGTGCCCGGAAACCGACCCGACCTTCTCAGTCTTTCGGACCTGGCGCGCCGCGTCCGTCCGGGCGATCGCATCGGCATCGGCGGTCACCATTTCGCGCGGTTGCCGCTGGCGCTGATCGAGGCCGTGATCGCCGAGAGTCCGAGGAACCTGCATGTCATCTCCTGGGGCGGTGGCTTGCCGCTGGAGATGCTGTTGGAGGCCGGCCTGGTCGGCGTGGTCGATCACTGCTTTTCCAGCCTAGACATCTTCGGCCTGGCGCCGCGCTTCAGGGCGGCGGCGGAGGCTGGCGCGATACCGGTGCGCGACTGGACCGCGCTGGCCATGATCCAGGGCTATCAGGCGGCGGCCCGCAACCTGCCGTCACTGCCGTTTCAGCCGCCGGATGGCTCGGACATGTTGGGCCTGGTGCCGGAAATCGAGACCGCTGAGTTGGGTGGCCGCACCCTTGCGCTGGCGCCTGCGTTGCCGCTGGACGTGGCCCTCATCCACGCGCCGCGCGCCGACCGCAGTGGCAATGTCCAGATCATCGGCGCCCGCGCCCTGGACGTAGCCCTTGCCGGGACGGCAAACCGCGTGCTGGTAACGGTCGAGGAGATCGTCCCGGACGGCGCCTTGTCGGGCGACGGTCGCCAGACCGTTCTGCACCGCAACCAGATCAGCGCGATTGCCGAGGTTCCAGGCGGCGCCTATCCGGCCTCGTGTCTGCCCTTCTATGTCACCGACTACGCCGCGTTACGCGCCATGCTGCAAGGCGATCGGTTGCAGCGGCCTGACGCGAACGGGTCCGCCACGGCGTACGTCCGCCGTGCCGCCTCGGTGCCCGTTTCGAAGGCAACCAAGATTGGGGCGCCGGCCAACGAGGAGGCCGCCGCCCCGACACCGGACGAGCGCCTTGTCATCCGCATCGCGCAAGAGTTCGACAATCACAGCTTCGCGTCCGCCGGCGCCGTCTCGCCTGTCGCGAACATCGCCTACCACTTGGCAAAGCGTACCCACGCGCCAGACATGATCATCGCCACCCTGACCTGTGGCCATATCGACATCGCACCGACGCCGCTGACCCTGTCGCTGTCCGAACCGTTCGACTGCCAGACGGCCGTGGCCCATCGCGGCGGCGAGGACACCTATTTTGAGTTCTATCAGGCGGGCATGGTCAGCCATGAGATCGTCGGCGCCGCCCAGGTCGACCGGTTTGGCCGGGTCAACACCTTGCGGATCGACCGGCCGGATGGCGGCTTCATCCGGCTGCCGGGGCAGGGCGGCATGGCTGATGTCGCCAACCTGCACCAGACCTTCATCATCTATCTGCCTCGCCAGACAGCGCGCGCCCTGGTCGACCGTGTCGATTTCGTCAGCGCCGCGCGCGGCGTGATCGATCCGGCCGAACGCGAACGTCTCGGCTATCGCCAAGGCCCGGTCAAGCTGTTCACCAATCTCTGCGTCCTGGAGCTGTCGCTGGACACCGGCGAGTTGCAAGTGACCGAGCTGTTTCCCGGCGTCACAAGGGACGACGTGCAGCAAAACGCCGGCTTCCCGGTGCGCTTTGCCGACACAGTCGTGACTATCGAAGAACCCGACACCGAGATCTTGCGGATCCTGCGCGAGGAGATCGACCCGATCGGTCTGCGCAGGCTCGAATTCGCCCCCGCGCGCGAACGCGAGGCGCTGCTCGACGAGGTCATTCGGGCTGATAGGACCATCACCGAAGCACTGTTCGAGGAATAGGGGGACCCGATGAACGCCTTGCTGACAATGGACCGGGCCAAAGTCCTGATCGACGGGATCTTTTCCGAACCGCGCATCGCGCATCCGGAAGGGGTGGCGATCGACAGTAAAGGCAACGTCTGGTGCGGCACCGAAACCGGCGATCTGATCCGCGTCGACCCCGATACGCCAGAGCCGGAGTTGATGGGCACGACGGACGGTTTCTGCCTCGGCCTCGCCTTCGACAGCGCGGACAACTGTTATGTCTGCGACCTGAAGCATGCTTCGATCTTTCGCTGTGACGCCGCCACCGGCCGCACGGAGAAGTTCGCCGCCGGTGGCATCATTGTGCCGAACTACCCGGTCGTCGACGAGGCCAATGGTTGGCTCTACGTCTCCGACAGCCACGGACTTGAGCAGGCGGGACCGGGCATTTTCCGCTACTCCCTAGCTACGGGCAAAGGCGGCCTCTGGTACGATAGGCCCATGGTCTTCGCCAACGGCATGGCCATGGCGCCGGACGGCGCTGGCCTCTATGTGGTCGAGAGCTTCGCCCAGCGCGTATCGTATGTCCCAATCCAGCCGGATGGGTCCCCTGGCGAGGCGCGCATCGTGGTCGACGGTGTTGAGCGCGTGCCGGACGGCCTGGCCTTCGCCGACGACGGCACGCTCTACATCTCCTGCTACGAGCCCAGCCGCATTTACCGCTTCGGTGCCGACCAGCGCCTGGAATTGCTGATCGACGATCCGCATGCCACCACCCTGGCCCACCCGACCAACATCGCGCTCAGCGGCAACCGCATGTTCACCGCCAATCTCGGCCGCTGGCACATCACTGAGATCCAACTGTAGCTGGGTGGATTCGCGGGTCACTGGCGCGGCCCGCGATCCGATAACGCTGTTCAGCACCAACTCCGTGGGACTTGCGCCATGTCAATGCAGGATGGCTGGCGCCGTTTAGCATGACCTGAACTGCAGGATCTCGACCGCACGGCCGATCACAGCCGCGCGGCAAGACATCCGCCGGGAAGGGAATGCGATGCCCGAAGTCGTTTTTCAGCGCGATACGTTGAACGTGTTGATCGAGCATCTGCGCGACGACGGCTATACGGTCATCGCGCCGACGAAGCGCGACGGCGCCATCCTCTACGACGAGGTGGCGGACACGGATGATCTGCCGGCCGGTTGGACGGATCGGCAGGAGCCCGGCTCATACCGTTTGCAACGCCGTGACGATGACGCGCTGTTCGGCTACGTGGTCGGGCCGCATAGCTGGAAGCGCTATCTGCATCCGCCCCATTTACGCCTATGGCGGGCGCGTGTGGCGGACGGTGCCGGCGAGATCCTTGAGGAGGATGATGGCGGCCCGGCCTACGCCTTCCTGGGCGTTCGTGCCTGCGAGGCCCACGCGATCGCCGTGCAGGACCGGGTCTTCCTGTCCTCCGGCTACGAAGACGATTTGTACCGTCGACGCCGCGAGCGCAGCCTGACCATCGCGGTCAACTGCGCCGAGGCGGCCGACAGTTGCTTCTGCACCTCCATGAACACCGGCCCCGAAGTCACCTCGGGCTATGACCTCGTGCTGACGGAGTTGATCGACGACCAAGGGCACCGGTTCCTGGCAAGAAGCGGCACGGCCAAGGGTGCTGCGATCCTGGACGCGATCGAGCATGAGCCGCCCACCAATGCGGACCGGACGACGGCGGCCGCGGTCCTGCGCCAGGCACGTGACAGCGTGACACGCAAGTTCGATACCAGCGAGATCAAGACCCTGTTGCAGTCCAATCTGGAGCATCCGCGTTGGGATCAGGTCGCTGAGCGCTGCTTAAGCTGTGCCAACTGCACGATGGTCTGCCCGACCTGCTTTTGCTCGACCGTCGAGGACCGGACCGATCTTGATGGCCAGCATGCCGAACGCTGGCGCCGATGGGATTCCTGCTTTTCGATCGAGTATTCCTACATCCATGGCGGCAGCGTGCGGCCGACGACGCGCGGCCGTTACCGCCAATGGCTGACGCACAAACTGGCCAACTGGATCGACCAGTTCGGCGAGAGCGGCTGCGTCGGCTGCGGCCGTTGCATCACCTGGTGCCCGGTCGGGATCGATATCACCGAAGAGGTGGCGGCCATCCGTGCCGATACGGCCGCCGAGGGAGGTTCGTCATGAAGGAAATGGCCGATATCCTGCGTCAACATCCTTTCGTCGAAGGGCTCGACGATGGGGTTGTCGACTTCATCGCCGGGTGCGCTCGAAACGTCGTGTTTCAGGCCAATCAGATGATCCTGAAGCAGGGCGACAGCGCGGACTGGTTCTATCTGATCCGGCGCGGCGCGGTGGCCTTGGAGATGTACGCGCCCGGCAAGGGGCCGATCACCTTTCTGACCGTTCGCGACGGCGAGATTTTGGGCTCGACTTGGCTGCTGCCGCCCTATCGCTGGACCTACGACGCGCGCGCCATCGAGGTGACACGCGCCATCGCCTTCGACGCGGAATGCCTTCGCGAGAAATGCGAGGCCGACCATCATGTCGGCTATGAAATGATGAAGCGCTTCATTCCGCCGCTGATCGAGCGGCTGCAGAACGCCCGTATGCAAAGCCTGGATCTCTACGGTGCTCAAGCCTCTTAGCGCGGGCGCCACGCCGATGATGGCGAACGGCGTCATGACCCCCCACTTCGCGACCGTGACAAAGCGTGTGCGCGAGATCCCCGATGTCGTCACCTTCGAGGTGCCGTCGAACGGCGTGGCCTTTCAGCCGGGCCAGTTCAACATGCTCTATGCAGCCGGCGTCGGCGAAGTGCCGATCAGCATGAGCGGCGACCCGGCGCGCCAGGACGTATTCGTGCACACCATCCGCGATGTCGGCGCGGTCAGCCGCGCACTGACCGAGATCAAGCGCAACGGTGTCGTCGGCGTGCGCGGCCCCTTCGGCACCGGCTGGCCGGTCGATGAGGCGAAGGGTAAGGACGTCTTGATCGTCGCCGGCGGCATCGGATTGGCGCCGCTGCGGCCAGTGATATACGCGCTTATCAATGAGCGTGAAGCGTTCGGTCGTATTGCGCTGATCTATGGCGCCCGCAGTCCGGAGGACCTGCTGTTTCCGAAGGAACTTGACGCTTGGAAGGCCATCCAAGGTTTCCAGGTCGAGGTCACGGTGGATCATGCGACCCGTGAATGGCGCGGCAATGTCGGCTTTGTCACCAGTCTGTTGGGCGAGGCCGATGTCGATCCGGACGAGACGATCGCGATGCTGTGCGGGCCGGAGATCATGATGCAGTTCACCGCCGGCGCCCTGGCGGACCGGGGCATCGGTGCCGATCAGGTCTATGTCTCGATGGAACGCAGCATGAAGTGCGCGCTGGGCTTTTGCGGCCATTGCCAGTGGGGCCCGGCGTTCGTTTGCCGCGACGGCCCCGTTTACAGCTTCGACAAGATCGGCCCCATGATGGCGATCAGGGAACTCTGATATGGCCCAGAAACAGACAGCCAAAAAACGTCCAAAGCTTGCGGTCTGGAAGTTCTCGTCCTGCGATGGCTGCCAGCTCAGCCTGCTCGACTGCGAGGACGAGTTGCTGGCGGTCGCCGACGCCGTCGACATCGCCTATTTCCTGGAGGCCACGCGCAAGCAGGCCAAGGGTCCGTTCGACGTCTCGCTGGTTGAGGGTTCGATTACGACGACCGAGGATGCCGAACGCATCCATCAGGTGCGCCGCTCGTCCCGCTTCCTGGTTACGATCGGCGCCTGCGCCACGGCCGGCGGCGTCCAGGCGCTGCGCAACTTCTCCGACGTGAAGGAGTTCACGTCCGTCGTCTACGCGCGGCCCGACTATGTTAGCACGCTGGCGACCTCGACGCCGATCGCCCACCACGTGCCGGTCGATTTCGAGCTTTATGGCTGCCCGATCAACAAGGCCCAGCTTCTGGAAGTGATCGGCGCCATGCTGGTCGGCCGCAAGCCGGACACGCCGGCCCACAGCGTCTGTGTCGAGTGCAAGCTGGCCGGGCATGCCTGCGTCATGGTCAGCCAAGGCACGCCGTGCCTGGGGCCGGTTACCCATGCCGGCTGCGGCGCCATCTGCCCGGGTTTCGATCGCGGCTGTTATGGCTGTTTCGGCCCGATGGAAAGCCCGAACACCGCCGCGCTGGCGGCGCAATGGCGCGATCTCGGCGCCTCGTCGCGGGACCTGCAGCGGGTGTTCCACACCTTCAACGCTTGGGCCACGCCCTTCCGACGGCAAGGAGAGCTCGATGCCGCGCAAAACGATTAAGGTCCAGGCGCTTGCCCGCGTCGAGGGCGAGGGCGGCCTGTACCTGCGCATCAACAACGACACGGTGCAGGACGCGCGTCTGGAGATTTTCGAACCGCCGCGCTTTTTCGAGGCGTTCCTGCGCGGTCGCGACTTCATGGAGACGCCGGACATCGTCGCCCGGATCTGCGGCATCTGCCCCGTCGCTTATCAGATGAGCGGGGTTCACGCCCTGGAGAACACCTGCGGCGTAAAGATCGATGGTCCGATCCGCGACCTGCGCCGCATGCTCTATTGCGGCGAGTGGATCGAAAGCAACGTGCTGCATGTCTACATGCTGCACGCGCCGGACTTTCTGGGCTATCCCAGCGCGATCGAGCTGGCCAAGGACCATCCGGGCGTCGTGGAAAAGGGTCTGGCGCTGAAGAAGGCCGGCAACGACCTGATCGAAGTGATCGGCGGCCGGGCGATCCACCCGATCAACATCAAGGTCGGCGGCTTTCACAAATCGCCCAGCAAGCAGAAGCTGCGCGCCCTGCTGGACGACATGAAACGGGCGCGCGACATCGCGGTCGAAACGGTCGCCTGGGCGGCCGCGCTGGACATGCCGGATTACGAGCGGGACTACGAGTTCGTCTCCCTACGCCATGAAAGCGAATACCCGATGAACGAGGGCCGCATCGTGTCCAGCGCCGGGATGGACATCGCCGTGCCCGACTACGAAAGGCACTTCGAGGAAATCCACGTCCCGCACTCCACGGCCCTGCATTCGACCATCAAGGGGCGGGGTTCCTACCTGGTCGGCCCGCTGGCGCGGTTCAATCTGAACCGGGACCGGCTGTCGCCGCTGGCGGCCGAGGCGGCGCGATCGGCCGGCTACGACCGGCCGTGCCGTAACCCGTTCGCCAGCATCGTGGTGCGGTCGATCGAGGTGGTCGAGGCCTGTGACGAGGCCATCCGGCTGATCGAGAATTACAGCCCGCCCGACGCGCCCGCGGTCGAGGTCGAGCCCAAGGCCGCAACCGGCTTCGGCGCGACCGAGGCGCCGCGCGGTCTGCTCTATCACAGCTATCGCCTGGCGGAGGACGGCACGATCGAGATGGCGCGGATCATACCGCCGACCTCACAGAACCAGCCGTCGATCGAACAGGATCTGCAAGAGGTGGCACAGCGGTCGCTGAACATGAACGAGGATGCGCTGACCCATCTGTGCGAACAGACCATTCGCAACTACGACCCGTGCATTTCCTGCGCCACCCACTTCCTCAAGCTCAACATCGAACGAACATGACATGGCCGCCGCCAGCCCCATCGTCGTCATTCCGCTAGGCAACCGGTCCATGGGCGATGACGGCGTCGGCCCGGCGGTTCTGGATCTGCTAGCCGCCGACGAAGACACCGCCTTTGCGGTGCGCGAGCCGCGCGACGCCATGGGCATGGTCGCCTGTTGGGAGGGGGCGTCGACCACCATCGTCGTCGACGCGGCCCATTCGGGCGCGGAACCGGGCACGATCCACCGGATCGAACACGCCGACGGCGTCGTGCCCAAGGATGCCGGCCGGATGTCGAGCCACGGCATTGGCCTAGCCGAGGCGCTGGCCTTAAGCGACGCGCTGGGCCGAACGCCGCCGAGGCTCGTGGTCTACGCCGTCGAGGCGGCATCGTTTGAACCTGAAGCCCCCCTTACACCGGCGGTCGCCGCCTCGGTGCCGACGGTGGCGGCCCAAATCCGCGCCGAGATCGAAGGAGCAAGCTAGACATGCACGAGGCATCCCTGATGCGCGGCCTGATGAGCCAGATCACCACCCTGGCCGAGGCGGAACGCGCGAAGCGCGTGACCAACGTCTATGTCTGGCTCGGCGCGCTCAGCCACATGTCGCCCGATCATTTCCGTGAGCATTTCGACCAGTCCTCGCCCGGCTCGATCGCGGAGGGCGCGTCGCTGACCATCGACACCTCCGACGACCTGAAGAATCCCAACGCC
>JBCBSH010000183.1:0-9090 GCA_039819285.1 Pseudomonadota bacterium
GGAAGGCGAAGTCGCGGGCCACCGGCTGAAACGGCGAGGCATCGAGCAGCGGTCGGGCCGTGCCCGCCTTGCGCCGGGGCGCGGGCACCGCGTCCAGAAAGACCTCGAACGCCGCGATCGGGCCTTCAACGTCCAGCGCCTGTAGCGTCATCGGATGGATCTCGCCGAAATGGGCCAGCACATTGGCGCCCAAGCGCAGAACGCCCGACCGACCGGGGTGGAACCAGTCCGGCGCGTCAGTGGTGGTTTGCAGGTTGGAGACCGGCGCGCCCGCCGCTTCAAGCGCCGCCAGCGCGTCCGCCTTGGCATCGAACGCATCGACCGGCCGGCCTGGGTCGGACCAATGGCGCGGGGTGGCGGATCCCGCGCGCACGCCCGAGGCAACCCTGAGTTGGCCCTGCAATGACGGATCGCGATAGGCGGGGCCGACTTCGAACAGGGCGGCGTCCGGCAGGCCGCGCGCGGCGTTGCGACCGGCCGCCTGGATCAGGTTCGGTAGAACCGACGGCCGCATGACATCCAAATCGCTGGCGATCGGGTTCAACAGGCGCAAACCGTCATGCTGAAAGCCGAAATGCGCGGCGATGCCGCCATCCATGAACGACCAGGTGACCGACTCGTTCAGGCCACGGCTGGCCAGCGCGCGTTTTATCTGACCGGCAATCTTGAAGCCGTGCGACACGGCCGGCCGCGTGATCGCCGAGGATTTGCGCAGGGATACCGGCGGGATCTCGTCGTAGCCCTCGACCCGCAGCACCTCTTCCACCAGGTCCGCCTCGCCCTCGACATCTGGGCGCCAGCTTGGGGGCGCGACCTCCAGGCGGCCGTCGGCGCCGTCCGCGACCTTGAAGCCCAGAGCGGTCAAATGGGCCCTTTGGCGCTCGACCGGGATGTCGAGCCCGCCAAGCGCCGCCGGCCGGCCCGGACGCAGGTGCAGTGTGCGCTGCCAGTCCGGCTTTGCGCCCGTCACCACGGTCTCGCCCGCCTCGCCGCCGCATAGCTCGATGATCAAGGCCGTCGCCGCCTCAATGCCGGGCAGGACGCCCTCGGGGTCGACGCCGCGTTCGAACCGGTAGCGTGCATCGGATTCGATGCCCAGCTTGCGGCCGGTCTCGGCCGTGCGCATGGGATCGAACAGGGCGGCCTCCAAAAATACGTTCGTCGTTTCTTCCGTGCAGCCGGTCGAGACGCCGCCGACGACGCCACCAAGCGAAACCACGCCCGTGTCGTCGCATATGACGCAGACCTGATCGTCCTCGATCTTATAGGATTTGTCGTTCAGGGCGTCGATCGTCTGGCCGGGCTGCGACAGGCGCAATACCAGATCGCCCTTGACCTTATCCGCGTCGAAGACATGCAGCGGCCGCGCGCGATCGAGCGTGAACAAGTTGGTGATGTCGACCAGCGTGGAGATCGGCCGCAGACCGACGGCGCGCAGCCTGTCCTGCAGCCAGCGTGGGCTTGGCCCGTTGCGCACGCCGCGGATCAACCGGCCGGCAAACAGCGGGCAGGCGTCTTCCGCGCCCTCGGGAAAGTCGAACCGGACGCCAATAGGGCTGGCGCCGCTGCCCGCGACCGTCACCCGGGGCAACAGCTTCAAGGTGCCGTGGCCGGCGGCCGCGAGGTCCCGGGCGATGCCGCGCACCCCGGCGCAATCGCCCCGGTCCGGCGTCAGCGCGATGTCGATGACCGGGTCGTTCAGCCCGGCGACCTCGGCAAAGGGCGTGCCGATCACCGCGTCTTCCGCCAGTTCGATGATGCCCTCATGCTCGTCCGACAGGCCGACCTCGCGCTCGGAGACCAGCATTCCGTTGGACTCCACGCCCCTGATTTTGCCCTTCTTCAGATGCAGACCGGTGCCGGGAATGTGCGTGCCCGGTGGCGCGAAGACGCCCATCATGCCGGTCCGCGCGTTGGGCGCACCGCAGACGACCTGAACCTCCGCATTGGCCGTTTCCACGATGCAGACCTTCAGCCGGTCGGCATTGGGATGCTGTTCGGCCGATTTCACGCGCGCGACGGTAAACGCGGCGAGTTCGGAGGCCGGGTCGTGCACATGTTCGACCTCCAGCCCCAGGGCCGTGAGAGCGTCGGTAAGGGTGGCGAGAGGCGCATCCGTCTCCAGATGCTCCTTCAACCAGGACAAGGTGAATTTCATCGTCTTTTCCCTGCCTTAGCCGTTCAAACCCTGGGCCAGATTAGGGACCGAAAGCGGCACGAAGCCGTAATGCTTCAGCCAGCGCAGATCGGCCTCGAAGAAGGTGCGTAAATCCGGAATGCCGTACTTCAGCATCGCCGGCCGCTCGATGCCCATGCCGAAGGCAAAGCCTTGATACTTGCTGCTGTCGATGCCGGACATCTCCAGGACCTTGGGATGGACCATCCCGCAGCCCAGGATTTCCAGCCAATCGCCATAGTTGCCGAGCTTCAACTCGCCGCCGGCGCGCGAGCAGCCGATATCGACCTCCGCCGAGGGTTCGGTGAAGGGGAAGAAGCTGGGGCGAAAGCGCAGCGGCAGGTCGTCGATCTCGAAGAAGGCGCGCGCGAAATCGATCAGGCAGCCCTTCAGATGGCCCATATGGGTCGTCTCGTCGACGACCAGCCCCTCGATCTGGTGGAACATTGGCGTGTGGGTCATGTCGTAGTCCGACCGGAAGGTGCGGCCCGGTGCGATGATGCGGATCGGCGGCGCCTGGCTGGTCATGGTGCGGACCTGGACCGGGCTGGTGTGCGTGCGCAGGACGTTGCCCAGCCCGTCACCGCCGGGCGGCAGGTAGAAGGTATCCTGCATCTGCCGGGCCGGATGGCCGGGGGGCATGTTCAGGGCGGTGAAGTTCTTGTGGTCGTCCTCGATGTCTGGCCCCTCCGCGACGACGAAGCCCATATCGGCGAAGATGGCGATCATCTCCTCCATCGTCTGGGTGATGGGGTGGATGCGACCCTCGGGGCTCGGCCGCACCGGCAAGGTCACGTCCAGCCGGTCGGCGGCCAGCTTGGCGTCCATCGCCACCTTGGCAAGATCGGTCTTGGCGGCTTCGATGGACGCGGCCACCTCGTCCTTCAATTCGTTGAGCGCCTGGCCGGCCTGCCGGCGCGCATCCGGGTCCAGACCGCCGAGCCCTTTCATCAGCCCGGTGATCCGGCCCTTCTTGCCGAGTGCCTGAACCCGAACGGCGTCGAGCGCCGCCAAATCACCTGCCGACGACACCGCCGCCATCAGTTCGTCGCGTACCTTCGTTAGATCTTCCATCTCACTGCTTCCGCATTCCGTCCGCTTTCCCCGGATCACAAAAAACGGGGCCTCGCCCCGGGAAATCTGGTCTCCCGGGCCGAGGCCCCGCTTAATCGGTTGGTTCGGCCGGTCCCATGGTGCTTGGTTCCGGCCGGGTGTCTTACTTGTCGAGCGCCGCCTCAGCCTGGTTGACCAAGGCCCTAAACGATTCCGGTTCGCGCACCGCCAGATCGGCCAGCACCTTGCGGTCGACCTCGATGCCGGCCTTGGTCAGGCCGTTCATGAAGCGCGAATAGGTCAGGTCCGAAACCTCGCGCACGCCGGCGTTGATGCGCTGGATCCACAGTGCGCGGAACGCCCGCTTACGGGTGCGCCGATCGCGATAGGCGTACTGGCCGGCCTTCTCCACGGCCTGCCGGGCGACCCGATAGGTGTTCTTGCGCCGGCCCCGATAGCCCTTGGCGAGCTTCAGGACCTCTTTGTGCCGGGCGTGCTTGGTGACGCCCCTTTTTACACGTGCCATGTCTTAAGCCTCCTTCGCCGGTCAGCCGTTCGGCAGCCGATATTTGCGGATGTTCCTGGCGTCGCTCTCGGCCATGATCTTGGTGCCCTGGTTCCGCTCCTTGGCGGATTTGGGCTTTGAGATCAGGCGGTGGCGGCGCAGGGCCGAATTGAACCGGACCTTGCCGGAGGCGGTGAGCCGAAAACGCTTTTTCGAGCTCGAATGGGTTTTGATCTTGGGCATTTTAACTCCTTGATCTCTGGAGTGAGTTTCGGGGCGGTTGGGCATGCCCTGGGACCTGGACACGGATGTCGTGCCCGCCCGGCCGCGCCGCCCGGTTACAAGGCCGCGGGTTATAGCCCCGCGGCCACGGCGTTGCAAGGATTACCGGATCGAGACCAGCTATGCGGGAACGTCAGTCTGGGCGCTCAGTCCAGTCCCGGCAGCATACAGCCGTCACGCGTGTAGGCGTAGGTGGCCGCGCCGGTCCGTCCCAGGCTCATCACCAGCCAGCCCTCGGGGCACTGCTCAAGCTTGATCCAGGCCTGCGCGCCGCCGAACTGGTCTTGGGGATCGGGGTAGGGGTAGATGTTCACATCGACGACCTGGGCCGGCTCGATGCCGAGGCGGCGAAGTTCGTCCTCAACGCCTTGCTCGTACTGGAATTGGCCGCTGGAAATCGCCGGCATCGCAATCATCGCCGCAGCAAAAACCAGGCTGAGACCGCCAATTCTGTTCAGGGCTGAAAGGTTCATGGCAATCAGCAATCAAATTCTGGGATCGAGCAATCGTCGCACGTCCACGAAGGACCAACTGCCCCCACAAGACAAGTGTGCGGCAACTCGCGGGCGTCGCGGCGGTTCAACACCTTCGCTCAAGTCTCGTCCAAGCCCGATATCGTGCAGCCGTCGCGCGTGTAGGCGTAGGTCACGTGCCCCGTGCGTCCGACCGTCATGACGACCCAGCCTTGCGGGCATTGTTCGACCCGCACCCAGGCCTCCGCCCCTTGCGCGCGATCATTATTGTCCCGTCGTGGATAGATGTTCAGTTCGACAACTTGATCGGGTGTTATCCCGTACTGCGCCAGCCGCTCGTAGACGCCGCGCTCGGATCGGGATTGGGCGAAGGCCGTTTGTGCGGCCAGCGCCACGGCCAACGCGACGCAAAGGTGGATGACGGACTGCCTCATTCGGCCGATGGTCATGGACGTCTCCAAACAAGCATTCCTAAACTTTAGATGGTGATATGGATCTCGCCGGATCGGAAACCAAGGCGGATCGCATCCTGAGACCAAATGACCGAGGGTCTGCCCGGCTGCCGCGGTAGAGGCTCGCTGCAGCCGGGACGGCTTGTAGTTAATCGAGCCCGGACACCTGGCAGTTGCCGTGCGTATAGGTGTACGTCACGGTGGCAAAGGCGGACATGTTGACGACGATCCAGCCTTCTGGGCAATCGTCGATGCGAACCCAACCGGTAGCCCGGTCAACCAAGTTACGACGGTCATAGTGTGGATAGACGCGCAGATCCACGATCTCGCTGTCGCTGATGCCAAGTTCGGCAAGTTCTTCAAGGACGGTTTCCTCGAAGTCTTCGATGCGTGGCGAGAACAGGGCGCTGGCCGAGGTCGACAGAAATACGCTGCCGAGGATGGTCACCGCCAGCAGGCGGCCAATACGAGCTAACGTCATAAGACGACTCCATATCATTTGTCACAGATCCGCTGTGATCAGCCGGATATGGAGCCGGCACTAGGCCCGGCCAGTCAAAACGGCGTTAACTGATTGTGCGATTTATGTGCTCTGGGCGGCCTCGGACACCCTGTGGGGCAGGTGCCCGAGCCATCACTGCGGCCAATCGGTCTGGCTAGCGCGGGGCCAGAACCATGACCATCTGGCGGCCTTCCAGCTTCGGGAAAAGCTCCACCTTGGTCATCTCTTCAAGCTCGTCACGAACGCGTGTCAGGACATTCATGCCGAGTTCTTGGTGGGCCATCTCACGGCCCCGAAAACGCAGCGTCACCTTCACCTTGTCGCCGGCCTCGATGAACCGGCGGGCGTTGCGCATCTTCACATTGTAATCGTTGTCATCGATGTTCGGGCGCAGCTTGATCTCCTTGACGTCGATGATCTTCTGCTTCTTGCGCGCCTCGTTGGCCTTTTTCTGGGCCTCGTACTTGTACTTGCCATAGTCGAGGATCTTGCAGACCGGCGGGTCGGCGTTGGGCGACACTTCGACCAGGTCGAGCCCGACATCGTCTGCGGCACGGATGGCATCGCGAATGGCGACTACGCCGACCATTTCACCGTCGGCCGCGACCAGCCGAACCCTTGGGACGTCGATCTCTTGGTTCACCCGCGGGCCCTCTCGGGTCGGGGGAACGTTCTGGGTAATACGGGCTATGTAAGCCTCCTTTGCTTGTTAGGCGGGTTTGTGAAAACACGAGGCCATGAAGCGTTCGCCCGACTATTCCGGCCGGTCCAACGGCGACAATGCCTCTGAGTGGAGTTTATTGACCGCGTCGTCCAGGGCAAGCACTTCTTGCGCTTTGCCGCCCAGGCGACGCATGGCCACCGTGCGCTCTTCCGCCTCTCGCTTGCCGACCACCAGGATGACCGGCACCTTGGCAAGCGAAAGCTCGCGAACCTTCAGATTGATCTTTTCGTTGCGCAAATCAAGGTGCCCGCGCAGTCCGGCCGCCTCCAACGCGGCAAAGACCTCGCCGGCGTACGCGTCCGCATCGGACGTTATCGTCGCGACCGCCACCTGAACCGGGGCAAGCCAGAGCGGGAACCGGCCCGCATAGTTTTCGATCAGAACGCCGATGAACCTTTCCATCGATCCCAGGATCGCCCGGTGAAGCATGACGGCGTGGTGCTTCTGGCCGTCCTCGCCGACATAGACCGCGCCCAGCCGCTCCGGCAGCACGAAGTCGCATTGCAGCGTGCCGCACTGCCAATCCCGCCCGATGGCATCGCGCAAGACGAATTCCAGCTTGGGTCCGTAGAAAGCACCCTCGCCCGGATTGATCTCGAATGGGTGGCCAGACGCCTCGACCGCCTCGCGCAGCGCAGTTTCGGCCCGATCCCAAACCTCGTTCTCGCCGGCCCGGACCGGTGGCCGGTCGGCAAACTTGATGCGCATCTCGTCGAAGCCGAAATCGCTGTAGACCTGCCGCAACTGTTCGATGAAGGCGATGCTTTCTTCCTTCATCTGATCGGCCCGGCAAAAGATGTGGGCGTCGTCCTGGGTGAAGGCGCGCACCCGCATGATGCCGTGCAGGGCGCCCGACGGCTCATTGCGATGACAGGCGCCAAACTCGGCCATGCGGATCGGCAGGTCGCGATAGCTTTTGATGCCCTGGCGGAAGATCTGGACATGGGCCGGGCAGTTCATGGGTTTCAGGCCCAGAACCCGTTCGCCCTCATCGGTCCGGACCGTGAAGATGTTGTCGCCGAACTTGTCCCAATGGCCCGACTGCTCCCACAAGGACCGATCGATCAGTTGCGGGGTGCGCACCTCTTCATAGCCCGCCTGGGCCAGCCGGCCGCGAATGTAGGTTTCGATGGTCCGCCACAGGGTCCAGCCCTTAGCGTGCCAGAACACCGACCCGACCGCCTCGTCCTGAAGATGGAACAGGTCCATTTCGCGGCCCAGCCGCCGGTGATCGCGGCGCTCCGCCTCTTCGATCTGGTGGAGATAGGCCTTCAGTTCGTCATCGTTGCGCCAGGCGGTGCCATAGATCCGCTGCAACATGGCGTTGCGATGATCGCCCCGCCAATAGGCACCCGCGACCGTGGTCAGCTTGAAGGCCTGGCCAACATCCTTCGTGGTGCGCATGTGCGGCCCGCGACACAGATCCAACCACTCGCCCTGACGATAGACCGAGATCGGCTCCTCAGCCGGCAGGTCGCGGATGATCTCGGCCTTGTACGTCTCGCCCTTGTCCGTGAAGTAGCGGATGGCCTCGTCGCGGCCCCAGACCTCCCGCTCGAACGGTTCGCCGCGCTGGACAATCGCGCGCATCTCGGCCTCGATGTGGCTCAGATCCTCCGGCGTAAACGGCTCGTCGCGGGCGAAGTCGTAGTAGAAGCCGTTCTCGATGGCCGGACCGATCGTCACTTGGGTGCCGGGATAGAGGCGCTGCACGGCCTCGGCCATGACATGGGCAGCGTCGTGCCGGATCAGTTCCAACGCGTCATCGTCCTTGCGGGTGATGATCCGTACCGAGGCGTCCCGGTCGATCAGGAACGACAAATCCCGCACCTCGCCATCCACCTCGATCGCCAGGGCCGCCTTGGCCAGGCTGTTGGCGATCGATGCCGCGATTGCCGCGCCCGTGACCGGCCGGTCGTAGCCACGCTGTCCGCCGTCGGGCAAGGTCACCGTGACGGGCCCGGCCGGGCTGTCGGGCGACGAAGCGGGCGAGACCACAGTCGAGGTCATGGGATCGGTCTTTCTCGTGGCAACAGGCGGTCAGGGCCGCAAAAGCGTGCGCACTCTAGGGTCGTCGGCGGTGCTGTCAAGAACGTGACCGGCATGACTGGGCGGCTGCCCCAGTCAGTCATAGGCGGCGTAGGATTTTTCCTCGACGAGTTCGGAGCCGAGGGCCTCGTTCGCCTGCCGTTTCAGCGCTGCGCGCTTGTCGTTGGTGCGGTAGACGTCGCGGGCCAATGCCACGAATCGCGCGCCGAAATCCCCCTGCCGCTCGCAATCGCGAATGTCGTCCTCGATCTGCCACAACGCTTCGTTCACATCACGCAGCGCGCCAATCACGGATGCAAGCGGCGTCAGGTCGACACCGGCCTCGTCGCGCGTGGCTCTCAACGCCGCCAACTCCCTGGCGACGTTCGCGGTCTTTGCGGGATCGGTAATCCGCTCGGCCTTGATCTCCAAAATGGTGATCTTGTCCAGCAGTTCGCCCCAGGAGACAGGAACATGGATCAGCATGGCCGCGGGTTATGGGCGCCCGATGCGCCTGATGCAAGCCTAGCACGCGCAGTTACGGGGTTGTGCGGCATTCGGACCGGCGCCAATTGTCGGTCAGGAAAAGAAAGAGTTGAGTAAGCGTGCAAGATCACATGTTGGATTTGGGCGACGGTACACGGCTCGCGTGCCGTCGCCACCCGGCAGTTCCGAAGGGCGAACGGCCGACAATCGTGTTTTGTCCGGGCTTTCGGTCGGTCATGTCGGGCGTCAAGGGTGAATTCCTGGCCGAGGTGACGGCGAAGGAAGGTCTGGGCTATGTCTGTTTCGACTATCGCGGGCACGGCGCCTCGTCCGGCCGCTTTGAGGATGGGACGATCGGTGCCTGGCTGTCGGACCTGCTGGCGATCATCGACCAGGCAACGTCCGGGCC
>JBCBSH010000184.1:0-8967 GCA_039819285.1 Pseudomonadota bacterium
CGCGCTTCTTCCTCACCGCGTAGCGTCAGCGTCTCGTCCGCGATCGTGGCAGGCAGCCGCCTGGCCAATTGTCGCTTCGTCCGCGCATCCATACCCGATTTCAGCACCTGCAGCTTGTCGAACATTCGTTCGCATAGTCGTAAGTTATGGACATAGCGGCAAATGGACAGTAAATTTTTTTTACTGGGAGAACAACGAATTTGGCAGGCCTTGGGCCTGACAAAAAACCCGACCCCCAGCGCGCCTCAGCGGCGTTGGGCGCCGGTCAACACGGAGGGACACGAGTATGAAAAAATGGTTAGTCGGCCTGATGGCCGCGGTGTTGCTTGCCGCGACACCCGGGGTCGCGCAGGAGGTGCTGACGATCGGCGTGCGATCGGAAGCCAGCTCGCTCGACCCGCACTGGACCCAGCTTTCAGCGGATCTTCAGGTCCAGGAACACATCTTCGAACGGATGGTCGCGCTCGATTCGGCCTCGCAGCCCGTGCCGGGCCTGGCCGTCTCTTGGGAGCCGCTGGACGACACCACCTGGGAATTCCGCCTGCGCGAGGGTGTCACCTGGCATGATGGCGAGCCGTTCACGGCCGAGGACGTCATCTTCTCGATGGACCGTCTGCGCGGCGGCATCTCCGGCGCTCCGGCCAGCCCGGCCTTCACCCTGGAGAAGGGCGGCAAGACGTGGGAGATGATCGACGACTATACGGTGCACATCTACACCGACGGTCCCTATCCGACGGTGGCTGAAGACCTCGCGATGGTGCCGATCGTCGCGCAGCATGCCGCCGAAGGTGTCACGGCCTCGGTTGACTTCAACAGCGGCCAGGCCGCCATCGGCACCGGGCCGTTCATGTTTGAAGAGTTCGATCCCGGCAACCGCATCTCGGTCGTGCGCAATCCCAACTGGTGGGGCGGCGACGTCCAATGGGATCAGGTGATCTTCCGGCCCGTTGGGCAGGATTCCGCGCGTCTGGCGGCGCTCTTGAACGGCGATGTCGATATGATCGACTATCCGCCGACCATCGACCTGCCTCAGCTCGAGGAAAATCCCGATTTCGCCGTGTCGACCATCCCGTCGGACCGGCTGATCTACATCATGCCCAGCTACCGGCATGTCGAGGAGTTCATCCGCGACAATGACGGCAACGTCATGGTGCCCAACCCGATGCGCGACTGGCGTGTCCGCCGGGCAATGAGCCTAGCGATCAACCGCGATGCGATCCGCGACCGGATCATGGGCGGGGCCTCGCTGCCCACGCGCAACATCGTGCCGCCCGGCTTCTTCGGTTATGTCGACGATCTAGAGGCCGATCCCTATGATCCGGAAGCCGCCATGGCGCTCTTGGAAGAGGCCGGCTACGGCGATGGCTTCCAGATCACCTTGCACGGGCCGAACGACCGCTACATCAACGATTCCCGCATCCTCGAGGCGATCGCCCAGATGTGGAGCCGCATCGGCATCACCACGGAAGTGGACGCCATGCCGCGCAACATCTTCTTCTCGCGCCTCATTCGCGGCGACGAGTTGACGATGCCGGGCTTCGACGTACCGGAATTTTCGGTATCGATGACCGGCTGGGGCACGGTGGCCGGCGAGGCGACCTACACGGTCTCAGGCACGCTTGAGACCTATAACGCGGCGACCGGCGGCGGAAACGGCAATTTCGGGCGTTATTCGAACCCTGCAATCGACGCGCGGTCGGTGCTCGCCAAGCAGACGATTGACCCGGAAGAGCGTCTGGCGATCCTGCAAGAGGCGATCCAGATCGGCATGGACGATTACGCCTATATTCCGATCCACTTCCAGGTCAATAATTGGGCCATGAGCAGCGATCTGGTGCACGAGCCCCGCACCAATGAGCGGACCTTGGCGATCGAGGTCAACCGGGCCGAATAGGCGAGGGTCGCGCGCAAACCGACGAGGCGAAGGTTGAATGGCCGAGTTCATCCTGCGGCGCATCCTGCAGGCCCTGCTGGTCCTGATTGTGATGACCGTTTTGGTGTTTTTCGGGGTCAATGTGATCGGCAACCCGGTCTATATCTTCGCCTCGTCGGAATGCGACCAGGCCTGCCTTGCCCGCATCATCGCCGATCTCGGTCTCGATCGGCCGGTGTGGGAACAATATCTGGTTTTTATGGGGAATCTTGCCCAGGGCGACCTGGGCAATTCCTTCACCCATGGGGTGCCGGCGCTTGAACTGATTTTCGAGCGTCTGCCCGCCACCCTGGAATTGGCGGTCATGGCCTTGCTGCTGGCGCTGGCCATCGGTTTGCCTTTGGGCATGCGTGCCGGGTTGAAGCCGAACGCGTTTTCCAGCCGGTTGATCATGGGCTTTTCCATGATCAGCTTTTCGGTCCCCGTCTTCTGGATCGGGCTGATCATGATCGTTGTGTTTTCCGTCCAGCTTGGCTGGATGCCGGCCGTCGGCCGGGGCGAGACGGTGATGATCTTCGGGATCGATTTCAGCTTCGTCACGTTCAGCGGCTTGCATCATTTGATCCTGCCTGCCTTCACCCTATCGCTGATCATGATGGCCTTTGTGATCAGGCTGACCCGGGCCGGCATGCGCGAGGTGCTGTACTCCGACTACATCAAGTTCGCCCGGGCCAACGGCGTGCGCGAGCGGCGGGTGCTCAGCCTGCACGTGATGAAGAACATCCTGATCCCCATCGTCACCGTCCTGGGCATGGAGTTCGGCGGCATCATCGCCTTTGCCGTAGTGGTGGAATCCATCTTCTCGTGGCCCGGTGTCGGCAAGATGCTGATCGACGGCATCGCGGTACTCGACCGGCCCTTGATCGTCGCCTATCTGATTTTCGTGGTGTTCATGTTCGTGATTCTCAATCTGCTCGTGGACATCCTTTACACACTGCTTGATCCGCGCGTGCGGCTGGGCGCGGCCTCTGCATGACCGATCTGGCGCAGGATGTACCGGGCCCGCGGACCAGCAATTTCCGCCTGGCCGTAAGGCGCTTTCTGGCGTCGCCCACCGCCGTCGGTGCCCTGCTTGTGTTCGCGTTCTTCTGTGTTGCCGCGCTGCTGGCGCCTTGGATCGCGCCGCAAAATCCGTACGATCTGGCGCAGGTTGATATCCTCGACAGTCTTTTGGAGCCGGGCAGCGAGAGCTTCACGGGCATGACCTACTGGCTTGGCACCGACGGCCAGGGGCGGGACATGCTCTCCGCCATCCTGTACGGCATCCGCATCAGCCTGATGGTCGGTCTGCTGTCGGGCTTCTTCGCCCTGATCGTGGGCACCACGGTGGGGCTGATCGCCGCCTATCGGCGAGGCTGGGCGGAAACCGTGCTGATGCGGATCGTCGATCTGCAGCTCAGCTTTCCGACCATTCTTGTGGCGCTGATCCTGCTGGTCATCCTGGGGCGCGGCGTCGACAAGATCATCTTCGCGCTGGTCGTGGTGCAATGGGCCTACTTCGCCCGCACCGTTCGCGGCGTTGCCCTGGTGGAAGGCTCCCGAGAATATGTTGAGGCCGCGCGCGGTCTGCGCCTGGGCGGGGTGCGCATTCTTCTGGGCCACGTCCTGCCGAACTGCCTGCCCACGATCCTGGTCGTGGCGACCATGCAAATGGCCGCGGCCATTTCGCTGGAGGCGACCTTGTCCTTCCTGGGCCTGGGCCTGCCGCCAACGCGCCCCTCGCTGGGCCTGCTGATCGCCAATGGCTTCGATTATCTGCAGTCGGGCCGCTATTGGATCAGCGTCGTGCCCGGGCTGGTGCTGTTGGCCATCATCGTCAGCGCCAACCTGCTGGGCGACCGGCTGCGCGACATTCTGAACCCGCATCTGAGGCGGTGAGTCGATGGCCCATGTCCTCGAACTTCGCGACCTCGACACGTCCTTTTTTACCGAAGGGGGTGAGTTGCGGGCATTGCAGGGCGTCTCGCTGACCGTTGGCAGCGGCGAGATCCTCGGCCTTGTCGGCGAAAGCGGGTCGGGCAAATCGCTGACCGGCTTTTCGATCAACGGCCTGATCAGCCCGCCGGGCCGCGTCGTCGGGGGCGAGGTGTTGCTGCACGGCGAGAACGTGCTGGATCTGTCGCGCGAGGCCATGCGCCGGATCCGCGGTCAGAACATCGCCATGATCTTCCAGGACCCGATGATGACGCTGAACCCGGTCCTGCGGGTCGAAACCCAGATGCGCGACGCGCTCGCCGCCCATCTGAGCCTCTCCAGGGCCGAGGCGCGGGCCCGATCCATCGCCGCGCTGGACGAGGTGGGCATACCGTCGCCGGAGGAACGGTTGCGCGCCTATCCGCACCAGCTTTCGGGTGGCATGCGCCAGCGCGTGGCCATCGCCATCGCGCTCTTGCACCAGCCCGACCTGATCATCGCGGACGAGCCTACGACGGCTCTCGACGTAACCATCCAGGGCCAGATCCTGGCCCTGGTGCAGCGGCTCTGCCGCGAGCGGGGCACAGCGCTGATCTGGATCACCCATGATCTGGCGGTGGTCGCCGGCATCGCCGATCGGATCGCGGTGATGTATGCCGGCCGTTTGGTGGAGGTCGGGCCGGTCGATGACGTTCTCGACAATCCGGCCCACCCTTATACCGCCGGACTGATGGACTCGGTGCCGTCAAGGGGCCGGCGCGGCCGCCGGCTCAACCAGATCCCTGGCCGAATGCCGGCGCTGACCAGCCTGCCCGAGGGCTGCGCCTTCCGGCCGCGCTGTTCGCGGGCCACCGATGCCTGCCGTGCGCCGCAGGAGTTGCGGGACATCGGGCCCGCGCGAAAGGTGCGCTGCATCCACCCGCTGACCGAGGCGCTGGCATGACCGAAGCCCCGATTCTGACGGTGGAAAACGTCAGCAAACGGTTCGGCAGCAAAGGTGATCTGATCGCCCGTGGGCTGGCCGCCATTGGGCTTGCCAAGCCGCGCCCGCAGGTGCTGGCGGTCGACGATGTCAGCTTCGTGCTCAAGCGCGGCGAGGTGCTCGGCGTCGTCGGTGAATCCGGCTGCGGCAAGTCCACCTTGGGCCGCATGATCGCGGGCTTGCTGGAGCCGACCGAAGGCACGATCCTGGTCGACGGCGAGGCGCGCGGCGCCCGTGTGGCCAAGCGCGAAGAGCCGGGCAAGGCGCCCCGCGCCCTGGATCTGCAGATGATCTTCCAGGATCCGTTCTCGTCCCTCAACCCGCGCAAGCGGGTGACCGACCTGATCGGCGAGGCGCCGCGCGTCCATCGCATCGTCGACCGCGACGGGCTGGCGCGCTATGTCGCGGATTTGATGGAGCGCTGCGGCATCGATCCGGCCTATCGCGACCGGTTCGCGCACCAGTTTTCCGGTGGTCAGCGCCAGCGTATCGGCATCGCCCGCGCCCTTGCCGTGAAGCCCGAGATCCTGGTCTGCGACGAGGCGGTGTCGGCCCTCGACGTCTCGATCCAGGCCCAGATCATCAACCTGTTCATGGATCTGCGCGACGAGTTCGGCCTGACCTACGTGTTCATCAGCCATGACCTTGGCGTCGTCGAGCATATCGCCGACCGCATTCTGGTCATGTATCTGGGGCGGATCGTCGAAAGCGGCCCGGCGGCGGAGATCTTCACGAACCCGCAACATCCGTATTCCCGCGCCTTGATCGAGGGCGTGCCCCGGCTTGACCGACGGCGCGTCGTCTACAATCCGATCGAAGGTGACATCCCGTCGCCGCTGGATCCGCCCAAGGGCTGCCATTTCCATCCGCGTTGCCCGATGGCACAGGATCGCTGTCGGGTGGAGTCGCCGAAATTGCGCCGCATCGCACCCGGCCGAAGTGCCGCCTGTCACCTTGTTCCCGAAACCCTAGTTGTTGCCCCAACCGTTGCCAAGGAGAGCACTGAATGGCCAGCTACCAAGACCGGATGACCAGGTTCCAAACGCTGATCGAGGGAAGGGCGGACCTGGTCTTCTTCCCGATCGGCACGGATCTGGATTATCTGACGGGCATTCACCGCGACATACCGAATTACGGCCGCAACCTGCATCCGGGCAACTGGCTGGAAGGCGCCTGGCTCGCGCCGGGGCGGGCACCGATCCTGACCTTGCCGCGCATGACGGTGGAGTTCGGCACGCCCGAGGGGCTTGACGGGCTGGACGTCCGGGTGCTGGGCGATTGGGACGATCCGGTGGAAATGGTTAAGGGCATCCTGGCTGAGATCGGCCTGCCGGATGCGCCGCGCATTGCGACCAGCGACGACGCCGAGGCGGAATCGTTGATGGAGCTGCAGACCCTGTGTCCGGGCGCCCGCTTTGTCTCCGGCACGGCAATCCTGCGCGAGTTGCGGGTGATCAAGGATGACGACGAGATCGAAAAGCTGCGCCAGGCCGGTGCGATCACTGAACAGGCCTTCGCCGCCGTCGTCGGCAATCTGAAGATCGGCATGACCGAGCTGGATGTCACCTCGGAGGTCGACTATCAGATGAAACGGCACGGCTCGCTGGGGCCGTCCTTCACCACCTCGCTCTACAATACCGGGCCGAACCATCCGCTGTGCTTCGGCAACAAGCTGGAAAGCTGGCCGCGCAAGCTGACGCCACCGGTGTCGGTGCTGTTTGACTTCGGCGCGGTGCATGACGGTATGTGCTACGACTTCGGCCGCACGGTCTGCTTCGGCGCGCCCAGCGACGAACAGGTGCTGGTGCACAGGCTGATCATGGACAGCCAACGTGCCGGCATCGAGGCGCTGAAAGCGGGCGCCGTGACCTGTGAGGCCGTCGACAAGGCCGCACGCGATGTGCTGGAGGATGCCGGCTACGGCGCTGCCTTTCGCCATCGGCTGGGCCACGCGATCGGCTGGGACGTCCATGAACCGCCCTTCCTGACCAAGGGCGACACGACCGAGGTTCGCGAAGGCATGATCTTCACCATCGAACCTTCGATCTTCCAGGATGGCGGCGTCAGTGCCCGGGTCGAGGACTGCATCGTTGCGCGGCCCGGCGGTGGCGAGGCCCTGACCAGCGGCTTTCAGGATCTGATCGTGATCGAATAGGGGGAACAGGGAAACGCGCGGCTTGGATGGATGCGGCCGGCCTCGATAGCAAATGGGTCAGTCGTCGTCCGCAATGCTGCTGATGGGGTCCCGAAACAGATCCATTGTCCCGGTCCACAAAACGTGGGTCGGGACGGGGCCGGGGTTCGACCAGCCATGCAGCCGATTGGCCTTGTAATGGGCACTGTCGCCGGCCTTCAAACTGATCTCGTGGTCGTCCAGCGCCAGATCCAAACGCCCGTCCATGATGAAGAACGTTTCCTCGCCGCCATGGGTGACCCGTTCCGACCGATAGCCGGGGGGAATGGTCATGATGAAGCTGGACAGCACATGGCCGGCGAACTCCGCGCCCAGACGTTCGTAATGGATCTCCGACCCGCCGATCGCGAATCTCTGCCGCTTGTCGCTGTGCGTGACACAGTCGGTCGGTTTCGGACGCGCGATGAAAAACTCCAGGGTAACGCCGAGGGCGCCGGCTATGCGTGACAGGGTGGTGATCGTCGGGACCGCCAGGTCGCGCTCGACCTGGCTGAGATAGCCGCCCGAGATTTCGGCAGCGTCGCAGACTTCCTGGAGCGTCATATTGAGCTCGCGTCTGCGAGCCCTTATCAGGCCACCCATTTGCGGGGCATCGGTCGGGGTGGCAATGGAGGACTGGGTGGAAATGGGACCGCTCCAAATCACTAAAGTTTTTTAGACCTGACTAAAACAACATAGATGAATTAAGGCGTTTGCACCAGAACACGCCTGCGTGAGAAGCGTACCCCTTGTCTCGCCCGCCCTAGTCTGGTTCCTTCAGGCTGCACATCGTTCGCACATGGCGGGCGACCTGTTCATGGGTGGCGAACCATACGTTACCTCGCGATCGTGCGTGCTTGATCAAGGCGTCCAAGATCCAGATGCGCGAACGGTAGCCGATCACGAACGGGTGCATGACCAACTGGCAAAGCCCGCCGGCGTCGAAGGCGCCATCGAACTCGCGGCGGAAAACATCCAGCACCGCTTCGGGCGAGGTGTAGGGCCGTGTCGGCGGTGTGCGGTTGAACATCAGATAGACGGCGTCGTCGCGCACCCAGTCGACCGGGATCTCAATCAGCCCGGACGGGTCGCCTTCGATCAGGATCTCATAGCAATCCTCATCCGCCATCATGGAGCTGTCGTAAAGAAACCCAAGCTCGGCAACCAGCCGAGCCGTGTTGGGGCTTAGGTCCCAATGCGCCGCGCGGTGGCCCACCGGTTCGCGGCCGGTCAGGTCGGCCAGTGTTCCGCGAGCGCGCAGCAGCATCTCGCGCTCCTCGGACGCCGACAGGGTCGCATTGCTTTCATGGATCCAGCCATGAACGCCGACCTCGTGGCCCGCCTCGACAATGCGCCTGGGCTCGTCCGGGCCAATCAGCGCCGCCACCGCCGGTACGAAAAAGCTGGCCGGGACATCTTGGCGGGCCAGCAGGTCCAGGATGCGCGGCACACCGACGCGGCGGCCATACTCGCCCCAGCCCAGGCGCCCGATCGCCTGTCCGCCGGCGCCCAACTCGAACGTCTCGTGATCGCAGTCGAACGACAGGGCGACCGCGCAGCGGGCGCCGTCCGGCCAAATGTCAGGCGCGAGCCGGCGGCCCGCACGCACTTGGCCGACAATGCCGCGCCATGTCTCCTCCGCCCAATGGAAGGGGGGACGGTCCTTTGTGTCTCGGCTGTCGTCGACCATTGCGCCTTCTTGTCTTCCTGTTCGCGATACGAAAGTTCGGTTCGGAGATGTATCGCACGCGTGTCGTGGTTTTGCGACGCTGTCGAATGGCGGATTGCCGGCGAACGTGCCGCAGTCGAATCCGCCGATTTGCGGGATTTTTGTGTTGCCGGAACTGCTTGTGACTGGCATCGTTTCGGAATGCGAACAAAAGTCCGGAAATGACGAAAGGGCCCTCCAATCCGGACCCGGCTCAGGTTCTGGGCCTGGTCGTCAATCCAGTGGCCGGGCTTGGC
>JBCBSH010000185.1:0-8924 GCA_039819285.1 Pseudomonadota bacterium
ATCGTGTTTCTACAGCTTGCCAACACGTTGCGGGCCGGGCGGCTGACCCGGTCGGATGCCCTGCTGTCGGCCGTCCGCCGGCGGCTGCCTCGGCTGGCTGCCGCCATCGACGCGCTGTTTCATCTGGCGGGCGCGGCGCTGGTCTGGGTCATCCTGTCCAGCTTCTACCCGCGCTTTGTGCGATCCTGGGAACGGGATGAGTTCGTCGGTGCCATTGGCAATTTCACCGCGCCGACCTGGCCGATCAATCTGATCGTGCTGGTCGGCGCGGCGGCCATGCTGGTCACATTTCTGATCACCGCGATCGGTCTTGCCATCCGGGCGGTTCGCGGGACAGATCCATGACGCCGCTCGACATCGGCATCCTGTCCCTGGTGGCGATGGTGCTGCTGGTCTATTCGGGCCTGCATGTCGCGATCGCCCTGGCGCTGGTCAGCTTTGTCGGCGTCGCGCTGATCCGCGATAGCACGGTGTTGGCCGGGCGGCTGATGGCGCTGGCCACGGGCGAGAGCATCTCAAGCTATCTCTTCGGCGTCGTGCCGCTGTTCGTGCTGATGGGTCTGGTCGTGGCGGAGGCGGATATCGGCAAGGATACGTTCGACGTCGCCAACCGGGCCTTTCGGCGGATCAAGGGCGGCCTTGGCATGGCGACGGTGGGCGCCAATGCCGTCTTCGCCGCCGTGACCGGCATTTCGATCGCCTCGGCCGCCGTTTTTGCCCGGGTCGCCGTGCCGGAGATGCTGCGCGTCGGCCACCGGCCGCGCTTCGCCGTTGGGGTGGTTGCCGGCTCGTCCGTCTTGGGCATGCTGATCCCGCCCTCGCTGCTGCTGATCCTCTACGCCGTGCTGTCGGAGCAATCGGTCGGCGCGCTGTTCATTGCCGGCATCCTGCCCGGCCTGGCGCTCTCCGTCGCCTTCTGCCTGGCGATCTACATCATGGCGACGCGCTTCAAGGGCTTTACCGGGGTCGCCGTGGCACCGCCGCAGGACGAAGACGGCAAGCTCGACATCCTCACAAAGCTGCTGCCGCTGGTCGCACTGGTCTTTCTGGTTCTGGGCGGCATTTATGGCGGCTGGTTCACACCGACCGAGGCGGGGGCCATCGGTGCCCTGGGCGCGATCATCATCGGCGCGGCCAAGCGTCGACTGGGCTGGCGCCGCCTGTGGAAGGTGACGATCGAAACCGGCCACATCACCGCCGCCATCTGTTTCCTGATCATCGCCGCGACCATGTACAGTCGCATGCTGTCCATGAGCGGGTTGCCGGAGGTGCTGGCCACCTGGATCACGACGGCCGAGTTCGGCATCTACGGTATGATCGCGCTCTACGTGCTGGTCATCATCGCCATGGGCACGATCCTCGACAGTTCGTCCATCATGTTGATCGTGCTGCCGCTGGTTCTGCCCGTCGCGATCGAGCTGCAGTTGGATCTGATCTGGTTTGGCATCATCACCGTGCTCGCGGTCGAGATCGGCCTGCTGACGCCGCCAATGGGCCTGTCGGTCTTCGTGATCAAGGGCACGCTGGCCGACCAGAACATCTCGCTGGGCGACATCTTCAAGGGCGCGGCGCCGTTCGCGCTGATCATGCTGCTGGTGCTGATCCTGGTAATCGCCGTGCCTGGCCTCGCCCTTTGGTTACTTTGAGGGGGGATTAGAGACATGCCGCGACGCTTCATCGACATCTCGGTTCCCCTGGAGGCGGATATCGCCTCCGACCCGCCTGGCTACACACCCGAGATCGACTATCTGGACCACAAGCAGACAGCCGGTGCCGTCGCGTCGTTCTTTCCTGGCCTGGGGGTGGATCAGTTGCCCGACAGCGAGGGCTGGGCCATCGAATGGCTGAAGCTAACGACCCACACCGGCACCCATCTGGATGCACCCTATCACCACCACTCGACGATGAACCGCGCGCTGAACGGCGGCGAGCCGGCCTGGACCATCGACCAGGTGCCGCTGGACTGGTGCTTCAACCCGGGCGTGAAGCTGGACTTCCGCACCTTTGAGGACGGCTATGTCGCCACGGCGGCCGATGTCGAGGCGGAACTGGTGCGCATCGGCCACGACCTCCAGCCGCTCGACATCGTCTTGGCCAACACGGCCGCCGGCGCCGCCTATGGTCGCGACGATTATGTCTCCAAGGGCTGCGGCATGGGGCGCGAGGCGACGCTCTACCTGCTCGAACGCGGCGTGCGCGTGACCGGCACGGACGCCTGGAGCTGGGACGCGCCGTTTGTGCATACGCGCCGGAAGTTCGAGCAGACACACGACCCCTCGCTGATCTGGGAGGGGCATCGGGCCAGCATGGACATCGGCTATTGCCACATCGAAAAACTGGCCAATTTGGAGACCCTGCCCGATCACGGTTTCACGGTCTGCTGCTTCCCGTTCAAGATCAAGAAAGGATCCGCCGGGTTCACCCGCGCGGTCGCGATCATCGACGATTGATCTGAACCGCCTCCGACCTTCGTTTTGACCCAGGTCAACAAATGGCCGCCGACCTTTGATTACAGACGGTATGGTGCCACCTTAGGCGCTGAACGCCCTGGCCTGTCGGGCCACTGTCGACGAACGGGTTTGCATGATCGATCTGGTCGCCGCCTCTGTGTTCTATCAAGTGGCGGCCCTGTTGGTCCTGGCGGCGGTGATCGGCCTGATCGGCACCTTCTTTCGCCAGCCCCTGATCGTCAGCTTCATCGCCGTGGGCATCATCGCCGGCCCGTCCGTGACCGGCCTTGCGCGGGCGCACGAGCCGATCGAACTGCTGGCCGAACTCGGCATCGCTGTTTTGCTGTTCCTTGTCGGGCTGAAGCTTGACGTCAAGCTGATACGCACCCTCGGCTTCGTGGCGCTGATCGCCGGCCTGGGACAGATCACCTTCACCGCCGTCATCGGCTATTGGCTAAGCCTTCGGCTGGGGCTCGATGCGATCACCAGCTTCTACGTCGCCATCGCGCTGGCCTTTTCCAGCACCATCATCGTCGTGAAGCTGCTGTCCGACCGGCGAGAAATCGATTCCCTGCACGGACGCATCGCGCTCGGCATCCTGGTAGTACAGGACTTGGTCGTGGTGCTGGCGATGATCGCGATGTCGGCGGTCGGCGTGGGCGGTGCGGAGGGCGCGACCTTCGCCGATGTCGGGCTGATCGTGCTTTACGGCATCGCCATGCTCGCCGTCGTCGGCCTGTTCATCCGTTACGCCGCCGACCCGCTGGTCCACCGCCTTGCGTCGTCGCCGGAATTGCTGGTCTGCTTTGCCATCGGCTGGGCCGCCCTGTTCGCCGCCGTCGGTGACTTTGCGGGCTTCAGCAAGGAACTGGGCGGCTTGCTGGCCGGCGTCTCGCTGGCCTCGACCAGTTTTCGCGAGGCGATTGCGGCGCGCCTGACGCCGCTGCGTGACTTTCTGCTGCTGTTCTTCTTCGTCGTCTTGGGCTCGCAGATCGACCTGTCGGTCATCGGCACCCAGATTGGTCCGGCCATCATCCTGTCGCTGTTCGTGCTGATCGGCAAACCCTTGGTCGTGCTGACCATCGCCGGCCTTATGGGCTATCGCAAGCGCACCGGGTTCCTCGCCGGACTGACCTTGTCACAGATCAGCGAGTTCTCTCTCATCTTCATGGCAATGGGCGTCGCGGTCGGCCAGGTCGGCTCGGAGGCGCTGGGCCTCGTCACCCTGGTCGGCCTCCTGACCATCGCCCTGTCGACCTATGGCATCACCTATGGCCATCAGCTTTTTCGGCTGCTGGAGCGTGCCCTCTCACTGTTTGAGCGCCGGGGCACGCCGCGCGAGCGCGAGCAGCAGCCGGCCGCACCGGAGGGCACGTTCGATGTGATCCTGTTCGGCCTGGGCCGGTTCGGCGGCGCCATCGGCCAGCGTCTGGAGGCACAGGGCACCCGCGTCCTCGGCGTCGACTTCAATCCTTCCGCCGTAAGGCTATGGCGGCAGGAAGGCTTCGTCGGAGCTTATGGTGACGCCTCGGACCCGGAGTTCGTCGGCCATCTGCCGCTGGACAGCGCCCAATGGGTCGTCACGTCGGTGCCCGAGCCTGTGGCCGGTGTGACCCATGACGACACGCGCCTGGCGCTGATCCATGCGCTGCGGGCATATGGTTTCCGAGGTCGGATCGCGGTCACCTGCCACCGGCTGCGCGATCGCGACTGGCTGCTAGAATCCGGCGCAGATCTGGTCCTGCTGCCGTTTCAGGACGCCGCCGACCAGGCGGCCGCCTTGCTGATGGGCGCGCAACCAAGCCCCCGGCTGGAGGTCGTGGAACCCGACGATCAGCAACCGCTGGCGTCTTGAGGTTCCACCAAGCCTCAGGAGCCGTTCGCCGATGATGCGATCGGGCAGGCCGAGTTGGCGTGTGCGGAAACGTCGAGCAAGGTTGTCACATCGACCTCGCAGATCGACCCATCGATGGAACAGGCCAGGGCGGTACGCGCCGTGATGCGCATGCCGCCGACGCTGTCATCATCGAAAAAGACCTGCCGCCTGCTACCGTCCACGCCGCGCCAGCCATCGCTGATCGCCACCGCCAGGTCTTCGGCATCCTCGCCCTCGAGGCGATAGACAATGCGGGTGACGTTGTCCATCGCCGCCAGCAGCGGCTCGGAGCCGGCAAACCAGGCCGATTGTTCCGCGTCGACATAGCTGAAAACCGCCGCTGCGTCGCTTTCGTCCCAGCCGTCCGGACCAACGGGCACCGCCAGGCGTCCAATCTCGGCACGGCAACTCTCACCGTCGCATGACAGCCGCACGTGGCTGGCGAAAGACCACGGCCCGACGGCATGCAGTTCGCCCGTCCATGACAGCCCGCTGGCATCGCCCAGAACGGCGCCAACAGCCTCGGCGTCGCATCCTGTCAGCCGCAAATCAGTCTCAAAGGCGGTTGCTGGCGTGGCCAGCAGCCCGACGGCACCAAAAGACGCAATCAGCAAACGCCGGGACCAGCCGGCGCCTGGGGATTGATCGCTCATCCCTAAACACTCCAAGATGTCTTGATCGATGGCGCACATGCGCCGTTACCGGGAGTATCTACAGGGCACGTCAAGTGCCCGTGAATCACCCAAATCGACGCAGACCCTAGTCCTCAAACGGCCGGCACAGCCATGCGCCTATTGCACCAGAGGGCTGCTTGCCGCGTTGAACTGAATGCCCTCGATCTTGGCCTGCCCGGCCAGCAACTGAACAAACTGCGCCAACGCGCGACGCCAGCTTGCCTCCTGCAGATAGTCGGCAATGCGTTGTTGGACGGCATCGAAGGGCAATTGCCGCCCCTCGATCTTGTGGTCGAGCCGCAGAACATGCACGCCGTAGCGCGACTTCACCGGTACCGGGCAGAGCTGCCCGGCCTCAAGCGCGACCAGGAACGTCTCAACCTCCGGCACCGTATCACCGCGCGAGACCTGGCCCAAGCGGCCGCCTTCCTTGCCCGACGGGCAGTCGGACTTTTCTCGTGCGATATCTTCGAAAGACGCCGGACTGGCTTGTAAACAGGAAATTATTTCCAGGGCCATGTCGGCAGCTTTCTGATAGGCAGGTTCATCATCCGGCGCGGCAGCGAACAGGATGTGTGAAGCTTCGAAGAGATCCTGGCTCATGAACCGACGTTTATTATTCTCGTAGTAGCGTTGGCAGCTTGTCTCGTCGGCGATCGGCACGGAGAGCGCGTTTTCGAGCAACTGGCGGATCAGGGCATTGTCGTCCGTCTCGCGCCGGCCGTCGGAAATAGCTTCCGGTGCCGGCTGCAGCCCCTGACGCCGCGCTTCCTGGAGCAACAATTCTCGGACGACAAGGGCCTCGGCGGCATCCGACACGGCTTTATCCGGCGACGCTGACGGGTGGTTCTGCGCCTCGGCCAGAATGGCCGCACGATCGATCTCCACGCCGTTGACGAAGGTCGATTGCACAGCCCCTACTCCGCCGGCGCCGACAGAACGCCCGCCGAATTGCCGCGCTCGCGACGGCGATAGGTGCGCACGACCTGATATCCCGGTCGCCAGAGATAGCGCAGCGGCACGCTGAGCATGTGAACCAGGCGCGTGAACGGGAAGATCAGGAAGATCGTCAGCCCGAGAAAGAGGTGCAGCTTGAAGATCGGATTCACGTCCGCGATGTAGCCGGCGGCACCGGTGTCGAAGATGAAGATGCCTTGCGCCCAGGACATGAACTTGACCATCTCGTGGCCGTCCAGGTGGCCGAGCGATAGTGGGATCGTCGCCAGGCCCAGCACAAGCTGGAGCCACAGGATCGAGATGATCGCGTTGTCGCTGAACGTCGACGTGGCGCGGATGCGCGGATCGAAGAGGCGGCGATGCACCAGCATGGTGGCGCCGATCAGCGCGAAAACACCGGCGACGCCGCCAACCACGATGGCGAGCAACTGCTTGGCGCCGTGGGAGATGCCGACGACGTCGAAAAAGGCGATCGGCGTCAGCAGACCGACGATGTGACCGAACAGAACGATCAGCACGCCGACATGAAACAGCACCGAGCCCCAGATCAACTGCCTGCGGCGCAAAAGCTGGCTGGAGCCGGAGCGCCAGGTATAGGGCTCGCGGTCGTAGCGGATGATCGTGCCGACCACGAAAACGACCAACGCGATGTATGGGTAAATGCCGAAGACCAGCGTGTTCATGAACTCACCCATTGAGCGGCCTCCTCGTGGCGGGATCGGTAGGTTCCGGGGTCATGCGGGCCAGCATGTCGCGCGACGCGGGGCATGAGCCGTCCGGCGCCATCGCGCCGGCGCCGCCGAAGCTGACGGCCTCTTCTTCCCAGATCTGGTCGAGGGCGGCGTGGTCGTCCGGGTCTTCATCCGGCGGGGTGGCCAGGGTGGCTGCCTCGGCCGGTTGCGCCTTTCCCGCTGCCAGCGCCTCCAGCGCCTCGAAGACGACGGCATAGGCGCTGTCGCGCTTGCGGTGGCGTTCCTTAAGGGCGGTGATGACAGGCAACGGCTCCGCCAGCAGCACACGCGCCTCGTCAAGCGGCAGCGTGGAGAGAAATTCCAGGAACAGCGGCAGATAGTCCGGCAATTCCTTGGCGTCGATCGACAGGCCATGGCGCTCATAAAGCTCCATCAGATCGACCATCGCCTGCCCGCGATCACGGCTCTCGCCATGCACATGCTCGAACAGATGCAGCGAGAGCGAGCGCGACCGGTCGAACAGCAGCACGTAGCGTTCCTGCAGGTCGATCAAGTCGCGGCCGGCAAGCTCGTCACACAATCGGCCCAAACGGCGCTGCAACCCGTCGGGTACCAGCCCCTCATCAAGAAGAGCTTTCTTCAGATCAGCGCCCGCTGCAGCAATCTCTTTCGATGGATAGGTCAGCAGGACCGACAAGACCTTGAAAATGCTCGCCATCATGCATCCTCCCGCGCCGCTTCTTCGGCGCGCTTGTTCGTCGTGCCAAACATGCCGCCCGTGCTGATCCCAACGGAGCAGCCATTGCCGAACGAGAAGCCGCAAGAGCCGTAGAGATCGTAAGCGTCCTCGCAGGTCTCGCGATGGCTGGTCGGGATGACGAACCGGTCCTCGTAGTTGGCGATCGCCATAGTCTGGTACATGTCCTCGATATGGGCCGAGGTCAGGCCGACGCGTTCGGCGATGGCCTCGTCGATGACGCCGTCGACCGTCTTGGCGCGCATATAGCCGCGCATCGCCAACATGCGTTCCAGGCCCTGCACCACCGGCTCCTCCTTGCCGGCGGTCAGCAGGTTGGCGAGATAGCGCACCGGGATGCGCAGGTTGCGCACGTCCGGCATCTCGCCATCGACGCCGATCTTGCCGGCCTCGGCCGCCGATTGGATCGGCGACAGGGGTGGCACGTACCAGACCATCGGCAAGGTGCGGTATTCCGGATGCAGCGGGAAGGCGACCTTCCAATCCATCGCCATCTTGTAGACGGGCGACCGTTTCGCGGCCTCTAGCCACGCCGCCGGTACACCGTCGTTTTTGGCCTGTGCGATCACCTCCGGGTCATGCGGGTCCAGGAAGATGTCGAGCTGGGCCTGGTAGAGGTCCTGGGGGTCCTCCGCCGAGGCCGCTTCCTCGA
Source organism: Pseudomonadota bacterium (assembly GCA_039819285.1). Taxonomy (GTDB): domain Bacteria; phylum Pseudomonadota; class Alphaproteobacteria; order DSM-16000; family Inquilinaceae; genus JANQGH01. The sequence continues at coordinate 8,059 of JBCBSH010000185.1, forward strand.
TCCGGTCGGCGTCATAGAGCAGTACGCCCAGATAGCGGATGCGTCCCACGCAGGTTTCCGAGCAGACCGTTGGCTCGCCCGCCTCGATGCGCGGGAAGCAGAAGATGCACTTCTCCGACTTGCCCGTGGACCAGTTGTAATAGACCTTCTTGTAGGGGCAGCCCGAGACGCACATGCGCCAGCCCCGGCACTTCTCCTGGTCGATCAAGACGATGCCGTCCTCCTCACGCTTGTAGATCGCGCCGGAGGGGCACGAGGCGGCGCAAGTCGGGTTCAGGCAATGCTCGCACAGGCGCGGCAGATACATCATGAAGGTGTTTTCGAACTGGCCGTAGATCTCCTTCTCCACACCGTCGAAATTCACGTCCTTCGACCGTTTGGAGAACTCGCCGCCCAGGATCTCTTCCCAGTTCGGCCCCCATTCGATCTTCTCGATGCGCTCACCCGAGATCAGCGAACGCGGCCGAGCCGTCGGCGACGCCGGAAGCTCCGGCGCGTTTTGCAGATGGTCGTAGTCGAAGGTGAAGGGCTCGTAATAGTCGTCGATCTGCGGCAGGTCGGGGTTGGCAAAGATCTTCGCCAGGATGCGCCATTTCGGGCCCATCATCGGCCGGACCCTGCCGCTCCCGGTCCGCACCCAGCCGCCGTTCCAGCGCTGCTGGTTTTCCCATTCCTTGGGATAGCCGATGCCGGGCTTGGTCTCGACATTGTTGAACCAGGCATATTCCATGCCTTCCCGGTTGGTCCAGACGTTCTTGCAGGCGACCGAGCAGGTGTGACAGCCGATGCACTTGTCCAGGTTCAGGACCTTGCCCATGGAGGCGGCAGAATGAGAATCCGCGCGCAAATCGGCAAGGTCCTGAACC
>JBCBSH010000186.1:0-8914 GCA_039819285.1 Pseudomonadota bacterium
CACCGATGGACACGCCCGGCATCGAAATCATACGCGAGATGGACGTCATGGCCCATGACGCGCCCGGCGGGCATTGCGTCATCACTCTGAACGGGGTGCGGGTTCATAACGATCAGATCCTGGGGGCGCCGGGCGAAGGCTTCCGGTATGCGCAGGTTCGGCTGGCGCCGGCGCGGCTGACCCATTGCATGCGCTGGCTGGGCGCGGCCGAGCGCTGCCACGATGTCGCGCGAACGCATGCGGCGCGGCGCACCGCCTTCGGCGATCGGCTTGGCGCGCATCAGGGGGTTGGCTTCATGCTGGCCGACAACGAGATCGACATGCACATGTCGCGGGTGGCCATCGACCACGCCTGCGCGCTGCTCGATCAAGGCGAGAAGGGCCGCCACGAGAGCAGCATGGTCAAGGTGTTCGTGTCAGAAGCCGTGCAGCGCATCGTTGACCGCTCCGTGCAAATTCTGGGCGGGCTCGGTGTCACCGGGGATACGCCGGTTGAGCACATCTTTCGCTCGATCCGCGCGTTCCGCATCTATGACGGCCCGTCGGAGACCCATCGCTGGGCGATCTCGCGCAAAGTGCTGCCGAAGGCCGATGAGGTCGAGGACATCGTCGTTACCTGACATCAGATCAGGAGCGACCCGACGACAGGGAGGACAAAATGCTTGTTCAGCCGATGCAGAATTATTGGGAGACGGTGAAGACCTACAACAGGCCGCCCGAACCCGAGACCTACAACTACGCCGATGTCATTGATGGTTATGCCGAGGACCCTGAACGCGAGGCATTGGTCTGGGCCAATGCGGACGGCGCCGAGCGCCGGCTGACATTCCGGGACGTGTCCGAGGCATCGAAGCGCGTCGGGGCCGCACTGAAGGCGCGCGGCGTTAAGCGCGGTGACCGGGTTCTGGTCATGCTGCCGCGCATTCCCGACTGGCAGATCACCATGATCGCGATCTTCCGCATCGGGGCCGTGGCGATCCCCTGCATCACCATGTCGAAACCGGGCGATCTGAAGTATCGCATCGACAAGACCGGGCCAAAAGCAGTCGTGACGATCGCCGGCGAAGCCCACAAGTTCGACGGCCTTCTGGCGCCGGATACGGCCAGGCTCGCTCTGGCCTATGGCGGTGGGGACACCCCCGAGGGATGGGACGACTATGACACGGTCTTCGCCGCCACCGCGCCGGAGTGTGCGACCGAGGCGATGCGGAGCAACGAGCCCTGCATCATCTATTTTACCTCCGGCTCGACAGGCATGCCGAAGGGCGTCACCCATTCCGCCTTCTTCGCGCGCGCCTTCTTCGAGGTGTCGGCCTACTGGTTCGACCTCAACGCCCAGAGCACCGACGACACGATGTGGGGCACGGCGGATACCGGCTGGTCGTTTTCGGCGACCGCGACGCTTATCGGTCCCTGGCTCGCTGGCGTCAGGGCGTTCACCTATGACGGCCCGTTCGACCCCAAGGAGCGGCTTAGGCTGCTTGAGCGCTACGAAATCACGATCTATGCCGCGGCCGCGTCCGAGTTCCGCTGGATTCTCGGTGAGGACATCGAGGCGCATGATCTCTCCAAGCTGCGCCTGACCGCGACGGCGGGCGAGTCGCTCGACGGGCCGACGGCAGATGCCTGGATGACGCGGACCGGAACCCGCATACATGAAGCCTACGGCCAGACCGAGAGTCTGATGACGGTCGGTAATTTCCCGGTCACCGAGATCAAGCCCGGTGCCATGGGTCTGCCGTTGCCGGGTTGGCCGATCGAGGTCATTTCGGAGGACACGCTTGAGCCGGTCCCGGCCGGCACCGTGGGGCATGTCGCGCTGCGCATGCCGTCACCGACCCTCATGCTCGGCTACTGGAACGACCCGGAGATGACGGAAGGGTGCTTCCAGACCAATGCCAATGGTGTGCGCTGGTTCATCACCGGCGATCTCGCGCGCCGTGATGAGGACGGCTATTTCTGGTATGAGGGCCGCTCTGACGATGTCATCAACGCGGCCGGCTATCGCATCGGACCGGCCGAGGTCGAAAGTGCCGTCATGGCGCATGACGCGGTTAAGGAATGCGCCGCTGTGGCAAGCCCCGACCCGCATCGTGGCGTCGTCGTCAAGGCGTTCATCGTCGTCCATGACGGGGTGACGGTATCGGACGATCTGGCCAAGGAAATCCAGGATTTCGTTAAATCCCAGACTGCGCCCTACAAATATCCGCGCAAGATCGAGTTCCTCACCGAACTGCCCAGGACGGTGACGGGTAAGGTGCGCCGACGGGACTTACGCGATCTCGAATCGACGCGCGCCGAAACCGCCGCATGATCAGTCTATTGGTTGAGAGCGGGATCCGGGCGGAAAACCGGTATCCAGTTTTCCTGATCCCGCTCTTGGACAAGGGAGGCAGAAATGGCGCGACCCAGCGCTGATGATTTGGGCATCGCTCCGCTTGAGAGCGAGCCGGCCTACAAGGTGCTTGCCGACAAGATCATGACGCAGATCCTGGCCGGCGCGATTCCGCCAGGGGCCATGCTGCCGCCCGAACTCGAACTCGCCGAGCGCTTCGGCGTGCATCGCTCGACCGTGCGTGAAGGCATAAGGTTGCTCGAAGAGACCGGCATGCTGCGGCGCAAATCGGCCAAGCGTCTCGTCGTCAGCGTGCCGGATGGCACGCGGCTGGCCGAACGCTCGGTCCAGGCGTTGATCATGCGCCGGATAACCGTTCGCAGCCTGTATGAGGCCAATCTGGCGCTCGATCCGGCCATGGGGCGGATCGCCGCGGAGCGCGCGACCGACGCCCAGATCGACCGGTTGAAACGCAATCTCAACGACACGATGTCGGCTGAAGCAGGTGATCTTCAAGCGCTCGACGCCGAGTTCCATTCCCTCGTCACCGAGGCGACCAACAACGCGATCTTTCCGATCCTGCGCCAGCCTTTGCAGGATTTGTTTATCCCGATGGTGGCTCAACTCATGCGCAACGTCGACACCCGCGACCGCATGGTCGAAGCCCATCGCCGGGTTATCGCTGCGATCGAGGTCCGCGATCCGGACGAAGCCGAGCTCTGGATGCGCCGGCACATTGAGGACTTCAAGCGTGGCTGTCAGATGGCCGGGCTCGATTTCGATGCCGTGGTGTCGATCGACGGGGATCTGCCGTCATGAGAGCGTTGGGCGAGGGGGGTGGCGTCGATCACAACACCGATCAGGCGCGCCTGCCGCTGGCCGGCCTCAAGGTCATCAGCATGGCCGAGCAATATCCCGGCCCGTTTTGCACCCTGATGCTGAGCGATTTCGGTGCTGACGTCATCCAGGTTGAGCGGCCCGGCACCGGCGATCCGTCGCGCTTCCTGGCGCCGTTTTATGAATCGCTCAACCGTGGCAAACGCTCGCTGGCGCTCGATGCGCGTAAGCCGGAGGATCATGCTCGACTGCTGGCGCTGCTCGACACGGCGGACGTCTTTCTCGAAGGCTTTAGGCCCGGCAAGCTCGCCAAGCTGGGGCTTGACTGGGAGACGCTGTCCGAGCGCAATCCGAGGCTCATCTATTGTTCGATCTCGGGCTTCGGTCAGACCGGACCCTATCGCGATCGTCCGGCCCATGACATTACCTATCAAGGTGTCGGCGGCGCGCTCGACGAGCGGCTGTCCGGCGATGTCACCGGCCTGCCGCCCGGCTTCCTGCTCGGCGACACGATGTCGGCGCTTTATGCCGCGATCGGCGTTCTGACGGCTTTGCAAGGCCGCGAACGTACCGGCAAGGGCACCTATCTCGATGTGTCGATGTCCGACACCGTGACTGCAGCCTTCACCGCCTTCGCCGCCATGGCCGGGCAGGACGGCCCGGCACCACCCCAGGCGGAGCCGGCCTATGACATGTTCGAATGCGCCGACGCGACCTGGCTGACGCTGTCGATCGCCCATGAAGATGCCTATTGGGCACGGTTGTGCGGCACGCTGGGGCTTGAGGATGTCGCCGATCTCAAGCGGCCGGAGCGGGTCGCGCGGCGGGCGGAGTTCAAGGCCCGCATCGCCGACGTCATCAAGACCAAACCGCGAGACCATTGGGCCGAGGTGCTCGATGCCTCTGACCAGATGTGGGGGCCGGTAAACGCGCTGGGTGATCTCGCCACCGACCCGCACATCCTGGCACGTGGATTGATGCAACGGCTTATGCGCGCCGACGGTGCCGAACAGTGGATCGTGCGTCAGCCGATCCGGTTCTCGGCCTATGACAATGCGCCGCTGAGCCGCGCGCCCGGCGTCGGCGAACATGCGGATGCCACGTTCGATGGCGTCCACGGCACCGACACGAAATCTGGCGAGGAGAGCTAGGGATATGGAACGCGCCCTGATCTATGACGCGGTGCGCACGCCGCGCGGACGCGGCAAGGCGGCCACTGGTTCGCTGGCCGAAATTCCGCCCGTTGAACTTGCTGCCGCCCCACTTGCAGCCCTGCGTGACCGCAATCACCTCGACACATCCGGGGTCGATGACATCGTGCTCGGCTGTGTTGATCCGGTGCATGACCAGGGCGCGGATATCGCGCGCACGGCCGCTCTTGTTGCCGGCTATCACGAGACGGTGCCCGGTGTTCAGATCAACCGGTTCTGTGCCTCCGGGCTTGAAGCCTGCGCCATGGCCGCCGCCAAGGTCGAGACCGGTGAAGCCGAGCTTGCGATTGGTGGCGGCGTTGAGATGATGTCGCGCATTCCGATGCTGTCGAGCGGCGCGCCGATGCTGTCCGACCCGTCGATCGCGATGCCGATGGCCATGGTGCCGCAGGGGATCTCGGCCGATCTGATCGCGACCCGCAACGGCCATGCCCGCGCCGACGTCGACGCCTATGCCGTCGAAAGCCACAAGCGCGCGACCCACGCCTGGGCCCAGGGACGCTTTGCCGACAGCGTCATCCCCGTCACCGATCGCAATGGATTGCCGGTGCTTGATCGCGACGAGACGATCCGGCCCGACGCCAATATGCAGTCGATGGCGTCTCTTGATCCCGCGTTTGAAACGCTTGCGGACACGGCGGGTTTCGGAACCGTCGCTATGCGGAAATATCCCGAGATCGAGCGGCTGGCGCATGTTCACCACGCAGGCAACTCGTCGCAGATCGTTGATGGCGCAGCTGCGGTTTTGATCGGGTCTCCCGAGGCTGGCCTACGCCACGATCTGACACCGCGCGCGCGCATCAGAAGCGTTGCTTCGATCGGATCGGAGCCGACGATCATGCTGACTGGCCCGACGGCGGCCTGTGAGAAAGCGCTCCGGATCGCTGGTGTCGCACGCGGCGATATCGACCTCTGGGAGTTGAACGAAGCCTTCGCGTCGGTGGTTCTGAACTTCCTTGAGGAAAACGACCTCGATCCGGCGGTCATGAACGTCAATGGCGGCGCGATCGCCATGGGCCATCCGCTGGGCGCCACCGGCGCGATGCTGGTCAGCACCATGGTCGATGAACTCCACAGGGCCGACAAGGCGCTCGGCGTTGTGACCCTGTGCGCGGCTTCCGGCATGGCGATCGCCATGGTCATCGAGCGGATGGAGACGGTCTTGTGAAACAACGATCCCTCGAATGTCTCTAAGTTTTTCTGACGCGCTTTCGGACGCGAAACCGGTTTCCACTTTCGCTGAATGCGCTCACTGGATGGAAAGCCGTGGCCATGGCGCATGATGATATTCTGACGACGGCCATCGACGCTGATGGCGTCGCCACGATCACCTGGGACGTGGCCGAGCGGCCGATGAACGTCTTCAGCGATGCCGCGATATCCGCCTTTGGCGCGGCCGTTGAGGCGTTGGCGGATGATGAGAGTGTCACGGGCGTTGTGATTGCCTCGGCAAAGCCTGTGTTCCACGCCGGCGCCGATCTCGTGATGGTGCAGACATTGTTTGAGCAAAGCCCGCAACAATTGTTCGATCTGCTGATGCGCGTCTGCGCGATGTTTCGCCGGCTTGAGACCTGCGGCAAGCCCGTGGCAGCTGCGATTAACGGTCATGCCCTGGGTGGCGGGTTCGAGATGGCGCTAGCAGCGCACGCGCGATTTGTCGCCGATGACCCCAAGATCAAGCTCGGTCTGCCGGAAGCCCGCCTCGGGTTGATGCCGAGTTTCGGCGGCACGCAAAGGCTGGCGCGGCTGATCGGCTATCAGAAAGCCGTTCCCGACATGGCACAGGGCAAGACCTATGCGCCGCAAGACGCACGCAAGCTTGGCACGGTGACGGACATCGTGCCGCCTGATGAACTGCTCGACCGGGCACGGGCCTGGGTTCTGTCGGGGCCAGAGCCGGTTCAACCTTGGGACAAGAAGGGCGTTCGGCCCGTCGTTCCCAGTCCCGGCTTCACGCAGTTCTTTTCCGCCGTCAGCGCCGGCGGCTCAGCTGAGACCTGGGGCGTCTATCCGGCGCCACGCCTGATCGCGGATGCGGTCTATCATGGTATTCAGATGCCGATTGATCCGGCGCTGAGGCTCGAAATCCGCAGGTTCATCGAGCTTGTGCGCGACCCATCCTCAAAGGCGATGGTCAGGACGAATTTTTTCGCCATGAAGGATGCGGCCGCCCTGGTTAGGCGACCCACGACACCGCCCGAGACCAAACTCACCACGATCGGCATCATCGGCGCCGGCCTGATGGGAGCAGGCATCGCCCACGCGGCAGCTTCAGGCGCGCGCAATGTCGTGCTTATCGACATCAATCAGGACGCTGCCGAGCGCGGCAAGGCGTCGGTGCAAGCCTTGCTTGACAAACAGGTCGCGCGCGGGCGGATGGAGACCGCCGCACGCGACGCGGTTCTGGAGCGCATCGTGCCCGGCACCGACTACGCCGCGCTGTCTGATTGCGATCTCGTCATCGAAGCGGTGTTTGAGGATGCCGGCCTGAAGCACACGATCCTGTCGGCGGCGGAAGCGGCGATGCCGGAAACGGCGGTGCTGGCATCGAACACCTCGACCATTCCGATCGTGCAGCTTGCCTCCGTCCTTGGGCGCCCGGAACGCTTCCTGGGCCTGCACTTCTTCTCGCCAGTCGATAAGATGCCGCTTGTGGAGATTATCCGCGGCGCGGCCACCTCTGACAGCACGCTTGCAGCGGGCTTTGATCTTGCAAAGCTATTGCGCAAGACGCCGATCGCGGTGAATGACGGGCGCGGCTTCTACACGACCCGCGTCGTCAAGACCTATATGCTGGAAGGCATGGCGCTTCTGGGCGAGGGCGTTACGCCGGCGCTGATCGAAAACGCGGGCCGCCTCGCCGGCATGCCGATGGGGCCGCTCCGGCTCGTTGATATGGTCAATATCGATCTCGTCGACCGCATTGATGCCCAGACCGAGGCCGATCTCGGTACGGCGCATCGCGTTCATCCCGGCATTCTCGTCGCACGCAGAATGGTGCGCGAGCAGGCCCGGATCGGCGAAAAGGCGAGCGCTGGGTTTTATGACCATGCCGACGGTGCGGCGCGGCTCTGGCCGGGGCTACAGGATGTCTTCCCCGAGGCTGATGTGCAGCCCACGCTTGACCAGACCACCGAGCGGCTAATGTTGGCCCAGGCCGTTGAAGCGCTGCGCTGTTTCGATGACGGCATCGTCGAGACGGCATCCGATGCCGATGTCGGCTCGATCCTCGGCTGGGGCTTTGCGCCGCAGACCGGCGGTGTCGCAAGCTATATCGACCACATCGGCCCGGCGCATCTTCTCGCCCGTTGCCAGGCGCTTGAGAGCTCGGTTGGGCCTTGGTTTGCCCCCTCGTCGACGCTCAAGACCCTCGCCGAAACGGGCGGAACGCTGCACGTGGCGTAATCACGACGGCGATTTCGGTGATCGGGCCACCTCGGTTGCACAGGTGATCAGCGCGCGCAGGCCGGGTTTTCGGTTCAGTGTGCGCCAGGCGAGGCAGGTTTCGAGCATCGGCGCGTCAGCCAGAATCTGCCGCGATTCTGGGACTTGATCGGCGAATGTCTCAAGGCCTGCCGGACGGATGAAGCTGCCGAAGCCGGCCCGCGACAGAAGCGCCGCCCCAAGCACCGTGTCCGCTTCGGCCATGACGGACTCGCTGCCGCCGCCGATCATATCAAGCCGTTCCAGTGCGCTTGTGAACATCGGCGCGTCGCCACGCGGATAGCCGATCTCGCCGGCGTCTTTGCCTGTGCTGCAATATGTCACGCGCTCCAGGGGGCGTTCGCCGAGCGGCAATGTCGTCAGGCCGCCGGCATAGAGCGGCGGATGCAGGAAGGCGGCATCGATCTGCCGTTCGGCGAGCCGCTGTTCAAGTATTGCTGTCGGTGCTTCCGAGAGCCGCAAGCGTAGCTCGGGTGCGACCTCGCGCAGTTTGCGAAGGCAGTTGATCGCTTCGTCCCGCGCCGCGATCTGCGTGACACCGACCCTCAACACCTCGCCAACGCCGCGCGCAGCCCCACGTGCGGCCTCGGCTGCCTCGGCGGCTGTCTCCATCACACGGCGCGCAACCTCGACAAAAGCTGTGCCGGCAGCGGTCGGTATGGCCCCGTTGCGGCCGCGCTCGAACAGCTTTGCGCCTATCGCGGTCTCAATCCGCCTCAGCCGCGAGGTCACTGCTGGTTGGGTCACGTCGAGGCGGTCCGCCGCGCGGCTTATGTTGCGCTCCTCAAACAGCGTGATGACCGAAAGATAGTCCTGCAGGGTGAGCATCTGTTTCCATTATCTGGATTTATGGAAATTGTCATATAGAGCTATAGAGAAACTCTGAAACACCCCGATCTAGCAAAATGTCCGACATTATTAGCATTCGGGGATCTCATGACCTTACGCAACACGACCCTCAGCACAGGGTTCGGCCTGTCGCTTGTCTTGGCGCTGTCTGCTGGCAGCGCTTGGGCGGAAACACCGCCTGACTTCGAAGGCCGCTACATCGCGGCCATTTCCGACGCCGATATGCGCGCCGATGCCT
>JBCBSH010000187.1:0-8813 GCA_039819285.1 Pseudomonadota bacterium
GCCAGCCAAAGGCCACATCCAAGACGCTGCCCAGCAGCGGCCCCAGCATCGGCGCAAGCGCCATTGTCATGCCGATCCGGCCAAGCAATCTGATGACGTGCGCCCCGTCTTGCGTGTCGCGAACGATCGCCATCGCCATCACGTAGCAAGCGATGGAGCCGGCCTGCAGCGTCCTGAACGCGAGAAACACCTCCGCGCTTTGAGCCATCGCGCAGCCTAAGGACGCCAAGGTATGGACGGCCAACGCGACGAGCAGTACGGGACGGCGACCAATCCGGTCGGACAACGGCCCCACACCCAACTGAACGAGCGCGGTTACGGCCAGAAAACCCCCCAAGGCAAGGCTGATGACCGCATAATCCGCCCTCAGATCCAGCGCGATGTTCGCCAGCGACGGGACGATCATGTTGAGCGTCAGGGGGGACATCGCCGCCAACAGATAGAGGGTGGCCAGGGCCGGTGGTGACGTCGCCTTTCGCATGGTTTCTCAGGCCTTTCAGGAACAAAAAAACCCCCGAACTTCGTTCGAGGGCGCATGGCAAAGAGGCTATGGCTTCCGCTAAGGGACCATGCACCTTCCGCGCGCGACGACGATGATGGTGTCTTGGGACATCTGGATTCTCCCCTGCTCGACTCTAGCCCATCGCGGCGATGACCGCGACACCAAATCGCGCGGACGCTTGTCGCGTGAGCGCGCAAGGCCTATCGGCGATCTTCTCCGCCAAGGGCCGGGCATGTCTCTATGGCCCCGGCCATCGGACGCACGGTTGCTGCATTGGTTTGCGGGCCTCTAGAATCTGACAATGGCAAACGAGATGGTGGCGATCAGGAGCGCGATCGTCACACCCCAGACCGGGATGGCGGCTGGCCAGGGCGTGAAGTCAGCTTCCATCGCCATCCGGTGCGTCTGTCCGGAAAGCGCGCCGCAAAGACCCAACAAAAGCAGCACCAGCGCGAGTTTCGCGATCATCCATGTTTGACCGAACCGGCCGCCGGTACTCACGATCTAAATGCCTGCGATCCAAAGCAGGATCAAAGTCTCTCCAAGATGACCCTGAAGGCCCCTGAGCACCGCTTGTCCGATGCATCGCACCCGGCCGCGGAAAAGGCGGTGATAGCCATCGGGCTGGCCCTGACTGGGTAATCCGTTTAGCACTGTGGTTGTATTGCGCCTCATTGACTGAGGCTCATCAAATGGGGTTCCAGCGCGTCGCGCGGCCTGATTCATCATGGAAACCAGAGGAGGTTTTCCATGGCGGCGCCTATTCAGGTGAGGAAAGACTATTCGGGCAATGATTGGCGCGGTCTGGTACGTGCGAGCGATGAGCCTGACCAGACGCGGCGCCTTCTGGCGCACAAGGTCGTGCTCGACGGCGGCTCTACGACCAGTGCACGAAATGGGCCTACATCTTCGGCACAATTTGCCCCGCGAAGGGCAAACGCGCCGTTCCTGAACCGCTGCGGACCGGCGGACGCTAGGGCGCCTCGCCGTTCGGGCCGAGACTGTAGACGAAGGCGATGAGGCGCAACAGTTCAAGGCCGTCCGTCACGACCGTTAAGGCGCCGCCATTTTCGGTTTCCTCTACGGTCGCGAAGAAGGCCTGGCTCGTCGATTGTCCGGCTGGCGCCAACGACAGTTCGGTCCGCCAGATTTCCGAGCCGGCATCGTTCAGACGCGCGACAAAGGGCGTCCCCCGGCCCATCGGTCTGTAGGTAAAGCCGGCAATCAGCGCGCCGCCATCGGCTGTCGGGGACACGGCGCTGACAGAATCTTCGGCAAACTCGACATCGTTGGGGGAGGGTGGTGGCAGGTCGGCCTCGCGCAGCGACGGTGTTTCGCGCAGCCACCGCATGGTTCCATCGCGGCTAAGGGCGGCAACGCTGTTGCGCAGAATGCCCGTTTCCGGGTCAAGGCCATTGTAGCGCACGAGGAAACCGTCGCCGAGCGGATCGACGGAGCCCATCACCTGAACGCCGTCACAGGGCCGGCTGATCTCGCGCCCGGCTATGTGGATCTTTATCAGGGCAGAGAGGGACCCATCGCCGCCATCCAGCATCGAGAGCCAGATCACATCGCTGTCCTCGTCCTCGCCCGGGCCGCGGCCGAGAACGGCGACCGCCCCATCTTCATATCCTGTCGCGGACAAGGCCAAATGGCCGTCGCTCTCGCCCAGCCAGGTCCATCTTCGGTCGCCCAAAGGGTCGTACGCGATGACGATCGGCCGCCCGTCCAACTGTCCGGAGACGAGAAATCCGCCGGCCCCGTCGGGATCGATGTTCAGGGCCTGAAAGCTAAGCCCGATGGCGAAGGATTGCTCGCCCTGCCCATCATATCCGAACACAACGGACTCCATGCCGGGCAGGCCGTCAGCGGCCAAGATGGCGCCGCCTTCGCCGGCGGGAACAGCCGCACAGGCAAGACCCGGTGCGTGCGCGTTCCAGATTTCTCGGCCACTCCGGTCAAGCAGCGCCAGCCAGACTTCTTGTTCAAACGAGGCAAAGCGCGTTCCGCTGACGAAGACATTGCCGCTGGGAAGCAGCGTTGCGCCGGCGAGCAGGAAGGACGCCTGGTCGCTAAAGAGGTTTGCACGGTCGCCATATCCCACCCGCCAAACGCAGGGGTCGGCGCAGACCGGGCCGGTTCCATCTCCCCCGGCTTGGACATGCTGGGTGCCGTCCACTGACGGCGGTTTTGCGGCGTCTACCCAGCCCGCCGCCGCCATCAGGGGCGCACCCAGGGAAATCAAGGCCGCCGCAATGACTGTGCGCACGTGCCCACCTCGCCGTTCCAGAAGACCAGCGTGATCCTGTCGTGCGGAACGCAGAACTTCAAGCGCCGCGTCGGCCGGCCTTGGGTCGATCGCCCCTCCCCTGCGCCGTCGCGGGCACTGTGCCCGATGGGCAGCGCCCGCCTATCGAGGCTGTCAATCACACGGATTTTCCCGGCGGGTCCAATTGGTGTCATTGCGGATGAAAACGGGCGCGCTGCGAACCCGGAGAAGAAGAGACAGGGGTAGGCCAAACTCTCGGCCCGCCCGCGCGCGTCGCACGACCAGCGCATGAAATGGGCCTACATCTTCGGCGCAATCTGCCCCGCGACGGGCAAACGCGCCGGATTGGTCATGCCGTATTGCGATGCGCGCGCGATGGACGAGCGCCCGAAGCTATCAGCGCGGAGGTCGGTCCGGATGTTCCTTGTGAGGTCGGCAGCCAACATCCGATCATACCGGCGCGTTCAGCATACTCCCTTTCTGCCGTAGGTGGCCGTAGCTGCTGCAGAAGCCAGCCGCACCGCCTATTCACGGCGGCCGCCGAGACGCATGTGCGTAGTCGCCACAGCGGCCCCTTCAAATCCGGTCGCGGCAATGGACCCGCAGAGGCCGACCCATTCGCAACCTGTGCACGCCGATCGGATCCGGTTGGACGAGAACGCCTCGCGCAAGCGAACAAGTAAATCGGGGTCGAGCGTCACGCGCGCTCCGGGCCCGGCCTCAAGATCGAGCACGCGGCCCAGATCCCGCGCCGCCGCCCGATCCCGCCTTGTGACGCGGGCGCGACGGCAGTGCGGATCGGGGCCGTCGAGAAGCGGCGCACAGATATCGTCCGGTCCCTCGACGATTTCGACCGCTTCACCCGCCCCAAGACGCTCCGCGATCCGTGTCATGTTGGCGACGAACGCGCGGCTGTATCCCTTGCCCACATAGGTCAGAACGCACAGCAGATGATGCGGGCGCAGGCGTACGGTCATTCCTGCGCGCGGCTTGTCTTGCGGGTCATCAGCTTCAGCGTCAGCGCCCCGAGCCCGGCCTTCAGCACGGCGCCGACCAGGAACGGAACGATTCCGGCCATGATCGCCTGCTCAACGCCGATCAAAACCGCCAGCCACGCCGCCCCGATAACGAGACACAGCGCATTGCTGATCAGCATGCCGGCGAAGGCGAGCCAGGGCCGATAGCCGTTCCAACCCCGCTCCGCCAGCCAGCCCATCGCCATGGCCGCGATGGGAAAGGCGAAGAGGTAACCCGCCGTCGGGCCGATGAAGTGATGCGCGCCCGCCGCGCCGCCGGCCAGGACGGGGAGGCCAAGCGCCCCCTGGGCCAGCCAGGCCACGATCGTGATGCCACCGAGCCTCCAGCCATAGAGCGCGCCCACCAGTGCGACGGCGAAGGTCTGCATCGTCACCGGTACCGGAACCATCGGCACCTCGATGTAAGACGACAGGGCCAGAAAGAGGCTGCCGAGGATCACGGCGGCGATCTTCCAGGCCAAGCTTCGCTTCTGGAGGTCGATCGGGCTGAAGCCAGGCTTCAAGGTTGCAGCCGACAGGGTCATCTATGGCTCCTCTTGCCAATTATAGATAATTTTGGGGTTCTATCGCTAAAGGAATCCACACTTGCGCGCGCCTTTCAAGGGCGCATCGCGCATACGACCCAAGCGACCGGATTGAAGGGGGGTGGAGCCGAGAAATGGAACCTTGAAAGGGCACCGCTGGTTTGCACTTAGAGCGCGCGGGCCAGCCCTTGCTGCTCGTGACCGATTGACTGGACGTGCCGGGCGAGCACGGCGGCCGCACCATCGACATCGCCCTCACGAAGGGCGGCCAGGATGGCCCGGTGGTCGCGGTCTGTCGGCCTTTCCCACTCGGCCCGCCAGCCGGAGAACAGAAACCGGGCACTGGCCGTTTGAAGATCGTCGATCGCGCGCAGCAGTCTCGGCATTCCGCATGGCGTCAGGATCGTGCGATGGAACCGACGGTTGGCTTCTTCCCAGGCATGAACATCAGGCGCGTGATCGCTGGCCTGCGTGGCCTGTTCGGCCTCGTCGAGGATGGCCTTGGTGATGTGCGGCGCCGCATGGCGCAGGGCCAGTACCTCCAGCGCCGCGCGCATCTCGGCCACCTCGCGCACCTCATCGCGGCTGAAGCCGGACACGCGGACACCCCGCCGAGGTTTGCTCTCGACAAGCCCCTGGGCTTCCAGGCGGCGGAACGCCTCGCGCACGGGCACGTGGCTGGCACCGAATTCCTCGGCGATATGGTCTTGTCGCAGCGGTGCGCCGGCGTCGATCCGGCCGGAGATGATGCGCGCGGCCAATTCGCGACCGATCCGTACCGCTAGCGGCTCTTCCTTAGCCCTTGACATGAAACTATAGATAATCTGCCTTCGACCGGCCGTCGAGTGCCCTGCGCCTTCGTCCCGGCGATCCCGATCTGAACTGGCCGATGCATCTTCGTCGATGGGCCAATTGGGCGCTCGCCCATGACGGATCAGACAGGCGCCGTCTGTCAGCCGTAGGGCGCCAGATCGGTGTGCGTGAGCTGCGACGCAACAGCCGCAGCGTTGCAGGCAGCCGCAGATGTTGCAAAAGGTCGCCCCCTCTCGTCGCCCATGTCGGCGCCGCCTCAACCTGTGGCGCGGTTGTGCTGCCAGCGATGGGACAGAAGCCGGTGCGACATGGCGTCTACTCGCACGGCGGCTTGGGATGGGTTGACCTGTACTGGCGGAGGATCAGCGCGCCTTCGCCAGCGCCTTGAAGCCCGCGCTTATGTACGGAACCACGATGTCCTTGTACGACGACCAAGAGAAGTTGGCGCCGGCCCCATCATGCAGCCCCTGGACCCGCGCGTCCTTGACGGTGGCGGCATGCATGACCGCCATGAGGAAGTGGAAGCCTCGTACGGCGTCGCCATGCTCCAATCCGGGTATCGCGCGCATGAATGTCGCGATGTAGAGCTTCGCCACGTCGTCAAAACTGTCGCTCATATAGGCCGAGAGGGTGCCGTCCCAGACCGACCGCCCGACGAAGGAGGCGAAGTGGCGCCACTGGCCGTCCTCGTCGTCGAGCCTGTTGTAGTAGGGAAGGATCAGCGCCCGAACCAGGGGTTCGACCTCGACGTTGCCGGGCCCCACCAGTTCTTCATACTGCTCCAGCAGTGCAATACGCTCCCGGTTCAGTTCCTCTGCCCGACGCTGGATGGTCTCGCGGACCAGCGTTTCCTTCTTTCCGAAATGGTAGGCAATCTGGCCAACGTTGGAGTTCGCTTCGGCGGCAATCTCCTTCAGCGTGACGGTCTGATAGTTCCGCTTGGCGAACAGTCTCTCCGCTGCATCCAGCAGGCGATCGGGCGTCTCCACATTATAGGCACGAACACGTGCGACTTTTTGCTGCATGATTACACGGATCCTCTCGATGCGGCACCGTCCACGGGGTGGGTTCTGATACGCGGTGCCACAAAACTGGGCAAAACTCCGATTCCCCTGGTCGACAATTAGGCGTTTGCAAAAATCATAGCACTCATATGATTTTTGACTCCTAGATCATAGTTGACAAACGGTTTGTTGCGCAGAAAGCATGGTGTAAGTACGGTTCGACAGGCGGCGCGTATGACTAAGGACACATTCTCTCTCGCGGACATTGAGGGCGCCGAGCGCCTTGCGGGCGTAAGCTACACGCCGCAGGAGCGGCAGCAGATGCTCGAAAATCTGGAGGGGCAGATCAATTCGGCCCGGATGCGCCGGGCGGTCAAGCTCGGCAATGACGAGCCGATGGCGACCCGCTTCGATCCGCGCCTGCCGACCTTTGCGATGCCCGCGCCGTCGGGGCCGCTGCGTTTCTCAGAGCCGGACGCACAGGACCCGCCCGACGACGATGAGGATATCGCTTACGCGCCGGTCACGCTTCTCTCGTCCTGGCTGCGGCAAGGCAAGCTCACGAGCCGCCGGCTGACCGAGATCTACCTGGCCCGGATCGAGGCGCTGAACCCGGATCTGGAATGCTTCGCCATGGTGACGCCCGAACTGGCGCTGGCCGAGGCCGACGCGGCGGACGCGCTCTTGCAAGCAGGTGTATGGATCGGGCCTCTGCACGGCATTCCCTACGGCTTGAAGGACCTGTTCGATACGAAGGGCGTCGTGACCGGATGGGGCGCGGAACCGTTCCGGGACCGCGTGCCCGACACGGATGCCGTGGTGGTGGAGCGCCTGCGCGCCGCCGGCGCCGTGCTGCTTGGCAAGACCACGGTGGGGGCGCTTGCCTACAACGACATCTGGTATGGCGGCATCACCCGCAACCCCTGGAACCTCAATGAAGGGTCAAGCGGCTCGTCGGCCGGGTCAGCGTCCGCCACGGCGGCCGGGCTCTGCGCCTTCGGCATCGGGACCGAGACGCTCGGCTCGATCACTTCGCCGTCGCAGCGCTGCGGCACGACGGGGCTGCGACCGACGTTCGGCCGCGTGCCGCGTACCGGCGGCATGGCGCTGTGCTGGACGCTCGACAAGGTCGGGCCGATCTGCCGATCCGTCGAGGACACGGCGATGGTTCTGGCCGCGCTGAACGGTCCGGACCTGGGCGACCCGTCGACCATCGCGGCACCGTTCCATTTCGACGCTTCAGCGGACTGGAAGCATCTGCGCGTGGGCTATCTTGCCGAGGCGTTCGGCGAAGAAGCGACCGATGCCGATCGCGCGGCGCTTCAGGCGGTCCGCGACCTCGGTGTCGAGGTGGTTGAGGTAGGCCTTGCCGACTTGCCGTACGGCGCGCTGTTCAACATTCTCTATGCCGAGGCCGCGGCCGCGTTTGAGGAGCTGACGCTGGAAAACACCGACGACACGCTGACCTGGCAGGAAGACGGCGCCTGGCCCAACACGTTCCGAAAGTCGCGCTTCCTGTCGGCGGTCGACCATATCCAGCTCGACCGGCTGCGGCTGCGCGTGATGAAGGCGCTTGACGCGTTGTTCGGCGAGATTGACGTCTTGGTCGGCCCTTTCATGACCGGGCCGATGCTCGTCGCCTCTAACTTCACCGGCCACCCCTGTCTGCATTTACGCGCCGGCTTCCTTGACGTCGGGACCCGAGGCAAGTCGAGCCTCGGTTCCGGCAAGCTGAACCTTGGGGAGGAGGATGAGGGCCAAACCTTCACCGTGCCGCAGGGCATTTCGCTCTGGGGGCGTCTGTTCGAGGAGGGGTCCATCCTGAACCTCGGCATGGCCCTCGAAACCGCGCTTGGGGTGTCTGGCCGTCGCCCGACATTCGCGCGCTGACATCGCGTCCCGCCGCCCCCAAGGCGCGTCGCAATCCGCTGCGGAGACCGTCGGTCACGGGCTTCGACTGCTGCAACCGCCGGCTCCAAGTTGCCGGCCATCAGGAGGATAAGACAATGAAACGCAGGGACTTTCTCGTCAGCACCATCGCCGCTACTGCCGCGCTTTGGATTGGCTTTGGGCCCTCGGCGCTGCAGGCGCAGGAGCCGGTCTCGGGCGGCACGCTGATCTGGGGCCATTCGGAGACCACGCAAAACCTCGACATGCATCAGACCGGCACGGCCTCGACCAGCCGGGTGCTGCAGAACATCCATGACAGCATTGTTACGATCAATTCGGACATGGAGGTCGTGCCCCAGCTCGCCGAGAGCTTCGAGATTTCCGACGATGGCCTGACCTACACGTTCCACCTGCGCGACGGCGTTATGTTCCACGACGGCTCGACCATGACGGCCGAGGACGTTGTCTACTCCTTCGAACGCCTGCGCGATCCGGAGACGGGCGCGGTGAACTTCGAAGTCTTCAACGACGTCGATGCGATCGAGGCCCCGGACGACATGACGGTCGTCATCCGCATGTCGCGCCCCAACGCGCCCTTCCTCGCGCGGGTCGCCGAGAACGGCGCGGGCGTCATCATTCCGGCGGGTTCGGGCGATATTCAGGGGGAAACGCCGATCGGTGCGGGAGCGTTCGAATTCGTCCGGCGTGAGTTCGGCAATGAGGTCGAGTTGGCCCGCTTCGACGACTACTGGGACGGTCCGGCCTATCTCGACG
>JBCBSH010000188.1:0-8725 GCA_039819285.1 Pseudomonadota bacterium
ATCCCGGGGCGCTGACCGTGTAGTCGGCCACCCAATCGATAAAGTGCCGCATCGCGTCGGCCATGGGCGGAACGTCGAGCACAGCGTCGATCTCGCGCAGCCGGCTAAGCACGCGCACCCGGTCTCCATGCGTCTCGCTGGCGGCTGGCGGTTCGGCTGTGGTATCGGTCAGGGCCATCCGGTACACTTCATTCAACAGCGACCGGACGATTCGACTGCGCGGTGCCCGGCACGAACCGACTTTATCGGGGAATTGAGGATCATGAAGTTTTTCATCGACACAGCCGACTTGGCCGAGATTGTTGACCTGGCGTCAACCGGCCTGCTCGACGGCGTCACCACCAACCCCTCCCTGGTTGCCAAGTCCGGCAAGAGCTTTCTCGACCTGATCGCCGAGATCTGCGAGGTCGTGTCCGGCCCGGTCAGCGCAGAGGTGACGGCCACCGACCACGCCACGATGCTGGCCGAGGGGCGCCATCTAGCCAAGATCGCGCCCAACATCGCCGTGAAGGTGCCGCTGACCGTCGACGGGCTGAAGACCTGCAAGGCGCTGTCCGACGAAGGCACGATGGTCAATGTCACCCTGTGTTTTTCGGCCAGCCAAGCCCTGCTGGCGGCCAAGGCGGGCGCAACCTTCATCTCACCGTTCGTCGGCCGACTGGACGACATCTCCTTCGACGGCATGGCCCTGATCGCCGATATCGTCGAGATCTACAGCCGCTATCCGGCCCTGACGACCGAGGTTCTGGTGGCCTCGATCCGTGGCCCTCGACAAGTAGCCGACGCCGCCAAGCTTGGCGCCCATGTCGCGACCATGCCGCCATCGGTCATTCGTCAACTGTTCAAGCATCCGCTGACCGACAAGGGGCTGGAAGCCTTCCTGGCCGACTGGGCCAAGACGGGCCAGTCGATTCTCGGCAGCGAGGTCGAGCCGCTGCGCAAGCCAGCCTAACCGACGGGGTCCGACAGTATCATGGGGCAGGAAGACAAGGTCCATCCGGTTGCGGACGATGGCCCGCTGACAGAGGACAAGGTGGCGGATTATCTCGTCGCCCATCCAGACTTCCTGCGGGGCCGGCCGGACGTGCTGGCCCATATGATCAAGGCCCAGGAGGTGCGGCCACGGCCGGACGGCATCATCGACCTGCAAAGCTTCATGGTCGATCGGCTGCGCAACGAAGTCGGCCGCCTGAAACAGGGCCAGAAGGACATCGTCAGCACCGCGCGGGCCAATGAGAGCAGCCTGCAGCGGGTTCAAACGGCGATCCTGTTCCTGCTCGATGCGGCCAGTTTCGAAGAGCTGATCCAGATCATCGCCAACGACCTCGCCGTGCTGCTGGACGTGGATGTGGCCTGCCTGCTCGTTGAAAGCGACGGCAGCGAGCTTGGCCCTGCGGCGGTGGCCAACGGTGTCCGGCTGGTCGATGCCGGTTTCCTCGACCATCTGACCGAGGGCCGGGACGTCGTGTTGGAGGCGAAGGCGACTGGTGACGACAGTGTTTTTGGCAGCGGCGCCGGTCTGGTGGCGAGCCAGGCGCTGGTCCGGCTGACCATATCGCCGGAAAGCCCGCCCTGCCTGCTGGCCTTGGGCAGCCGCGACGCAGACATGTTCCATCCCGGCATGCGGGCGGATTTGATCGGCTTTCTTGGCCGGGTGACCGAGCGCATCATCCGTTCATGGCTGCACGTCGGCAGGTGACCTGGTGGTCGACACCGCCTTTGCGGTAGCGGGCGATCTTCTCGATGCTCTGAAGGCGTGGCGCCGCTGGCTGTCGGTGGAACGCAACCTGTCGGCCCACACGCTACGCGCCTATGGCGGTGATGTGGACCAGTTCCTGGCCTTCATTGCCGGTCATAAGGGCGGGCCGGTTTCGCTGAACATGCTGGGTGACTTGACGATCGCCGACTTCCGCGCCTTTCAAGCCAGGCGCGCCGCGCAAGGGGCCGGCATCACCAGCCGCGCACGGTCGCTTTCCGGCCTGCGCAGCCTCATCGGTTTTCTGGATCGGCGCGGCATCGTCCATGTCTCCGGCATCTCGGGCCTGCGCGCACCCAAGCGGCCCGGCTCCCTGCCCAAACCCCTAACCGCAGGCGATGCCCTGTCAGTCGTGGAGGCGGCCGGCGATGCGGGCGAGACAGGCTGGATCGGCAAGCGCGATCAGGCGCTGTTTGGCCTGCTGTATGGTTGCGGCCTGCGATTGTCGGAGGCCCTGTCGATCGCCAAGCGGGACTTGCCGCTGGGCAAAGCCATCACGATCACGGGCAAGGGCGACAAGCAGCGCATGGTGCCTGTGCTGCCGGAAGTGGCGCGGCTGGTCGAGCGTTATGTCGAGGCCTGCCCCGTCGCCCTCGACCCAGACACGCCGATCTTTCGCGGCGTACGCGGCGGCGTCCTCAATCCGGCGGTCGCCGAACGCCAGATGCGCCGCCTGCGCGGTCTGCTCGGTTTGCCCGAACACGCCACGCCCCACGCCTTGCGCCATAGTTTCGCGACCCATCTGCTGGCTGGGGGCGCCGACCTGCGCGCCATTCAGGAACTGCTCGGCCACAGCTCGCTCAGCACCACACAGCGCTACACCGATGTCGATCAAGAGCAATTGCTGGCCGTCTATCGGAAGGCCCACCCGAGGGCGGGCTAGAGCTGACAGCCTGCCAACGCGCCTAACAGAGCAGCACGACTGGATACGGGCGCCCTATTGGTTGGGCTCGCTGTAAGGGGCGTAGACCTCTTCGACGCGCCTATCGATGGTTTGCTTCATATCTTTGCCGCCCTTCAGTTGCCGAGAAATCACCTTGCCAAACGAAACCTTCTGCCGTTCGGGCCAGGTCTCCGGCTTCCAAAGTCCGGAACGCATGTAGGCCTTCCCGCAATGGAAGAAGCTGCGCTCGATGGCAATCCTGATCGCCAGCAGGGCCGGCTTGCCATGCTCGTGCATGCTGTTCAGCACGTCCGGATCGGCCAGGATTTCCGCCGTGCCGCCGATCCTCAGCGTCTCGTTGGTGCCCGGCACCATGATCAGCAAGGCGACCTTGGGATTTTCCAGGATGTTTTGCAGACCGAACGCCAGATTGTTGCCGACACGATCGGGCAGAAGGATGCAGGTCGGGCTTTGCACCCGGATGAAACCAGGCGCGTCACCCTTCGGGGACGCCTCCAGCCGCCCGTCGGCGCTGGCGGTGGTCAAGACCGCGAAGGGCGACAACGCGATGAACGCCAGCGCCTGATCATCCAGATGGTTGAGAATCTTGGCTTCCGTGACGGGCGACGGATCGCGGATGACGGCGCGCAATTGGTCGACAGTCTTGACCTGGTCCACGGGAGACCTCCTGAAAACAGAAACGGCATCACCAAGACGTCACTCGTAGCACAGATCAGTTAGGGCTTGCAGCGACCCCGATGGCGGGACAAGCAACCGATGACGTCTAGGCCGTACCGGACGGGAGGTGCAGTTGCGTGATCCAGCAATCCGGCATGGCCCGCGCGGCGCCGCGGACCGGCCGCAATCCAGCGTTGTCGTTAGCGCCGCACACCTCGCGCTCAGCGATCATTCTAAGACCGTCGAGCAGAACCTCGGCGGCATCCCGGTATCGGCCGCTGGAGACCAGCGCGCTGACCAGCGCGTCCTGCTGGTCGGTCAAATGCACATGTCTGATGGGCATGGCTATCTCCAAGGCCAAGGGTTCGGCATCTGCTGTCATGGACCCGGCTGCCCGCGCTCGCTCCGCTCCAAGTCGCGAAACTGCCGGCGCAGATCGTAGTCCTTCGAGGTGATTTCGCGTTCCAGGTGGGCCAGCCGGCCGTCTAGCCGGCGAAACCGGTGCCGCAAGGCGCGCAAGGTATCGCCCGGCTCCAACGTGACCGACCGCCAGAACTGTGCCTCGTTCGGATCGCGGACCGCCGGTTCGTCGGGCTTCCGCTTCATGAACACGGCGAGAACCAGATAGGCCATGACCGTGAACGGAAAGAAGAAGAACAGGCTGATGATGAAGATCAGCCGCACGCCAAGCCGGCTGACATTCATGAAGTCGGCGATGCCGGCGCACACGCCAAACAGGATGCCGTCGCGCTTGTTTCGGTAAAGCCGGTGCGGCACGCCGCCGTTACGGTTTCGAGTGGTCATCTTTTTTCCTGTACTGGGCATCGGAAAGCACGATGCGTTCCAGCGTTTCGATGCGATCTTCCATCTGCTGGGCGCTGCGCCAGAGTTCGGTCAAGATCTGTTGGTCTTCGGTGGTGAGCATGCGCCGCGAACGCCACTTGCCGACGTAATCGAGAATCAGCCAGAGCGGCAGCACGAAGCCGATCAGGATCACCAGTGGCACGAAGAAGAAGACGTCCATTGCGGATCACCTCCGCTCGTCTGCTTGGGCTTGGTCGGGCGGTGCGATCACGCCGACGCCCCGTTGCCATCGCTGCGGGTGCCGCTCAACCGCCGGCGGATCTTCTCCAACTCCTGCTCGATCTGGCCTTCGGTTTCCAGTTCGGCGAAGGCGCCGTCCAACGTCTGCGGCTGGTCCGGCCGGCCGGCGGGCGCGCCGCCGAGATCAAAGGCCTCAACGCGGCCCTCGATTTCGTCGACCTTGCGCTGAACCGTCTCATAGCGATCAAGCGCGGCATCGACCCTGGGGTCGTATAGGTGACGGCGCACCTTTTCGCGACCGAGCGCCGTTTCGCGTCGGCGGTTGAGCGCGGCCTGCTTGGCCTTCGCTTCGTCCAGCTTGGCCTGCAGCCGGTCCAGATCCGCACCAGTCTTGGTCAGCGCGTCCTCAAGCGCGTCCAGCTCTTCCTGGATGGCCCCGACGGCCTCGTTGGCGCGCCGTTTCGCCAGCAAGGCACCGCGCGCCAAATCCTCGCGATCTTTGCTGAGGGCATACTCGGCACGCCGCGCCCATTCTGCGGCGTCGGCCTCCAGGCTGGTCCGCTTGCGCTCCAGCTCCTTCTTCTCGGCGATCGATTTCGCCGCAGTCGCCCGGACCTCGACCAGCGTGTCTTCCATCTCCTGGATGATCAGGCGGATGATCTTTTCCGGGTTCTCCGCCTTGTCCAGCATCGCGTTGATGTTGGAATTGATGATGTCGCTTAAGCGCGAAAAAATGCCCATCAGGCTCTCCGATAATGGTCCTCGCGGCTTGCCCACCCGGCCATGCCGCTAGCCACATAGGGGCAATTCCCGTGCCAAACCGATGCAAGTCGCGCAGACTGCTGATTTTGCTTCGGAAATCCCGAAGCCGGCAATCCGACACGCCGTTGACGTTCTGGCTCAATTAGTTAATTATCGATGAAAATGGACAAATATTATCGATATCTGACAAACAACAATGATCGAACTACCCAACATCATCGGCGCCGCCACAAGCTTCGTGACGGTCCTCGACCAGGTTTCGCGACTCGCTCCGATCGACCGGCCCGTGCTGGTGGTCGGCGAACGGGGCACGGGCAAGGAGTTGCTGGCGGCCCGGCTGCACTATCTGTCTGGGCGTTGGGAACAGCCCTTCGTGCGGGTCAACTGCGCGGCCCTGCCTGTTGATCTGATCGACAGCGAGCTTTTCGGCCATGAGGCCGGCGCGTTTACCGGTGCCGCGCGACGGCATGCCGGCCGGTTCGAGCGTGCAGATGGCGGCAGCCTGTTCCTCGACGAAATCGCCACCGCGCCCGCCGCCATTCAGGAAAAGCTGCTGCGCGTCATTGAGTATGGCGAGTATGAGCGGGTAGGCGGACGCGAGACGCTGACCGCCGATGTCCGCCTGATCGCGGCCACCAATGTCGACCTGCCGGCCGAGGCTGAGGCGGGCAGGTTCCGCGCTGACCTCCTGGACAGGCTGGCCTTTGATGTCGTGACGGTGCCGCCCTTGAGAGAGCGGCCCGACGATGTCGCACTGTTGGCCAACGCCTTCGGTCAAAGCTTCGCCGGCGAACTGGGGATCGTCTTAGACGCGTTCTCCGAGAGCGCCTTGGCCACATTTCGGGCCCACCCTTGGCCGGGCAATGTCCGCGAGTTGAAGAACGCGGTCGAACGCAGCGTCGCCCGCGCAGCCGAGGCTGGCGAGACGATTATTGAGCATATCGCGGTCGATCCATTTGAGTCGCGGTTCCGTCCGCCGGCGCGCGGCGAGGCAGCCGTCAAGGCTTCTCAGGGCAAGGCGCCGGACCGGAAACCCGCGCCGCTGCCGACCGACCTGAAAGCAAGCCTAGCGGAATTTGAACGCACCCAGATCCAGCGCGCACTCGCCGCCCATCGGCACCATCAAGGCCGCACGGCGGAGGCGCTCGGCGTCAGCTACAGCCAGCTTCGCAACAGTATGAAGCGATTGGGTTTGACGGGTAGCGCAAACTAACCGCCGATCCTCGGCCACGCCACCTCGACTCCGACCCTTGCTTGCGCCATCTTGGGCGCCATGAGCGACGACAGCCAACGCACCTATTATCTGGTCGACGGTTCGGGATTTATCTTCCGGGCCTTTCACACGATTCCCATGCGCATTCGCAAGGTCGACGGCACGCCGACCAATGCGGTCTACGGCTTTTCCAGCATGCTGATGAAGCTGTTGGCGGACGTGAATGCCGACCATATCGCGGTCGTGTTCGACGCCTCGTCGCACACCTTCCGCAACGAACTCTATGACCTTTACAAGGCCAACCGCGACGAACCGCCGGAAGAGCTGCGGCCGCAATTCCCGCTGGTGCGCGACGCCGCCCGTGCGTTTGGCCTGCCCGTGGTGGAGGTCGAGGGCTACGAGGCCGACGACATCATCGCGACCTACGCCAAGCTGGCGCGCGAGCGGGGCGACAAGGCGATCATCGTTTCGTCTGACAAGGACCTGATGCAGCTGGTGGGCGATGGCGTCACCATGCTGGACCCGATGAAGAACAAACCGATCGATCGGGATGAGGTGATCGAGAAGTTCGGCGTGCCGCCGGAGAAGGTGGTCGACGTCCAGGCCCTGGCCGGCGACAGCACCGACAATGTGCCGGGCGTGCCGGGGATCGGCGTCAAGACAGCGGCACAGCTTATCGGCGATTTCGGCGATCTTGACACGCTGCTGGACCGGGCCGGCGAAATCAAACAGCCCAAGCGCCGCGAGAACCTGCAGAACTTTGCGGAGCAGGCCAAGCTGTCGCGCGAGCTGGTACGGCTGGCCGACAATGTCGACCTGCCGATCGGTCTCGACGGGCTGGAGCCCGACACCGAGCCGTCGACCCTGCTGGCCTTTCTGCAGGGCATGGAGTTTCCGTCGCTGGTCGCAAGAGCGGAGAACCGGTTCGCCGAGGGCGGCCCGTCCGAGCCGGAGGAAGCGGGGGCGGCCGAGGCGGCGTACGAGCTGGTGACCACGGTTGCCGCCCTTGAAAGATGGGTCGCGGACGGTTTCGCCGCCGGCGCGATCGCCGTCGACACAGAGACCGACTCGCTGGATGCGGCCGCCGCCAAGCTTGTCGGCATCAGCCTGTCGACCGCGCCGGGCAAGGCCTGCTACATCCCGCTGGCCCATGTCGGCCAGGCGGGCGACGGCACGCTGGACCTTGAGGAAGGCGACCAGGTCCCCGATCAGTTCGACACCGAGATGGCGATGGCAGTCCTGAAGCCGTTGCTGGAGGACCCGACGGTCCTGAAGATCGGTCACAATCTGAAATACGACTATCAGATCCTGGTCCGGCACGGCGCCAGGCTCGACCCGATCGACGACACCATGCTGATCTCCTACGTGCTCGATGGCGGCGCCCACGGGCACGGCATGGATGAGCTGTCGCAACTGCACCTGAACCACCAATGCATCGCGTTCACCGAGATTGTTGGCAAGGGCAAGAACCAGATCACGTTCGATCGCGTGCCGCTTGACAAGGCACTCGACTATGCGGCCGAGGACGCCGACATCACCTTGCGCCTGCATCGCCACCTGAAGCCTCGGCTGGTGGCAGAAAGCATGGTCACCGTCTACGAGACCATCGAGCGCAAGATGGCCCAGGTGATCGGCCAGATGGAGACCGACGGCATCAAGGTCGATCGCGCCATTCTGGAACGCATGTCCGCCCGCTTTGCGGAGCGGATCGAAGGCTTTGAGAAAGAGATCCACACGCTGGCGGGCCACCCGTTCAATGTCGGCTCGCCCAAGCAGTTGGGTGAAGTGCTGTTCGACGAGATGGGGATCGAAGGCGGCAAGAAGGGCAAAACGGGGGCCTACGCCACGGGGTCGGAGATTTTGGAGCCCTTGGCCGCTCAGGGCTATGACATCGCCCGCCGGGTGCTGGATTGGCGCCAACTGTCGAAGCTGAAGAGCACCTACACGGACGCGCTCGTCAATTACATCAACCCGCGGACGGGGCGGGTGCACACCTCGTTCAGCCTGGCGGCGACCAACACCGGCCGGCTCAGCTCTAACGACCCGAACCTGCAGAACATCCCGATCCGCACCGAGGAGGGCCGTGCCATCCGCGAGGCCTTCATCGCCGAGCAGGGCTGCAAGCTGATCTCGGTCGACTACAGCCAGATCGAGCTGCGCCTGGTCGCCCACATCGCCGGCGTCGAGGCGCTGAAAGAGGCGTTTCGGGCAGGTGAGGACATTCACGCCATGACTGCGTCGCAGGTCTTCGACGTACCGATGGCGGAAATGACGGGCGATATCAGGCGCAAGGCCAAGGCGATCAATTTCGGCATCATCTACGGCATCTCGGCGTTCGGCCTGCGACGCAGTCATGGCGTGAATGTCCTCACCTGCCCGAAACGCCTCT
>JBCBSH010000189.1:0-8672 GCA_039819285.1 Pseudomonadota bacterium
TGAGTTGAGCGACCTCTTGGCCTTGGAGCGCGAAGAGAACATCGAGCTGCGCGACCGCTTCGCCCAATTGTCCCTAGACCTTCAGGGCGTCGTGGAGGAACGGGATGAGCTGGCCGGATCCGTCGCCGAGGCTGAAAACCAGGCCGCGAGCCTGGAGGATGAGTTGTCGGCGGCCCTTGCCCAGATCAATGCCCTGACCGGCACTGGCACGGACCTGGATCGCCAGCTTGGCCAAGCTCTGGCGACCATCCGCGAGAACGAGGCCAGCATGGGCGACCAGTTGCGCGAGCTGGCCAGCCTTCGTCAGGACATCGAGGCCCTGCGCGCCGTCCGCCAAGGGCTGGAGGTGGAGATTGCCGCCCTGAGCCTGACCTTGGAGGCCAGCCAAGCCGAGGCCGAGCGGCTGGGCATCGAACTGGATGAAACCATCTCGCTGCGCGACCTGTTGCGGCAGGAACTGGCCGCGGCGGAAGCCGACAACCAGTCGCTGACCGGCGACCTGGAGGTGGCGCAGGCAGACAATCTCTCACTGACAACGGACCTCAGGACGGCGCGGTCGGACATCGAGGGGCTGACGGCGGACCTTGAGACCTCGCTTGGCGAAGTTGACTGGTTGACCGCCGAGCTGACGCGCCGCGATACCGAACTTGCCGACACGCGGGGCGAGGTCGATTTGCTGACTGGTGATCTGGCCGATGCCAGGAGCGAGGTCGACCGGCTGACCGGCGATCTGGGCACTACAAGGGGGCAGCTCGCGGAACAATCGGCCGCGGTCGAGGACCTGAATGCCCGCCTTCAACTCAGCGCCGAAGAAATCCTAGAACTGCGGGACTTCCTGGCCGAGAGGAACCGGCGGATCGAGAGCCTGACCGCCGAGGCCCAAGCGCTGCAGGGCGAGATCGACAGCACGAGTGAAAGCTTGCGCCAAGCTTCCGAAGAACGGGACGCACTGCAAGGCGCGATCGACAGCGCCAATCAGCGCCTGACCCAGACGACCGAAGAACGCGATGCGCTGACAGTGGAATTGCGCTTGTCGGAAGAGCAGCGGGAACTGCTGCTGGCTGAACTGGGCGACCTGCGCGACCGATCGCAAGTGTTGACCGAGCAACTGGCCGACGCCGAGGAACGCACGCTGCTGGTTCAGGAGGACCTGGACGACAGCGAGATCGCCATCCGCGAGCTTTCCGAGAACCTGTCGTCGTCGAACGAAGCGCTGTCGGAAGAACGCGGCCTGCGCCAGGAAGCCGAGTTGCTGGCGACCGAGCTGTTCCTGCAGATCAGTGAATTGAACGAACGGCTGGCAAGCGTGCAAGAGGCGCTGGAGGCATCCGAGGCACAAGTGTCGGACCGCGACATCGAGATCGCGGGCCTCAACGACAGGCTGAACCAGGCGCTGATCCGCGAGGTCGAAGCGCTAAGCCGATCCCAGTCGGAATTTTTCGGCCGCGTTCGCGAGATCGTCGAGGACAGGCCGGACATTCGCATCGTCGGCGACCGCTTCGTCTTCCAGTCTGGCTTGCTGTTCGATTCCGGGTCTGCGGAACTGCGCGAGGGCAATTCGGGCGACTTGGCGCAGATCGCCGGCACGCTGATCGCCGTCGCCGACGAACTGCCCGACGACATCGACTGGGTACTGCGGGTCGACGGCCACACCGACAATTTGGCGATCAGCAACGAGGAGTTCGCCTCGAACTGGGAGCTGTCGACGGCGCGGGCCACGTCCGTGGTGCGTTATCTGATCGAACAAGGCCTGCCGCCCGGGCGTTTGGCCGCGGCGGGTTTCGGTGAATGGCAGCCGCTGACGTCTAACGCGACGGCCGAGGGTCGGGAAAGCAACCGCCGGATTGAGCTAAAGATCGACCAGCGTTGAAGTTACTCGCCGGCCAGCCGCAGCGGCGCGTATTCGAACTGGAGTGCCGCCAGCCTGGCGTACAGGCCCCCCTCGGCAATCAGGTCGGCATGGCTGCCGCCGGCGACCAGCCGCCCGCGATCCAGGACCGCTATATGGTCGGCATTTTGCACCGTCGCCAGACGGTGGGCGATGACCAGGGTGGTCCGCCCGTGCATCAGTTCGCCCAAGGCCTGCTGGACGGCACGTTCGCTTTCGGCATCCAGGGCCGACGTCGCCTCGTCCAGCAGCAAAACAACGGGATCGCGCAGCAGGGCCCGCGCAATCGCAAGGCGTTGGCGTTGGCCGCCCGACAACCGGACCCCGCGCTCGCCGACAAAGGTGCCATAGCCCTCTGGCAGCGCCTCGATGAACTCCGCCGCGTTGGCGGCCTCGGCTGCCGCACGCACCGATGCCTCGTCCGCGTTCGGCCGGCCATAGCGAATGTTCTCCGCCACGCTTGCGGAAAAGATCGCCGGATCTTGCGGCACCAAGCCAATGCGCGACCGCACCTCGGCCGGATCGGCGCTGCGCAGGTCAACGCCGTCCATGCGAACGACGCCGTTGTCGGGATCGTAGAATCGAAGCAGCAGCTGAAACACGGTGGTTTTTCCGGCCCCGCTCGGCCCCACCAGCGCAGTGACCTGACCGGCCGCGACTTCGAGGTCGAGACCGTGTAATGCCGCCGTCTCCGGCCGGGACGGATAGCGAAAACTGACGCCCTGGAAAGAGACCGCGCCGCGAGGCGGGGACGGCAGGGCCACAGGCTGCGCCGGCGTCGCAATCGTCGGCCGTTGGGCGAGAAGTTCGAACAGCCGCTCGGCGGCACCGGCCGCGCGCTGCAAGTCCCCCACAACCTCGCTCAAGGCGCCCGCTGACGCCGCGACCACAACCGCGTAGAATATGAAGGCGGCCAAGGACCCCGGCGACATGCGTCCATCGAGGACCCAGTGGCCACCCAGCCAGAGCACCGCACCAACCGCCGCAAAAACCAAGAGAATGACGGTCGCCGTAAGCAACGCACGGGCCCGGATGCGCTCGATCGAAACGGAAAAGGCCTTCTCGACGCGGCCGGCGAAGTGGCCACGCTCCAGCGCTTCATGCGCAAAGGCCTTTACCGTGCGAATGCCATAGAGGGACTCGTCAACGGCGGAACCGACATCGGCGACACGGTCCTGGCTCGCGCGGCTGAGGCGGCGAACCTTGCGACCGAAAACCAGGATCGGCACCAGGACAAGCGGAACGACCAGCAGGACAAGCAGCGTCAACCAAGCGCTGGTGATCAATAATAGGATTGTGCCACCGATCAACATCAACAGATTGCGCAGGAACACCGAGGCCGAGGAGCCAACGACAACCTGCAGCACGGTCGTATCGGTCGTCAGCCGCGAAATGATCTCGGACGTCTTGGTGGTCTCGAAGAAACCGACATCCAGGCCAACGACGCGGTCATAGACGGCCCGCCGAATGTCGGCGACCACCCTCTCCCCGATCCAAGATACCAGGAAGAACCGGGCATAGGATGCGCCGGCCAATAAGACGACCGCCAGCAGCAAGACCAGCAAGGCACGGTTCAGCAGGATCGCGTTGCCCTCCTGAAAGCCTTGATCGATCAGCGCGCGCAGGCCGCTTCCAAGGCCCAGGACGGTGATGGCCGAAACGGTCAGTGCGGTCAGCGCCCCCAGGATGGGCCGCCGATAGGGTTTGAGGAACGGTACCAGTCGTCGAAGCGGTTTCAGGTCGCGTCGCGCCGAACGCTTTCGCTCGGCTTTGGCTTCCTGATCGGCCTCGACATAGGTGGGTTCGCGCAGCATTTCGGCTTTCAAGCTCTTTTTGCCGGTTGGTTTGCCTGGTATAGCGGCGGGCTCAGACCGCAACAAGCCGGCGGGGACCAACACGCGTCAACGGACCGCAGCCTCAAGGAGGCAACGCAGACCTCTTGCATCGTTGCCGGAGGTTCTCTATATGACGCGCTCGCTTTTCAGACTTTAGGACGGTTCAGCCATGAAGGCCGACATCCATCCCGACTATCACGAAATCACCGTCGTTATGACCGACGGTACCGAGTTCAAGACCCGCAGCACGATGGGCAGTGAGGGCGACAGCTTGCGCCTGGACATCGACGCCAAGTCACATCCGGCCTGGACGGGCGTTCAGAAGCTTGTCGATCGCGGCGGTCAGGTGGCCAAGTTCAACAAGCGCTTTGCCGGCATCGGCCTAAAGTAAGCCGGCGCTTTAGCGCATCGGAAAGGGGCGCCCTCGGGCGCCCTTTGTCATGCCGGGTTCTGCTTAAGCTTGGCGCGTACCAGGCCAGCGAGATGGGTCAAGCGGTGATCGTCGATGCCGAGTTCGGCCAGATGCTCAACCGTGCTGAACAGATAGTCGGCACAACGGCCGATCGGCCCATGGGCATGGGCAATCGTCTCGACGATCTGGTCGTCGGGTAGGCGGCCCGCATAACGATGGTTGGTCCGATCCATGACGAAGGCAATCGCCTTGACCGGTGACGGTGCCGCATGGACCGTCGTCCAGACCGGCCGATAGGACCCAGCGATCATTTCGCGCCGCCAGACGATGTCCAGTTCCTCGCCCACCTGGTCCGCGGCGATCCGAAATGCGATCCCTTGGCACGAGCCGCCATGCTCCAGCGCCAGCATCAGGCCGGGAAAGTCGGGAGATCCCCGGCCCGCCGGCGTCCACAGGCAGAACTGCCGGTGATAGCCGTGGATGCGACCCAGCCGCCGCTCGACGTAATGGAAGGCCGGGTTCCAGATCAGCGAACCATAGCCGAAGAGCCAGATATCCCCACCGTCCCAGGCCGCTAGCGTCTTGTCGAGCGTGGCCTGACGCTCATGTTCCGACAGAATTTGGAAGTCCGGGTCCTGCTGCTTGACCAGTTCGGCAATGGCGCCGGACCTGATGGCTTCGCGCGTTATAGCCGGCTGGGTAATACCCTCAGCCTCGTTTCCGTCATCCATTATGGGGCATGTTCCTAACGCGTTCGCGCAGCTGAAACTTTTGGATTTTGCCCGTCGACGTCTTGGGCAGGGCGTCGAAAATCACCGTCTTAGGGCATTTGAAGTGGGCCAGGTTATCACGACAGAAATCGATGATCTCGCGCTCGGTTGCCTTCATGCCCTTCTTCAGCGTCACGACGGCGCATGGCGTTTCGCCCCACTTCTCGTCAGGGCGAGCGACGACGGCGGCCTCCAAGACAGCCGGATGGCGATAAAGCACGTCCTCGACCTCGATCGTCGAGATGTTCTCGCCGCCGGAAATGATGATGTCCTTCGACCGGTCCTTTAGCTCGATGTAGCTGTCCGCATGCCAGACGCCCAGGTCACCGGTATGGAACCAGCCGCCGGCGAAGGCTTCGTTCGTCGCCCTCTGGTTCTGGAAGTACCCCTTCATGGTGATGTTGCCCCGCATGAAAACCTCGCCCATGGTCTGGCCGTCCTTGGGCACGGGTTCCAGCGTTTTGGGATCGCCGACCATCAACTCTTCTTGAACCGGATAGGGCACGCCCTGGCGCGACTTCAGCCGCGCTCGCTCGTCGGGGTCGCAGTCCTGCCACGCTTCCTGCAGGGCGCATACCGTCGCGGGACCATAGGTTTCCGTTAGCCCGTAGACATGGGTGACGAC
The DNA here is from genome assembly GCA_039819285.1 of Pseudomonadota bacterium. Classification (GTDB taxonomy): domain Bacteria; phylum Pseudomonadota; class Alphaproteobacteria; order DSM-16000; family Inquilinaceae; genus JANQGH01. Next base: position 5,531 of record JBCBSH010000189.1, read on the forward strand.
AAAGCCCAGTTCCTCCATCCCCTGCAGCACCGAGGCGGGCGGCGGCGCGGCCGCGGTCATCATATAGACCGTCTGGTCGAAGGCGCGGCGCTGATCTTCCGGCTGGTTCAGCAGCATGCCCATGATGATCGGCGCGCCGCACAGATGGGTGACGCCGTGGTCGGCGAGCGCGTCATAGATGGTCTGGCCGGACACCTGGCGCAGGCAGACATGGGTGCCCGCCGTCGCCGTGATCGTCCAGGGAAAGCACCAGCCGTTGCAGTGGAACATGGGCAATGTCCACAGATAGGTCGGGTGATGCGGCAGCGGCCAGACCAGGGCGTTGCCCACGGCGTTCAGATAGGCGCCGCGATGGTGATAGACGACGCCTTTCGGATTGCCCGTCGTGCCGGAGGTGTAGTTCAGCGTAATTGCCTGCCATTCATCGGGCGGCGGCGCGAAGGCATCGGTCGGATCGCCCTCCGCGAGCAGCGCCTCATAGTCCATGGTTCCCAGCCGCTCGCCGCCGGGGCCCTCGCTGTCGTCGATATCGATCACCTCGGGTCTGACGGCCAGCGTGGCCAGCGCCTCCTTCATCTTCGCGGCGTGTTCGGTGTCGGTCAGCAGGATCTTGGCGCCGCCATGTTCCAGGATGAACGCGAGTGCGGCGGCATCCAGCCGCGTGTTCAGCGCGTTCAGCACCGCACCGACCATCGGCACGCCAAAATGGGCCTCCAAGACCGGCGGGATGTTCGGTGCCATGATCGCGACCGTGTCGCCATGACCGATACCCCGACGTTTCAAGGCGGACGCCAGGCGCAAACACCGCCCCCGCGTTTGGTGCCAGGTATGACGCTGACGCCCATGCACGACCGACAGCCTGTCCGGATAGGTCATGGCAGTCCGTTCGAGAAACGACAGCGGACTTAACGGCACATAATTGGCGTCGTTTTGCTGCAGGCCCTGTTCGAAAGGGTTCACCTCACCCATCCTCCCCCGACGGTACATCGCCTGCCAGCCTACGGGCGCGGACGCGACGGCACCAGACGTTTGCGTTCCGCGACGAGGCGCCGCACTATTCTGAGAACAGCCGGACAAAAGGCGTCAACGAACGGGGCGGAACCCAACCATGGGCATCTATGATCAAGCCTATCGCCGATCACTGGACGATCCGGAGGGGTTTTGGGCGGATGCCGCCCAAGGCATCGACTGGACAAAACCCTGGGATCGGGTTTTGGACGATGCCAACCCGCCGATGTATCGCTGGTTCCCTGGCGGCCAGTTGAACACCTGCTACAACGCGCTTGACCGGCATGTGGCCGCCGGCAGGGGCGACGATACGGCCCTGATCTATGACAGTCCGGTCACCGAGACGATTGAGCGCTTCAGCTTTCGCGCCTTGACCGAGGCGGTCGCGAAGCTGGCCGGCGCCATGGCCTCGCGCGGCGTCGGCAAAGGTGACCGGGTGATCATCTATATGCCGATGGTGCCCGAGGCGGCGATTGCCATGCTGGCTTGTGCGCGCATCGGCGCCGTGCACTCGGTCGTCTTCGGTGGTTTCGCCGCGCACGAGCTGGCAACGCGCATCGACGACGCCAAGCCAGTGATGATCCTGTCCGCGTCGTGCGGGATAGAACCCGGCCGGCTGGTCGCCTACAAGCCGCTGCTGGACGGCGCGATCGCGCAAGCCAGCCACAAGGTACCGCGCACGCTGATCCTGCAGCGACCCCAGCTGCAGGCCGAATTGATCGTGGGCCGCGACGAGGATTGGGCGGCGGCTGTCGCGGCGGCAGAGCCCGCCGCCTGCGTACCGGTTATGGCCACGGACCCGCTATACATCCTCTACACGTCCGGCACGACCGGCGTGCCGAAGGGCATCGTGCGGGACAATGGCGGCCACGCGGTCGCCCTGAACTGGACCATGAAGCATTTCTACGGCATGGCGCCGGGCGAGGTCTTCTGGGCGGCGTCCGATGTCGGCTGGGTGGTCGGCCATTCCTACATCGTCTATGCGCCGCTGCTGTACGGCTGCGCGACGGTGCTGTTCGAGGGCAAGCCGGTCGGCACGCCGGATGCAGGTGTCTATTGGCGGGTGATCGACCAGCATAAGGTCTCCGCCCTGTTCACCGCGCCGACGGCCTTTCGCGCGATCAAGAAGGAAGACCCGGACGGCGTTCTGCTCGGCGACCACGACATTTCCAGCCTGCGGACCCTGTTCCTGGCCGGCGAGCGATCCGACCCCGACACCATCCGGTGGGCCGAGGAAAAGCTGCACGTGCCCGTGATCGACCATTGGTGGCAGACCGAGACCGGCTGGGCGATCTGCGGCAATCCCATCGGCATGGAACTGTTCCCGGTCAAACCCGGCTCGGCGACCAAAGCGGTACCGGGTTGGGACGTCAGGGCGCTGGACCCGGAAGGACAAGAGGTCGCGCCCGGCGATGTCGGCGCCCTGGTGGCCAGGCTGCCCCTGCCGCCCGGCACCTTCCCCACCCTTTGGAACGCCGAGGACCGGTACCGTCAGGCCTACCTGACCGACTTTCCCGGTTACTACAAGACCGGGGATGCGGGCTTTGTCGACGAGGATGGCTACTTCCATGTCATGACCCGCGTCGACGACGTCATCAATGTGGCCGGCCACAGGCTGTCGACCGGGGCTATGGAAGAGGTACTGGCGGCGCATCAAGACGTCGCGGAATGCGCGGTCATCGGGGTCGCCGACGATTTGAAGGGACAATTGCCGCTCGGCTTCGTCGTTCTGAAGGCGGGTGTCGAGCGGCCATATGGCGACATCACGCGCGAGGTCGTGCAGATGGTGCGCGACCAGATCGGGCCGGTGGCCGCGTTCAAGACGGCACTTGTCGTCGATCGCCTGCCCAAGACCCGATCGGGCAAGATCTTGCGCGGCACGATGCGCAAAATCGCCGATGGTGAGGAGGTCAGCGTGCCGGCGACGATCGACGATCCCCAGATCCTTGACGAGATTCGTGATGCGGTCGCTTCGTGACCGTGGCGATGGTCACGGCATATTCACAAAATCCTCACCTTCATGCTGTTGCAATCGACACGGCGACGGGTGAGATTATCTGCCAACGCTTTGTCGACAATCGGTTTTTCTGCCTGATTTCGGCCATATTTCGACGATCGCGCCACCCGAACGGGT
>JBCBSH010000190.1:0-8584 GCA_039819285.1 Pseudomonadota bacterium
GCTGCGGCCTCGGTATTGTGCACGCGCACGCGGATGCCGTCGAAGGCGCCGACGGACTCCAAAGGCTCCAGCGAGATCGTGCCGGCCCTGCAGCGCGGCATCGTGGACGCCATCATGACCTCGGTCGGAACCGCCAACGGCTTCGGCTTCCACACGGTCGCCGACCACATCTCAATCTGGCGGATCGGCACGGTCGTGCCCTGGTCCTTCATCGTCAACAACGACGCCTGGGACGCGCTGCCGGATGATTTGAAGGAAGCCGTAGCGGCAGAGTTCCGGGCCATCGAGGACGAGCATTTCGCCAACCACGCGGCTTACAGCCAGGCGGCGATCGACGCGCTGGAGGCGAACGGCATGACAGTGCACTACGCCTCGCCCGAACAGATGACGGCGATGTTCGCCGACGCAAATGTCGAGGCGGTGTACGCGAACTGGTACGAGCTGAACGAGGGCGTCGGGACCGACGGGCGCGCCTTGGTCGACCGCATCATCGAAATGCGGGACGAGATCGCGCAGTAGCGTCTCGGTGAGTACTCCTAAGAGCGGGCTGGCGCTGGTCGATGAGGCCGGCGCCGCCGCGCTTGCCGCGGACGGCCCGGAAAGCGCGCTGCGCGCGATCCTCCAGCGCTGTTACGACACGCTGGGGGACCGCGACGCGCATCGTCGGCCGGACGCGCTGAAGCCGGGCGAGACGCAGTATTTCGTCGCCGGGGCCTTCATGATCAGCCCGGACGGCACCTATCACATGCTGGTCGGCAATGTGAACTTTCCGCCCGACCAGGAACGGCTGATGATCCCGATCGAGGAGGGCAACCCCGGCTGGGTGGTGCGCAACCGGTCCAAGCTGATCCTGGCAAACACCGACGAGCATGGCGACTTTCGCCAGTATTTGAAGACCTCGCGCATGGGCTCGTCGATCTACGCGCCCATGGTCTGGCGCGGCGAGATCATGGGGCAGCTCGCCGTGGCGGCGCAGGCGCGCTGGACCATGCGGCAATCGGATCTCGACGTCCTGGTCGCGTGCGCACACATCGCGTCGGCCTGCTGGGTCGCCCATGGTGGGCCCGCCTGGCTGAACGATATGTACCCGCCGGACAATGCCTGGCGGATCGACGAACGGCGCCTGGATAAGGTCTAGGCGGCCTTGTGTAGGGCCGCGCCGATCGACAGCAGGGGTCCGTCGGAATAGGGCGACCCCACAAGCTGAATGCCGGCCGGCAACGCACCCGGCCCGGTCGGCCAGGGGATCGACAGCGCCGGACAACCGGCGGCATTGGCCAGGGCGGTCAGGTCGGCCTGGTTCACGGGCACGGGCGCGCCATGGCGAAACGCGGTCTGGGGGGCTGTCGGCAGGATAAGCGCGTCGACACCATTCAGAGCTTGGCGCGCCGCATGGCCGACGTTGCGCAGAAGGTGGTACGACCCGGCTAGGCGGGCGGCCGAGGCCCGAACGCCGTAGTCGAGAAACCCACTGAACTCTGGCGAGAACCCGTCCGGGTCGCGCGCCAGCGCATCGGCCAGCAAGAAGGCGCCCTCAGCCTCGACCGCCAGCAGCCCGGCCCGGCGCAGCTTGCCCGGCTGCCAGCCTGGAATGTCGATGGGCCGCACCGCCGCGCCGCCCTTCTCAGCAGCGGCGAGGGCGGCCGCGTAGGCATCCGCCACTGCCGGCTCCAGGGGAAACTCGTCGAGGGCCGTCGGCCGGCCGAGCACCACACCGGCGAGGCCATTGTCATGGCGAAAGCCAACCGTCCAGTCGTCCGGCGGCAATCTGCTCGATGGGTCGTCGTTGACCGGGCCCGCGATCACGGAAAGCCCGGCGGCCAAACGGTCCGGCCCGTCCGCCAACAGGCCGATCGTGTCCAATGTCCAGCTCAAGTGCAAAAGCCCGGTCTGGGCGACCAGCCCCGCCGTCGGCTTCAGGCCCCAGACCCCGCAATAGGCCGCCGGAATGCGGACCGACCCCATGGTGTCGGTGCCCAAAGTCAGCGGTGCGATGCCGGCCGCCACCGTGGCCGCCGAACCGCCACTGGACCCGCCTGGTGTATGGTCCGGCGCCAACGGGTTGGCACAGCGGCCGAAGAACGGGTTGTCGGTTGTCGCCCCCAACGCCCCTTCATGCATGTTCAGCTTGCCCAGGATGATCGCGCCGGCGGCGCGCAGCCGGGCGACCACATGGGCATCGGCCTCGGCGATGCGATTGCGAAACGCGCCGATGCCCGCCGCGCTCGGCAACCCCACGACGTCGATATTGTCCTTGATCGCAACCAGCACGCCGTCCAAGGCGCCGTGCGATCGTCCCTCGTCACGGCGCTGGTCGCTGGCCCTGGCGTCGGCAATCGCCCGATCCGCATCCAGCGCCACGAAGATGAGCCACTGATCGTTGACAGCGGCGATCCGCGCCAGCGCGTCGCGTACGCGCTGCTCGACCGGTCCGGAAGCGCTCATGATCCCTGCTGTCGCTCGTCGATCAGGCGGATCGGCTTTTGCCGTCGTTCGATCTGGGTGACCTCCGCCAGCCCGCCCGGTGCGGCAAGCGCGACCTTGATCTCAACACCCAGGCGCGTGCGCAGCAGGGTTTCGTACGCCTCGGTCGGCCGGTCGAGCGCGCCGGTTGTCTCGATCGTGACCGTCATTTCATCCCTGCCGTCGTTGCGGCCGACATGACAGACGAACTCGCCATTCAGGTCGTCATGCTGTTCCGTCAGGATGGCGCCGATGCCGGTCGGGTAGATGTTGATGCCGCGCAGCTTGACCATGTTGTCGCTGCGGCCGAGGAAGCCGGCGATGCGGCGCAGGCTGAGACCCATGGGCGAGGCATCGGTCAGGAAGCGCGACACGTCATGGGTGTTGAAGCGGATGATCGGAAAGATGTCGGTCTTGAACAGGCAGGTGCAGACCATATCCCCGGCCTCGCCGTCGGGTACGGGCGCGCCGGTCTCCACGTCCAGGATTTCCAGCAGTTGCGCGTCTTCTTGCACGTAGAGCCCGGACCGGTCCGGCCCCTCACCCGCGATGGCGCCGGTGTCGCCGACGCCGTACCAGTCGAAGACCTCCGCCCCGCCCCAAGCCTCGGACATGGAGGCGTGGCTTTCGGCACCGAGATGGCCGCTGATGATCCGGATCGGGATGTCGACCCCGGGCTGCAGCCCGGCCTCGCGCGCCACCTCGGCCAGGCGGCGGATGAAATCGCCGAAGCCGATCAGCGCGTTCGCGCCGAAATCGCGCATCAGGGCGACCTGGTTGGCCGAGCGCGTTTCGACGCCCGTACCGGCCGTCAGCATCTGCGCGCCGACCCAGCGCGTCACCGCCTCGCGCACATAATGCCCGCCATTGACCATGCCGTGGCCGTAGACGGAGTGGATCACGTCGTCCCGCGTAATGCCCTGCAGCGCATAGAACCGGGCGAGCAGCAGGTTCTGGATCTCGCGGCTGCGCGGCCCGAACAGCAGCGGTTGGGGCTTGCCGGTGGTGCCGCTGGTGGTCTGGAAGATCAGGGGCGGCCGGTCGTCCTCCGCATAGGTGTCCAGCCCATCGAAATCGCCGATCGGCGGATGGGCCTCGACCGATGACATCAGGTCGGCCTTGGAATAGGGCGGCAGCTGGGCGATGTCCTCCACCGACGCGATGTCGCCCGGCTCCAGCCCCGCACCGCCCCAATGGCGCCTGTAAAACGGCACCCGCCAGGCAAACGCCATCGCCTCCAGAAAGCGCCGGTTTTGGATCGCCCGCAGCTCGTCGCGGCTGAGCCGGGCGAACCGGTCGGCGAAGTCGGCCGGGCGGCCGTACTCGGCGATCAACGACGGATAGTCGACGGCCTGAAAATAGTCCAAGGCTTCAATGTCCCTTTAGTTCGGCCTGTCGGCGAGTGCCGCCATCAGCGCCTGAAGCGGCTTGCCGTCGCCGAGGCCCAGCGCGGCGTCGATGGTTCGGTCCTGGCGCGCCGCCGACCAGCCCGCCGCACTGAGAAGCTGGCGGGCCTTTGCCAGCCGTCCGGCTTCGTCGAACGGGTTTTCCGGGTCACCGAGCGCGTCGGCCACCGAGGCCTGTTTTCGGTCGCCGTCTTTGAAGCGAACCTCAACAGCGGCGCCGAAATGGGCCGGATAGGCGGCGTCAAACCCGTCATCGATCGTGACCGTGACGCGATCGCGCTGCGCTGCCAGATCCGCCCGCTGGTAGGCTGCCGGCTCGAAATGCGACAGCGTCGGCTTGCCGTCGGTCAGTACCACGGCGACGGCATGCTGAAGGCTGAACTTGGCCTCGACCGACGTGTTCGGATGCACCCGGTCGCAGAACCGCACGGCATCGCCATAGGTCCGCACGGTGACGGCCTCGATCGCGGCGGGATCGACCTCGCCGAGCGCCAGGGCCGCGTCGATCACCGGATGGACATGGCGGCAGGCGGGCCAGGGCTTGAAGCTGACGTCCCAGATCTGCCAGGCGGCCTCCGGCTCCGCCACCACTTCCATCGGATCGCCATCAGGACAGGTCGCGGCGAAGAAGCCCTGGGGGCCTTCCAGGATGGTCGCCGGCCCGGTGAAGCCGCGCGCCGCCAGGCTGGCCGCCGTAACGCCGGACCAGGCGGCATGGGCATTGTGCATCGGCTTGGTCATCACCGGTTCGTGCCGACACTGCCAGAACCCGGCCGACTGGGTGCCGGCATTGCCAAGCGCGCTGACCAGTTGTCCGTCGTCCAGGCCGAGCAACGACCCGGCGGCGGCAGCCGCGCCGAAGGCACCGCAGGTGCCGGTATTGTGAAACATGGCGTAATGGCCCGGTCCCACCGCGCGGCCCAGGCGGATCATCGCCTCGTACCCGCGTATGATGGCGTCGAGCATGTCGGTGCCGGACGTGTCGATATCTCGGGCGACCGCCAGGGCCGCGGGCATGATCACCGGCCCGGGATGCAGCAGCGCGGTGCGGTGGACGTCGTCCATCTCCAAGACCGCGCCCAGGCCACCCAGCCCGAATGCCGTCATGGCCGGTCCAGCCTTGGCAGACGGCAGCAGGCCATCGCGACCGAAGCGGTCCGCAACCTCACGGAACAGCAAGCGCCCGGCCTGGGATTCGCCGCCAATCGCCGTGCACGCGATCCAGTCGACCAGGTGCCAGGACGCGCGCGCCCTGTCCTCATCCGTCACCGTCCGTCGCAGAATGGGGCACAGACGCTGGGTGACGCTGTGCTCACACCGCCGATCGATCGCCTGTGAAACGCCCATCTGCACCCTTGGAAATTTGTCCGGACATATTTTACTGTTCGCGAGAGACGTGGCAACCGTGACGGATGGGCGGATGGCCGGGCGCGGGCACGCAGCGGTTGAGCAGCACGCCAAAGGGTCGACCGGTATTGCGCCGCCGGCCTTCGGTCGCTACGCCTGGGAAGGTCGGCAACAGCCACCAGCCAAAGGAACATGATGTTGAGCGTCACCACCGACAACGACGCCCTGCCGCGATACCACCAGCTCAGCAACGTGCTGCGCCAGCGCATTGAGGCCGGCGTCTACGAGGTGGGCGCGCTGTTGCCGACGGAAAGCGAGTTGTGCGGCGAGTTCAGTGTCAGCCGCTATACGGTGCGCGAGGCGCTGCGCCGCCTGACCGACAGCGGGCTGCTGCAGCGCCGCCAGGGGTCCGGCAGCCAGGTCATCGCGCGCGAGCCGCAGGCCGCGTTTGTGCAATCCATGCGGTCGCTGTCGGGCCTGTTCCAGTACGCCACCGACACACGCTTCGACATAAGGTCGATCGAGAAGGTCAAGAACGACAGCGATCTGGTCGGTTTTCTGGGCGGCCAGCCGCGGCGGCGCTGGTTGAAGGTCGAGGCCGTCCGCAACGAGCCCGACGGCAGCGCCCCGATCTCATTCACCCGCGTGTTCATCAACGGCCAGTTCGCCGGCTTGGCGCCCAAGCTGGCTGAGCAGGACGGACCGTTCTACAGCCTGATCGAGGCCGAATATGGCGAGGTTGTCACCACGGTCTGGCAGGACATCACCGCGGAACCCATGCCGTCGGCGATCGGCGAAGTTCTCGGCTGTGAGCCCGACGTCTGGGCCGTGCGCGTCGTGCGCCGCTATATCGGCGAGAACGACAAGCAGCTACAGATCTCGATCAACTATCACCCGGCCGACCGGTTCAGCTATTCGATGCAGCTCCGTCGAGGCGGTTAGCCACGGCCCGAGGCCGAAGCGATTTGTGAGGCGTCGAAGCCCACGTTGCTCAGCAGTTCCTCGGTATGCTGGCCCAGGCCGGGCAGCGTCGGATCGATGCGGCCGGGCTCGTCCTTGAACTTGATCGGGATGCCGATGTGGAGGTTGCCGTCCGCGTCGCGCACGAGCATCTCGCGGGCCGCCGTCTGCGGCTGATGAAACGCCTCTTTCAGGTTCAACACCGGCGCGGCACAGACATCCTTGTCGGCCAGCCAGGCCACCCACTCCGCCCGCGTGCGCTGGGCGAAGGTCTCGCGCAGGAACGCCTTCACCGGTTCCTGCCCCGGCCCCGGCGGTCCCGTGGCGATGTCGATCAGGTCGGGACGGTCCAGCGCGGTCAGCAGATTGCGCACGAATTTGGCCTCGACCCCGCCGAGTGCGATATGGCCGCCATCGGCGGTGCCATAGATCGAATAGAAGGCATAGCCGCCGAAGGACCGCTCGTGCTTGACCACCGGCGGACGGTCCTCGGCGAAGACCGGGCCGGTGACGTTGGGCAGCCAGGCCATGGTCGCGTCCATCATCGACAGGTCGATATAGTCGCCCTTGCCCGTCGTGTGGCGGCGGTGCAGCGCCATGAGGATGCCACTCAGCGCCATCAGCGAGCCGGAAAGGTCGGCGACCGGCATGTGCGGGTTGGTCGGCTGGCCGTCGCTGCCCAGGTTCAGGCTGCCCAACGTCACCGGCCATGGCCTCGATGGCCAGATCATGCGCCGGGCGGTTGCGCTCCGGCCCGGTCTGGCCGAAAGCGGCGATCGAGGCATAGATCAGGGCCGGGTTGCGGGCCGACACCGCCTCGTACCCCACGCCCAGCCGGTCAACGACGCCGGGCCGGAATGCCTCGACCATGACGTCCGCCGTTTCCGCCAGGCGCAGCAGCGCCTCGCGGCCCAGCGGGTCCTTCAGGTTCAGGACGATGCTCTTCTTGCCGCGATGGGTGTTGCGGAACCAGACGCTGTCGCCGCCGGCGCGATAGCCGACATTGCGCACCGGCTCGCCCTCGCCCGGCGGTTCGACCTTGATCACCTCCGCCCCGTGATCGGCCATCATCATGGTCAGGTGCGGTCCGGGCAGGAACAGCGACAGGTCGATGACGCGGATGCCTTCAAGCTTCATCGCCGGCTACACCGCGCCGTCCTGACGCAAGGCCTCGATTTCGCCGGCCGAATAGCCGACCTCCGCCAGCAGGGCGTCGGTATCGGCGCCAAGCGCGGGCCCAGGCCGTGCGGCCACGCGCTTGCCGTCCAGCAGGATCGGGTTGGCCAGCACTTTGAAGCCGGGCTTCATGGGATGGTCAAAGGTGCCGATGCCGCCGCGTTCGCGCAAGTACGGATTGTCCAGCGCGCCGGCAAAATCATAGACCGGGGCGACCGGCACCTGCCCCATCAGGATCGCCATCCATTCGGCGGTCGGCTTCGTGACAAGGACCGCGTCAAGACGCTCCGCCAAGGCATCCCGGTTGGCGCGGCGGTCGGCAAAGGTCGCGAAGCGCGGATCGTCCAACAGTTTGGCGCAGCCCAGCAGTTCGCACAGCCGGCGCCAGAACTTGTCCAGCACGCACATGATGAAGATGTGGCCGTCGCTGGTCGGGAACATCTCGCACGGCACGACCGAGGGATGGCCGGAACGCGGGCGGGCGTTGGTCACCGTGCCCTCGTTCAGATACCAGGTCGCCGGATAGCTCATTTGATGGATGGCGACGTCGTAGAGCGTCACGTCCACGTCCCGGCCCCTGCCGGATCGGGCGGCGCCGAAGAGCGCAGCGGTCAGGGCGAACGCGGTGGTCAGGCCGGTCATGAAATCGACGATCGACAGGCCCATGCGGGTCGGCAGCCCGTCCGGCTCGCCGGTTACGGACATGAAGCCGGCCTCGGCCTGCATCAGATAGTCGTAGGCCGGCCGCCCCGCCCGGTCATCCATGCGGCCATAGCCGGACAGATGGGCGCAGACGATCGACGGCTTGACCGGCGACAAGTGTTCATAGGTCAGACCCAGCTTGCCCGGCAAGTCGCCGCGCAAATTGTTGATCACCGCATCCGCGCCTTGGACCAGCCGGTGCAGCACCGCCTGGCCCGACGGGTGGCGCAGATTCAAGGTCAGGCTGCGCTTGCCCAGATTGAAGGTCTGGAAGAAATGGCTGTCATTGTCGCCCAGGAAGTGGGGGCCGGACTGGCGGGCGCTGTCACCGCCCGTGCCGTCCACCGGAGGCGTTTCGATCTTGATGATCTCCGCCCCCATATCGGCCATGTACATGGTGCCGAACGGGCCCGCGCCGTACTGTTCGGCGGCCAGGATGCGCACCCCGGCCAGCGGCAGATCGTCCGTCGCGGTGTCGGTCACACAGGGTGCCTTTCGACAAGCTGCTTGGCGATGATCATGCGCTGGAT
>JBCBSH010000191.1:0-8553 GCA_039819285.1 Pseudomonadota bacterium
AGCAGATCAGCGCCACCCGCGCGCCCTCCCCCGCCCGCTCGAGCGCGTGGCGGCAGCGCGCCTCCTCCTCGCCGTCCCAGATGCTGCGCACGGTCACAGGCTCGCCGCCATCGCTCTCGGTGTAAAGCGTCTTGCCGAGCCGGCCGCGATTGTTGGCGATCAGGCCGGAGGCGGCGCCCAATATGTGGCTGGTGGAGCGGTAGTTGCGCTCCAGGCGGATGACCTTGGCGCCGGGAAAGTCGCTTTCGAAGCGCAGGATGTTGCCGACCTCCGCCCCCCGCCAGCCATAGATCGACTGGTCGTCGTCGCCGACACAGCACAGGTTGCGGTGGCCCTGGGCCAGCAGCCGCAGCCAGAGATACTGGGCCACGTTCGTGTCCTGGTACTCGTCGACCAGGATGTAACGGAACTGCTGATGGTAGCGGGCCAAAATGTCGGCGTGGCCTTGGAACACGGTCAGATTGTGCAGCAGCAAATCGCCAAAATCGCACGCGTTCAACGCCTGCAGGCGCGCCTGATAGGCCTTGTAGAGCTCAACCATGCGGCCGCCGGCAACGTCGCCGGCATCTTCCGCCTTCAGTCTGTCCGGCGTCAGGCCACGATCCTTCCAGCGTTCGATGACACCCAGAATCAGCCGGGCCGGCCAGCGCTTGGCGTCTATGTTCTCCGCCTCCAGCAACTGTTTGATCAGGCGGATCTGGTCATCGGTGTCGAGGATCGTGAAGTTGGACTTCAGCCCAACCAGATCGGCATGGCGACGCAGGATGCGGGCCGCCAGCGAGTGGAAGGTGCCAAGCCACCAGCCCTCCATCGGCGCGCCGAGCAGGTCGCCGACACGGTCCCGCATTTCGCGCGCCGCCTTGTTGGTGAAGGTCACCGCCAGGATCTGTCCCGGAAAGGCCTTGCGTGTGACCAGCAGGTGGGCGAGCCGGGTTGTCAGGACCCTTGTCTTGCCCGTCCCGGCGCCGGCGAGAACCAGCACCGGGCCGTCCAAGGCCTCAACGGCCTCGCGTTGCGCCTGGTTCAGGCCGGCAAGATAGGGGTAATCCACAACCGGCGCCGGGGCGGCCAGCGGGTCGTCATGCAGGGGCAAATCACTCATGCCCCTGATATAGCACGCGCCGGCCGTCGTCGAAGCGGTTATGCCCGCCTATTCAAAGGACGACCCCAACGGTTTTGCCATGCGGACGAGATCGGCCGGGCGGCCATCGATCAGGGCGTGGGCGCCGGAGGTCGCTTCCTCAACGAAGCCGTGACGGCGGTAAAACGCTCGGCCACGCTCGTTGTGGGCAAAGACGCCCAGGGCCAGCCGGCGCTTGCCGGTTCGCTGGCCCCAATCGACCACCCCGTCCATCAGCCGGTCGGCAACGCCGCTGCCCCACCAGGGGCGCAGGACGCCCATCCCCATGGAGGCTGCGTGCGCGAGCCGGCGGTACGGTCCGGCCTCGGCGCCGATGGCCGCCACCATCTTGTCGCCGCAAAACGCGGCCAGCGACAGGCGCCCCGGGTTTTCGGGCCGGGCCAACTGGTCCCGCATTTCGCCCTCGTCGGGCAGGGTGTCGCGGGGATCGAGCATCGGCCCCCGCGTCTCTCGGCAGAGCGCGCGCCGAAACTCAAGGAAGGACGCGGCGTCATCCGGCGTCGGGCACCGCACGACGGCTGACGCCTCCTGGCCTTCGTCTTGACGATCCGACAGCGCCGGATCGGACCAGACAGGCGGCGGCAAGGCGCGCAGACGCTTGCCCATGACAATGTCGTCAACCGGCTGGCCGTCAATGTGCTGGCTGCCGACCAGACGGCCTTCCTCCTGGTAGCCATGCCGTCGATAAAGCGCCAAGGCGTGATCGTTGTCGGGCCGAACGAACAGTTCGATCTTGTGCATGCCGTCGGCCCGCGCCTGGGCCTCGGCGAGATCCATCAAGCAACCACCCCAGCCGCGCCCCTTGAAGCCCTGCTCGATGCCGATGCCAAGCGTGGCCAGCGAGCGCACCCGATAGCGCCGACCGCGCGACAGGCCGATCGAACCGACAATCTCGTCATTGGCCAACAAGAGATGGATGCGGTCGCCATCGCCCAGCAGGCGTTCCAAGTCCGCCTCGGGGGATTCCAGCCAGTCCGGGCTTTCGTCCGGCTCGCGGATCGAAAACTCGGTCACACGGGTCAAGTGCGCCTTCAGCGCCGGCCCGTCTTCGGGCCGCGCCAGGCGGACGGTCATAATCGTCGCCATGGTAAAACAGCCAAAATAAATCCGATATCGGATTTATTCCAAATCCGTCAGTGTTCGTCAAGCCTGCTTTTTGGCCCGCCTCTTGGCGCGACGCTTATCGTTCGGTTCGCCGCGTTCTTCCGCCCGCGCCCGCATCAGTGCGCGATGATAGGCGAGCATGATGTCATGTTCGTGCACGACCCCAACCACGCAGCGGGACTCGTGGCCGTCGATCACCGGAATGTGGCTCTCGCCGGCCTTATCCATCAGATCCATGGCCTTGGCCAAGCCGTCCCCGACGGCCAGAACCGGCTGGTTGGCCCGGCAGGCGTCGGCGGCGGAACAACTCGTCTTGCCGTCGGCGGGTTCGGCATGCGCGAGATCGGCAAGCGTTACGACGCCGACCAGATCGCCCCGCTTGCCCATGACAAAGACTTCGCCATAGCGGGCGGTATGAAATTCCTCCCGCAAATCCTCAAAGCTGGCATCCGGCCTGATCCGGGCGAAATCATCCTTCATCAGATCGCCGACTTTGATCTCGGCCAGAAGGGTGGTCTCTCGGCCGCCGCTGATATTGATGCCGCGTCGATCGAGTTGAGCTTGGAAGAAGCTGCGGCCGCCGACCTGTTCTGTCAGAACCGACGCGATGACGACGGCGACCATCATCGCGATCGTAAGACCGTAGTCCGACGTCATCTCGAACATGATCAGGATGGTCGAGATCGGCGCGCCCAGCACCGCCCCTGCGACCGCGCCCATGCCGACCAGCGTATAGGCGCCGGCGCCCGAGCTCAGCTCCGGAAACGGCAGCGAGGCGATGTAGCCAAACGCCCCGCCCGTCATGGCACCCAGAAACAGCGATGGGCTGAACACCCCGCCGCCGAAGCCGCAGCCAAGGCTGACGGATGTGGCGACGATCTTCGCGACGATCAGCACCAGCAGCAGCCAGATCGGCAGTGCCGAGCGCAAGGCCTGGTCCGTCGCCTCGTAGCCAACGCCGATGACCTGTGGGAACCAGATCGCGATGACGCCGACGATCAGGCCGCCAATCGCCGGACTTATCACCCGAGGAATGGCAAGGCGCTTGACCAAGTCCTCCACGCCGAACGTCGCCCGCATGAAGGCGATGGCGACCACGGCGGAAACGATGCCGAGAATGGCGAATGCCGGAAACTCCCAAAAGGACTGAATGGAGAACTCCGCCGGCAATACGAACGCCGGGAAATCGCCATAATGCAGACGGCTGACAATGGTGCCCGTCACCGACGCAAGCACAACCGGGGCGAACGCGCCCAGCCCGTAATGGCCGATGACCACCTCCAGCGCGAAAAACACGCCGGCGATCGGCGCGTTGAAGCTGGCAGCCACCGCCGCCGCGACGCCACAGCCCAACAGCGTACGCGTCATGCGGCTGGATAGTCCCAGATACTTCGCCAGCCAGGCGCCGATCGTGGCACCAATATGGACGACGGGGCCCTCGCGACCGGTTGAGGCGCCGACGCCCAGCGAGCCCGCGCTGACGATTGCAGCGCCAAGGCCGGCGCGCACCGACATGCGGCCGTCGCGCAACGCCGCTGCCTCGATCACGTCGGCCACCCCCCTGGGCCGGCCACCCGGCATCAGGTAGCGGATGAACAGCCCGATCGCCAGGCCGCCCAGGGTCGGCGCCAGCACGATATGCCACCAGGGCAAGGTCTCGACCCACAGCAGGATGCGTTGCGCGCTCGAGCCGAAGGCGGCGAACTGCACGCCTTGCAGAAGATAACGAAAAGCGATTTCGCCAAGGCCGGCACCGGTGCCGATCACGACCGCCAAGAGGGCGAGGATCAGTTGATCGTTGCGTACGAATCGCCGTACGCGAACGAGCATATATCTGACCGGGCGACGAGGAAGCATCACATACGCAGCCACGTCTCAGCGATGAGGCGAATCAAGGGGTTAGGTGTACGCCTTCAACAGCGGGCTGACCAGCCCTTCGTCGCGCTCTGGCAAACAAACGCAGCGGCGCGAGGCCTAGTTGCAGCGGCCGATCGAGCCCTCCGCGCAGACCCGCTCGCCGTCGATCCAGGTGGCGCCCGACAGGTCGACATTGCGCAAGCCCGTGCGCGCCAGGTTGGCATCGGTCAGGTCCGCCCCAACCAGGATTGCCCCGACCATGTTCGCCGAACCGAGATCCGCGCCCACGAACGAGGCATCGGTCAGGTCCGCCCCGGTCAGGTCGGCATCGAATAGCCGAGCGCCGTCCAAGACCACCTCGATCATGCTGGCATTGATGAACCGCGCACGAAACGCGTCGACCTCGGTCAGGTTACTGCCATCCAGGATCGCCCGGCGGAACGAGGCGTCGCGCATCTGGGCCTGGGTCAGGTCGACGCCAGAGAAATCCTGGCCGTCGAAGATGCAGCGGCGCCAGTTCACCTCCGGCGATGCTGGGTCCGTGCAGTCGGCATAGGCCGGCGGGCTGATGGACAGACCGGCGAAGAGAACGACGCCGGCGATCGAGGCAAGTCTGTACATGGGCGCAAGATTTAAGCCACTCGGCCCGGCTTGTCCAAGCGACAAATCGGTGATGGCTGCCCCGCTGTCGACGCCCACCCGGTCAGACCGTGAAGTATTTGGCCTTCGGATGGTGCACGACGATGGCGCTGGTCGACTGTTCGGGATGCAGCTGGAACTCGTCGCTGATCTCCACCCCGATTCGGTCCGCCTTCAGCAACGCCAGCAGTTGGATCTGGTCTTCCAGGTTGGGGCAGGCCGGATAGCCGAACGAATAGCGGCTGCCGTGATAGCCCTGGCTCAACATGCGGTCGATGTCGCGGTCGTCCTCCGCGGCGAAGCCCAGTTCGGCGCGAACGCGCTTGTGGACATATTCGGCCATGGCCTCGGCCATCTCGACCGATAGCCCGTGCAGGTAGAGGTAGTCCTGATACTTGTTGTCGGCGAACCAGTCGCGCGCGACCTCCGAGGCGTGCTGGCCCATGGTCACGACCTGCAGGCCGATGACGTCGCGTTCCTCGTCATCGACATCGCGGAAGAAGTCGGCGATGCATTCACCGTCGGCCTTCGACTGGCGCGGCAAGGTGAAGCGGGCAACCTCGGTGCCGCCATTCTCCTCAAACAGGATAACGTCGTTGGCCTCCGCCGCGCATTGCCAATAGCCGTAGACGGCGCGCGGCTGCAGGATGTTCTCATCCTCCGACCGGTCGATCAGGTCGGTCAGGATCGGCCGCAACTCCGAGCGCGCCCAGCGCATGTACTCGCCCAGCCGCTTGCCGTCTTTGCGATAGCCCCATTGCAGCTGATAGAGCATGCGTTCGTTCAAGAACGGCAGCAGCGACTTCAGCGGCACCCGTTCGACCGTGCGGGCACCCCAGAAGGGCGGCAACGGCACCGGCACACCGTCGGTCAGTCGCTTGCGGCGGGCGCGCGCCGCCTCCAGGTCGACATCGACCACCGGCCGAACCGCGCGGCCCAGCTTGCGGTTTTGGTTGGACGGCTTGCCTTGGCGCTTTTTCTCGCGGGCCTCGATATGGCTGTCGAAGGCGCCGTCGGCGACCTTGGCCATCAGATCCAGCCCATCGAAGGCATCGCGGGCATACGCGACCCGTCCAGCACCGTAGGCAGCCCGGCAATCCTGTTCGACATAGCCGCGCGTCAGGGCCGCACCGCCCAGCAGCACGGGCACATCCATGCCCTCGCGGGTCATCTCGACCAGGTTTTCACGCATCACAACCGTCGATTTGACCAGCAGGCCGGACATGCCGACGGCATCGGCGCGATGTTCCTTCGCCGCGCTGATGATCGAGGCGATGGGCTGCTTGATGCCGAGATTGACGACCTTGTAGCCGTTGTTGGTCAAGATGATGTCGACCAGGTTCTTGCCGATGTCGTGGACATCGCCCTTCACCGTGGCCAGGACGATCGTGCCCTTTTCCTGGCCCTCGACCCGCTCCATCATCGGTTCCAGATAGGCGACGGCCGTTTTCATGGTCTCAGCGGATTTCAAGACGAAGGGCAGTTGCATCTTACCGGCACCGAACAGGTCGCCGACCACCTTCATGCCGTCCAGCAAATGGCTGTTGATGATGTCGAGCGGCGGGTACTTCTTCAGCGCCACGTCAAGGTCGTCGGTCAGGCCCTGGCGGTTGCCGTCGACGATGCGATCCTTCAGCCGTTCTTCGACCGTGGTCGCCTTTGGCCGCTTTTCCACCTTCTGGCCCTGGCGGCCCTCGAACAGGGCGATGAACGCCTCCAGCGGATCGTAGCCCTCCGCCCGTCGGTCGAAGATCAGGTCTTCGGCCGCCTTGACCTCTTCGGCCGGAATGGCGTGCAGCGGCATGATTTTCGACAGATGAACGATGGCGCCCGTCAGGCCGCGCTTCAAGGCATGGTCCAGGAAGACCGAGTTCAGGACGTGGCGGGCGGCCGGGTTCAGTCCGAACGAGATGTTGGACAGGCCCAAGATGATCTGACAGTCCGGCAGTTCCTCGGCGATGCGCTCGATGGCATCAAGCGTAGCGATGCCGAGCTGGCGGTCGTCCTCATTGCCGGTGCAGATGGTGAAGGTCAGCGGATCGAACATCAGATCATGCGCCGGCAGCCCATGCTGATTGACCGAGAAGTCATAGAGCCGATGCGCGATGCGCAGCTTGCCGTCGGCATCCTTGGCCATGCCCTCTTCGTCGATCGTCAGCGCGACGACAGCAGCGCCAAACTTGCGGGCCAGCTTCAGCTTGTCGGCCGCCGGCTCCTCGCCATCCTCGAAATTGATCGAGTTGATGACCGCCTTGCCGCCATAGAGCTTCAGGCCTGCCTCCAGCACCGGATACTCGGTCGAATCGATGACCAGCGGCGCGGTCACCGCACCGGTCAGGCGGGTCAGCACCTCCGTCATGTCGGCAATCTCGTCGCGGCCGACATAGGCCGTACAGACATCCAGCGTGTGGCTGCCCTCCTTCACCTGGGTCTTGCCGATGGCGACGCAGGCCTCCCAATCGCCGGCGGCCTGCAGCTCGCGGAACTTCTTCGATCCGTTGGCGTTGCAGCGTTCGCCGATTGACAGATAGGCGTTCTCCTGGCGCAGCGGCACCTGGCTGTAAAGCGACGCCAGCGACGGCACCCATTGCGGTGACCGGGCGATCGGCCGGGGCCGATAGCCATCCTCGGCAAGGTTCCGCAGCATCCCATCCAGCGCCTGGATGTGCTCGATATTGGTGCCGCAACAGCCGCCGATCAGGTTCAGCCCGTCCTCGCGTAGGTACCGTTCCAGCCACTGGGCCAGTTCCTGCGGCCCCAGCGGGTAATGGGTCTTGCCGTCCACCAGTTCCGGCAAGCCGGCGTTTGGTTGCACCGAAATCGGCTTGGGCCAATTCTCCGCCAGCCATTTGATGTGCTCGGCCATCTCCTGCGGGCCGGTGGCGCAGTTCAGCCCGATCAGATCGGCGCCCATGGCGTGCACTACGGTGGCGGCCGCCGAGATGTCGGCACCGACCAGCAGGGTGCCTGTGGTCTCGACGGTCACTTGGACGAAGATCGGCGTGTCGGTCGCCGCTTCCTCGCGCGCGATCTTTGCGCCGTTAATGGCCGCCTTGATCTGCAGAGGGTCCTGGCAGGTCTCGATCAGGATGGCGTCGACGCCGCCAGCGATCAGGCCGCGCGACTGGACCGTCAGCGCCTCCTCCAGAGGGTCATAGGCGACGTGGCCCAGGCTGGGCAGGCGCGTGCCCGGCCCGACCGAGCCGAGCACGAACCGGTCGCGGCCGTCCTTGACCTCGGCTTGGTGGATGTCCAGCACCTCGCGCGCGAGTTCGGCCGAAAGCTTGTTGAGGTCGAAGGCATCGTCGGCCAGCCCGAACTCACCCAGCGTGATCGGCGAGCCGCCGAAGGTGTTGGTCTGAACGCAGTCCGCGCCGGCGCGCAGATAACCGAGATGGATATCGCGCACGACATCGGGCCGCGAGCGGGTCAGAATCTCGGTGCAGTTCTCCTGGCCCAGATAGTCGGCATCGACATCCAGGTCGATCGCCTGAACACGGCTGCCCATGGCGCCGTCGTTCAAGAGAACGCGTTCGTTCAAGACATCAAGAATGTGCGGCACGGCGAGGGTCCTCTGGCATGTCTTGCGGTCGGGCGCTGATTAAGCGGCGACGTTCGTTGTTTTAGCGCGCAGGCCCAGCGCCGCGCACACCGCCAAGGTCAGTTCGGCACGGTTGAGCGTGTAAAAATGGAACTCGTCGACGCCATGCCGGCGCAGGTCCAAACACTGTTCGGCGGCTACCGCTACGGCCTGCCGCTGGCGCGCCTCCGGATCGTCGTCGAGCCCGTCGAACAGCGTGTGCATGCGGGCC
>JBCBSH010000192.1:0-8519 GCA_039819285.1 Pseudomonadota bacterium
CGCCCAAGGCACCTGCGCCCATGACGGAGAACTCTATTGCCGCTATTGGGTCCATAACGGCTTCGTCACCGTCGAGGGACGGAAGATGTCAAAGTCGCTCGGCAACGTGCTGCTCGTCCGGGATCTCCTAGAGCAAGCGCCAGGCGAGGCCATCCGCTTCGCGCTTCTGGGCCCGCACTATCGTCAACCGCTCGACTGGAGTGCGGACGGGCTCGCCCGGGCAAAGCGCGGTCTCGATCGTCTCTATGGTACGCTGCGGGACCTCGGCGATGCTCCCGACATCGTCTGTCCGCCCAGCCTGCTCAATGGGTTCGAGGCGGCGCTTGAGGACGATCTGAATTTCCCAGGTGCCGTCGCTGAACTCTTCCAAGTAGCGAAGGCGGCACGCCAGGCGATGACCATGGCGGATCGCGCCGCGCATAAGGCGGCCCTGCGCAAAGCCGGCGGTCTGCTCGGCCTGTTGCAAGAGGATCCCAAGCGTTGGTTCGGACAGACCTCAGGCGAAGACCAAGAGATGACACGGGTTCAGGATCTGGTTGAAGCACGGCAGGCCGCTCGATCAGCGCGCGACTACGCAACTGCGGACCGGATCCGCGACGAGCTCGCCGCATATGGCATCACCGTCGAGGATCACGCGGACGGTCCGGTGTGGCGGAGAACGGGCTGATGGCTTTTGAACCCTCTGCCGCACATTCGGCCGTACGCGCGGGATTTCGTGTTCCAGATCGCCTTGCCTGATGTCGTCCAAACCTATGGCGCACCTGTTCGTGGCGCCGATGTCGCCGCGCGATCAGGTAACCCGATCGGCGCCACAGCGTTGGCCATGCCGGTCATTGGCGTTTTGCGCGCCCTCGATGCGCTAGTTGATGACGACGCCGACGTCGAGATCGTTACGCGATCAGCCCGGTGTGCGTGACCTGATAAGGCATGACGCACTGCATGTGATGGCCGAAGCCGTTAGAGGGTAAGGGAGAGGGCACGGTGCAACTCGCAAAAGCTGTGGCAGGGTGACGGTAATGCAATCTCTAAGAACCTACGACGACTGGAGGCATTGCATCACCGTGCTTTGCCGCCTTCCGCTGACACATGATTATGTCCAACAGCGTCTCGCGGCACTTCGCGATCCCGCTGACCACGGAACGCAGAAATTCATCGCAGCTTGGGGTGACGTCCATCTGGCGCGTGTCATCGGCTGGTTCGAGCAGGCGGAGCGTGACCTGCAATAATCGTTATGGCCGATCGGTGAACTGCCGCCGGTTTGGTGGCCTTTCACCTGCCGCGCTTAAGCTGAGCCGCGTTATTGATTCTGCCGGATCGGAGTGCGGCGCTTAGGCTAGCGCATTGATTTCACGATCGTCATAAGGGTTTTGACGCGCTCTGCATCGACCGGGTTCTCGAATACGCCGTCATGTTTGAAGAAGGTGCCCACGATCGCGCCATCGGCGATACTGAGCTGCTCGCGCACGTTCCGGTCATTGACGCCGGTATTGACAAAGACAGGCGTGGCGGCTGCTGCCTCCTTGACGATTCTCAATGCTGATGAATCCGTCGTAGCCCCCGCCGTCAAACCGGACACGCAAATGCCGTCGGGTCTTGCATTGAATACGGTCGAGCGCACGATGTCGGCAAGCTGTCGCCCGCCCAGATAGGACGCTGCCTCCGGAACCACGTTGAACAGCAGCCGGACATCCGTTGCCGAAACGCGGGCCCGGTGGCGCGCCGTTGCACCCACTTGTGTATCCCAGAGGCCAAAATCGCTGGCGTAGACGCCGGTGAAAATCTCCCGCACGAACGCCGCCCCGGTGGCGGCCGCCAGATCGACAGACGCCCTGCCGTCCCACAGTACATTCACGCCAAAGGGGCGATCGATCTGCGCGCGCAATTCGCCGACAATCCGTGCCATGCAAATCGCGGTGATCGGCTCGGTGCTGGTGAGGTAAGGCAGGCTGAATTCATTGGAGATCATGACGGCGTCGACGCCACCCGCCTGAAGGGCGTCGAGATCCTTGCGCGCCCAGTCGATCACATCGGCCAGCCCGCCTTCCTGGTCATAGTCGGGATCACCGGGAAGAGCCCGCAGGTGCAGCATGCCTATGACTGGCAAGGCCACCCCAAATACCTGACGGATCCAATTCATCTCTCCACCCTCTTTTCACCATCATCGCTCTGTGGCCGACGATGCAGCCTTTCGCTGGCGTCGCCGCTGTTCATTCGCCAGTGTTCGTTCAGGGCGACGCCGCAGCCTCGCGCAGGCTTGCCACCGCGGCCTCGAACGTCGCGTCCTCCCAAAGAGCGCTGCCGACGACAAAACGTCCGGCACCCGCCCCGAAGACTTCAGCGATATTGTCCGGCCGCACGCCACCATCCACCTCGATCTCGATGCGCCGATCTTGGCGTTCGACCAGCAGCGAAACCTCGCGGACCTTGTCGGTCATCAGCGCAATCCGCCGTTGGCCGCCATAGCCCGGCTCCACGGTCATCACGAGAACCAGGTCAACGATGTC
The DNA here is from genome assembly GCA_039819285.1 of Pseudomonadota bacterium. Classification (GTDB taxonomy): domain Bacteria; phylum Pseudomonadota; class Alphaproteobacteria; order DSM-16000; family Inquilinaceae; genus JANQGH01. The sequence goes on from JBCBSH010000192.1 coordinate 2,505, forward strand.
CAAGTGCCAACGCGCCAGATCGACAGAACTGCCGGGCGACAACGCAACACCGGCGGACAGTCCTCGTTTTTGGATACCCTGCAGCGTTCGCCGCGGGTTTTGCAGCCAATCGGGATGCACGATCACCGTTTTGCATCCTGCCTCGGCCATCTGATCGACCAGTCCGTCCGGTTGACTGGTCATCAAATGCGCCTCGAACGGTATGGCGGTGTGACGCCGGCATGCTGCGATGATATCCGGTCCGAACGACAGCGACGGCACCGCCAGACCATCCATCACATCCCAGTGGATACCGTCGACGCCGGCCATCTCCAACCGTCGACACTGATCGCCCAGGGCCGCGAAATCGGCGGTCAGCACTGACGCCATGATCGCCTGGCGATTTGGCCTGCGGTTCATCGCCAGGGCACCGCGCCGGCGATCTCGCCGCTCGTGCCAACGAGCAGATCCATTAACCATTTCAGATCACGTATGGAACAGACCTCGACCGGGCAATGGGTGTAGCGGACCGCGACACCGACCTCGATCGTCGGAATGCCGTCATTGAGGTGCAGCGCAAAGGCACCGTCGGTGATCACCCCGACCACACTGGCGCGCTGCAGCGGTATGTCGGCGGCGGCGGCACTGGCCTCCGTCGCCGCCACGAGCCATTCGGGCGGCAAAACCCCACCAAGCGTGCCGCGGCCGTGAAAACTGTGCAGGTTCATGACCGGACCGGCGCCGAGCGCGATATCGCTATGGCCAGCCATTTCCGGCGTGTCGGTCGCCGGGCTGACATCGACCACCACCAGCACGTCTGGATCGAGGCGCCGAACGGTCGGCACCAATGCGCGGATGCTGAACTCCTCCTGGACGCTGGCGATCACCGAAACCCTGCCCGCGGCCGGTGTCCCGACGCGGTCAAGTAGGCCGGAAAGTGCCGCCAGGCCGAGGCGATCGTCCAGCGCGTTGGCAAACACCCGATCCCCGGCAACATGCGCGTAGCGCTCGTAGACGCCGCAATCACCGACCCTCAGACCAAACCTGTCGGTCACCGCCTGCTTGTCCGCGGCGCCGATATCGACCCAGACGTCACCGATCGGCCGTACCCGGTACTTCTCGGCATCCGGCGTGAAGTGGTGGGGGTAGGTGGCGAACACGCCGGTAACCGGGCCGTCGGCGCCCAGCAGCAGGATGCGCTGTCCCGCAAGGACGCGTTCGGGTATGCCGCCCAGACGGTTGAGGCCGATGAAACCCGTCTCGTCGATGGTTCGGATCACAAAGCCGACCTCGTCGAGATGGGCGACAAAGGCGACATGCGGGTCGCCTTCCCCAACGGTTAGGCTGAGATTGCCGAGACGGTCTTCGTTCACCACCCCGAATGTCTGCCAACGCTCGCGCACAACCTGGGCGATCGCGCCTTCCCGTCCGGATGGCGCGGGTATCGCGGTGAGGCAGAGAATGTCGTCGATCAATCCGGTCATCATGGGGCCTCCGGCACGGTGTCGGATGAGGCGAAAAAGTCTGCCGTATTCAACGCATCAGCAGCCTGGCGCACGCGCGCGATACGGTCGAGCGCCGCCTGATCGACCGCGCGAGCCTGGACACGGGCCCCCTTGGCGACATTCCAGCGTCGGGCGACATCCACCGCCGGCTGTCCGGCCAAGAGTCCCGCCGCCTGTGCCGCCGCGCCCCAAGCCACCAATTCGTCGGCCTCAGGGATCACCAGCGCGCGACCAGACAGCCGCGCGATCGTGTCTTGCCATATTCGGCTCCGCGCGCCACCGCCGATCAACAAGATCGGGGCGTCGGGTGCAATTGGCGACGTTTGCGCCGCCAGGACGTCGAGCGAACGGACCAGCGAATAGGCGACGCCCTCGTAAGCCGCCAGCAGAACCTCGCCGCCGGACGTCGCGTGATCGATGCCCAAGATGCTGCCCCTTGCCAACGGATAGTCGGGCAGCCTTTCGCCGCTGAGATAGGGCATGACCACGACGTCGGTGCGTTCGGCAACGGCATCACGAGACAGGCCCAAAAGGCGGGCCATATTGTCGACGGCAAGGGTGGCGTTCAGCGTGCAGGTCAGCGGCAGATGGTCGCCGCTCGCCGAGGCGTCGGCGAAGACCTGTCCGGTTGGGTCGGCCGGCGCCCGGTGCGCGCGCATGTAGGCGGTCCCGGACGTGCCAAGGCTGATCACGGGCTCGCCTGGCTCGATGGCAAGGGCCAGGGCCGCCGACATATTATCACCCGTGCCGCAGGCGACGGGAATCCCCGCACGCAGACCGGTACATTCCGCGGCCACCGGCGTGACGTGTCCGGCAACGTCCTCGGCGGCAAGAACGCGCGGCAGCATCGACGGTTCCAGGTCGACCATGGGCAGGTCGAGGACCTGGGGCACATAGGCTTCCTGCCTGCTGGACCACCAACCGGTACCAGAGGCATCGCCGCGGTCGGACACGCCGTTGCCGGTCAGCCTTTCGGTCAGGAAGTCATGAGGCAGCCTGATATGCGCCGTCCGGCCGGCCGTCTCCGGTTCGGCGTCGCGCAGCCAGACCCAGGAGGCAACGGTGAGACCGGCCACGGGCTGGGTGCCCACTTGCCGGGCCCAAGCCTCCCGCCCGCCGAGCGCTCTCTGCAGCCTTTCGGAAGCATACGCGGACCGCGTATCGTCCCATAGTATGGCCGGCCTCAGGGGACGGTGGTCGGCATCGAGAGTAACCAGGCCGAGTTGCTGGGCGGCGATCGAAACGGCATCCACCCGATCGGCCAGACCCGTCGACGAAAGCGCCACCGCTAGCGCTCGCCACCAATGGTCCGGGTCCGTTTCGCTGATCGCGCCCTGACGCAAGACCTGGTGAGTGGCGCGACCCTCGGCGACCCTGTCGCCTTGGTCGGCATCGACAACGACCACCTTGGTGGCCTGGGTGGAACAGTCGACGCCGGCGACAAGTCTTCCGGTCATGGCGGCGCGTCAGGCCGGCGGAACATGGGGTGGTTCACGACGCGACGCTGACCGGCGTCTTGGCGCCGGTTATGTAGGTCACGACCTCCTCCGGCGAGGTCTCTGCCGTGGTCAGCGCGGCCACGACCCGGCCATGACGAAGCACGATGATCCGATCGGTCAGACGGAAGACGAGGGGCATGTTGTGCGCGATGATCATCATCGCCAGGCTCTTACCGCGCAATTCCTGGATCATCCGCTCGACCTCGTCCTGCTGCTTGACGCCGAGCGCCGCCGTCGGCTCGTCCAGCAACAGGACCTTGCGCCCCCACATGATCGACCGCGCTATCGCCACACCCTGACGTTGGCCGCCGGACATGCGTCGAACCAGCGTCTCGTCGATATGCGGGATCGGCACGCGCAGGTTGGCGATCGCATCAGCCGCCTGCCGGCGCATCGCCTTGCGATTGACGATGCCGAGCGTGCGGCCGATACCGCCGGCCCGGATCTCGCGCCCCAGAAACATGTTCTCCGCGACGTTCATGTCGTCGACCAGGGCCAAATCCTGATAGACCGCCTCGATGCCATTGGCGCGGGCAACCCCTGGAGCATCGAAGGTGACTTGCCTGCCTTCGACCTCGAGGGATCCGCCGTCGGGCTGATGCACCCCGGTCATGACCTTGAGGAGTGTCGACTTGCCGGCGCCATTGTCGCCGACAACCCCCACCGTCTCGCCGATGTGGAAGTCGATCGACACGCCGTCCAAGGCGGTCACGGCACCGAACCGCTTGCTGACATTCTTGACCCGAAGGACGGGACTGCCCTCCCGGCTTGATTTGGCCTGGGTCGAATTCGGCGACACGTTTGGATCCATTCCCTCGTGGCTGGGTGCAACAGCGGGCGGCACGATCAGCCGGCCGGCTGCCACTGACCTTCGTTGAGGTTTCCTCGGAAGGCCGGATTGTCCAGCATCTCGATCGGATAGAAATCGAAGATTTCCTCACACGTGTTCACGGTGATCTGCGGCGCATAGTTGATCTCGTCATAGGCTTGGTCTTCCAGATGGTCGATAACCACCTGGCCCGCCTCCTGTCCCTGACCGCGAGGATTGCGGACGCCGGCGGTAAGGATTTCGCCACGGCAGATCGACGCAAGTTCCTCCAACTGACCACCTATGCCCGTGACATCGATCCGGTCGAGCATGCCGACCGTCCGCAGACCTTCCATGATGCCCAGGGCGGTGTTGCTGTTGGCGCCGAAAATGATGTGGATATCGGGATTGGCGGTCGCCACCTGCTGGGCGAGTTCGAAGGCGCGCTCACGATTGAAATTGGCGAACACTTCGTCGACGAACTCGACGCTCTTGCCACATTCGGCCAGTCCGGCGACGAACGCCTCCTGGATACCGTTCATGCGGTTGATGCCGATTTCGGAACTGGCAGTGCCGTGGAACAGCGCCGCGGCGACGGTATCGCCTTCGAAATCGGCGCAATAGTGTGCGGCGGCGGAAGCGCCGGTCACACGGCCAGATTCCGTGTGATCCGTGATGGCCCAGGCAAAGGGGCTGACGTCGCCGGCATTTTCAGGGGCGAATTCGACCACCATGAGATTAACGCCCTCATCCTGCAGGGCGACGAGGCGGTCTTGCACCGTCTCCCAATGCACGACGATGAACAGAAGATAGTCCGGCGCAATCGTGACCATGTCCCGCAGGATCGCGTCCATGCCCAACTCATCTTCCATCCCGCCGGACGGGGCGTAGTGGGAGATGGAAACATTGGCCCCGTCGTAAGCTTCCAGCGTGTCGATCACGCCGGCGGAGAACTGGCCGTCGAACTGGGTGATGTCGGAGATGCCAGAGACAATGGCAACCTCGATGTCGCTCTGTGCCGCCGCTGTCGCGGAGCCAACCAAAACGGCCAACGCCGCAGCGGATGCGAGACGTGATGTTTTCATCTTACTCTCCCTGTTTTCATGAGGACCAGACCGCCGCGCCCCCTGGCGCCGCGGCAACGACATCGGTCATTCGACGTCACGCCGTCGGCGCTGCGCCAATTGGGCGGCAACGGCGGCAATCAGCAGGATGCCGAGGAAAATTTGCTGGACGAAGAAGCCGGCGCCGGCCAGCACCAGACCGTTCTCAAGCACGTCGATCAGATACATGCCCAGCGCCATGCCGCCGATCGAGCCATAGCCGCCGAAAAGCAGGGTGCCGCCGAGAATCGTGCCGGCGATGATATGCAGTTCCAGGCCGGTGCCAATCGACGGATGCGTGGCGTTCAGCTGACCGAGATAGACGATTGCCGCCACGCCGCAGAGCATGCCCTGGACGGTGAAGAACACGACCTTCCAGAAATTGACATTGATGCCGGCGCGCTTGGCCGCCTCCTCATTGCCGCCGATGGCAACCGCATAGCGCCCGAAAACGGTGAACCGGTAGACCAGCATGCCCGCCACCACAGCAATCGCGGCGACGATAACCGGTACGGGAACGGGACCGACCATCCCTTGGCCGAGAAACACGATCGCATCCGGCATCCGGCTGGCGGTTTCGCCATACATGTACTGGTTGAGGATGCCCCGATAGGCGACCAGCGTACCCAATGTCGCCAGCAAGGCCGGCACCTTGAGCGCGGTCACCACGAAGCCGTTGATGATCCCAAGCAGGGCGCCTGCGGCCAACGCCATGAGGATGGCGACGGGGACCGGCACCCCGTACCATTTCATCGCCGTGCCGGCGACCGCCATGATCAGACCAAGCATCGACCCGACCGACAGGTCGAGGTTGCGCGAGGTGATGAGAAACGTCATGCCGACACCGATGATGGTCGTCACCGATGCCGCCCTGGCGACATTGAGCAAGTTAACGCTTGTGAGAAAGCGATCATGCATGAGGCTGAACGCGATCATGAAGCACACAAGCGGAATGATCAGCAGATGCAGGCGCCTCAACTGAGCCCAAACCGCCCTGGTCATTGGTTCCGGCCTCGCGCCGGCCGGATCTGGCCTGTTCTCAACGGCAGTATGCAGATCGTTCGGCCCGCCAATCTTGGACGCGTCAGACATCGGCGCCCGCCTTCTTCTTCTCGTGCCCC
>JBCBSH010000193.1:0-8492 GCA_039819285.1 Pseudomonadota bacterium
CTCCGCGCTGACCACCGTGTTGGCGGGCGCCTTGATGTCGAACACGCGGTAGAAGCCGCTGTTCAACGGCAGGTCGGGGAAGAAGGTTTTCATGCCGGCCGCGACGGCCGAAAACGTCGCGCCGTGCCCGGAATTGTAGATTGACGCGATGGTCGGATGGCTGCCGTCGAAGTCGTATTCGATGCGGTCACCCTTGATCGTCATCTTGATCTTGATCGGAATCATGCCTTCGCCGCCGCCCGGATCGCGGTCGATGTAATCGACGGTCTCCCAGGTGCCGTCGGGCAGGGCGGCGATGCGCTGGCGCGCGGACCGTTCGACATAGTCCTGAACCGCCGCCATGCCCTGCGTGACCTGGTCGCGCCCGTACTTGTTGACCAGTCGCAGGATCTCGCGCTCGGCGACCGCCGTCGCACGCTCTTGCGAATGCATGTCGCCGATGATTGAGTGCGGGTCGCGCGTGTTGGCCGCGATCATGTTGCCGATGTCGGAGCAAAACGCGCCCTGTCGGAACAGCCGGATCGGCGTGATGCGCACCGCCTCGCGGAACATGTCGCGCGCGGTCACGTCGAATGAACCGGGGACCGAGCCGCCGAGGTCCGCCCAGTGACCGTTGGATTGCGAATAGCCGATGATGACGTCGCCGTCGAAGATCGGCCGGATCAGCCGCACATCGCTGAAATGCGTGCCGCCGGCGTAGGGATCGTTGATGGCGTAGACATCGCCAGGCGCCATGTCGCCCTTGAAGGTGCGGATGACGTCTTTGCAGGTGAAATGCAGCGTGCCGACATGGACGGCGATGTCGGCATTGCCCTGCGCGACCGACTCGCCGTCCGCGTCGTGCAGGCAGTTGGAAAAGTCGCGATTGTAGATCACGAAGGAATAGCAGGTGCGCAGCATCTGTTCCGCCATCTGGTCGACGGCGGTGATGAACGAGTTCTTCAGCACCTCGAACGTGACGGGGTCGAGTTCCTTGTGAGGGTTCGTGCTCATCGCTGGCTCCCTAAACCCGAATGAGGATGTTGAGGTACGTGTCGACGTTTGCCGATGTTTCCGGCGGGATGACGGTCGTGGAGTCGATCTGTTCGACAATGGCGGGCCCCGAAATCTCAGCGCCTGCGGTCAGCTTCGCGCGATCGTAGATCGCTGCCTTGTGCGCCTTTCCGTCGAACCAGACATCGCGGTGACCGTCGGGTTCCGGCGTGTTTGCCACGATGGGATGGCTTGGCAGTTCCGCCTTCGGGACCATGCCTGTCGCCTTAATCGCGACACGGAAGATGCTGACCGGCGCGTCGTCGCGGCGGAAGTTGTATTCCCGCTGATGCTCGGCGTGAAAACCTTCGATCAGGTCTTCGACGCTGGTGACGTTCTTAGGAACCGAGACCGAGAGCGAACGCCACTGGCCCTGATACATCATCTCGGCGGAGCGCTGCAGAACGATGTCGCCTGGCTCCACCCCCTCATGGCGCAGACGCTCAAGCGCGTCGCGCTCGATCTTTTCAAAGGCGGCCTCCAGATCCTCGGGCCGCGTGGACGCCGCATCGGCCATGAAGCTGTCGGAGAAGTCGTGCTGGATATCGACCAGCAGGCACCCCATGGCCGACGTCACGCCCGGGTTCGGCGGCACGATCACCGTGGGGATCGACAACTCCTTGGCGACGGCCGCACCATGCAGCGCGCCGGCCCCACCGAAGGCGACCAAAGCGAAGTCTCTGGGGTCGTAGCCGCGTGAGATCGACAACAGCCGGACGGCGTTGGCCATGTTGGCGTTGGCGACATCGATGATCGCCTCTGCCGCCTGATGCAGCTCCATGCCGAAGACGTCGGCGACGGTCTCTTTGACCGCTTTCTCGGCAAGCGCCGGGTCGAGGATGATGTCACCGCCGGCAAGCGAGGTTCCAAGACGGCCCAGCACGACATTGGCGTCGCTGTTGGTGGCCACCTCGTTGCCGTTCGCGTAGCAGGCGGGCCCCGGGTCGGCGCCGGCGGATTGCGGACCGTTCCTCAGCGAACCGCCCTCGTCCCGCCAGGCCAGCGACCCGCCGCCGGCCCCAATGGTCAGCACCTCGATGCTGGGGAAACGGATCGGGTAGCCGAACTCGATGTACCAGTCTTTCGTGATCCGGGATTCGCCCTCGTAGGCCAGCGACACGTCGGTGCTGGTCCCGCCCATGTCGAAACCGATGGAGTTGCGAAAGCCGCACAGATTGCCGATGAACCGGCTGGCGATCGCCCCGGCCGCGATGCCGGAGCCCGCAAGGCGCGCCGCAAAGTCCTTCACGCTGGCCGGCGTCATCACCCCGCCGCCGGAATGCAGCAGCAACAGGTCGCGGGAATAGCCGCCCTCGACCAGCTTGTCGTTCAGGCCGGAGACGTAGTTGACCACGACCGGCGACACGACGGCATTGGCCATCGTGGTCGAAAACCGCTCATGCTCGAAGATCTCCGGCATGATTTGGGAGGAAATCGAGACCGGCACGCCCGGCATGATTTCGGCCAGCACGTCACGCATGCGCCGTTCGTTCTCGCCGTTCACATAGGCGTTGATGAAGCAGACGGCGACGGACTCGACCCCCCGCCGCTTCAGGATCGTGGCGACCCTCCGTGCCTCGTCTTCTTCCAAGGGCTGGGTCACGGTACCGTGGACATCGACACGCTCTTTCACGGTCAGTCGGTCCCGGCGCGGAATATAGGGTTTGGCGACGTCCTTGTAGGTGTCCCAAAGATCCTCCTTGTTGGACCTGCGGATCTCCACGACGTCGCGGAACCCTTCGGTGCAGATCATGGCCGTGCGGGGCAGGCGCCGGGTGATCAGCGCGTTGGTCGCGACGGTCGTCCCGTGGGAAAACAGCGAAACGTCCGCAAGATCGATGTTTGCATCGCGGACCCCGTTCAGGATCGCGATCATCGGGTCTTGCGGCGTGGAGGGGGTCTTCTCGATCGAAATCTCACCGCTGTCCTCATCCATGATGCAGACATCGGTAAACGTACCGCCGACATCGACGGCAACGCGGGTCTTGCTCATCAGGTCTCCATATCCGAGCGGTCAGCGCGACCGGCCTAGGCACTAGGCGCCGCGAAAGGCATGGCCCTAGACTAGCGCCGACGAGCCGTATCGTCGATGCGGTTGGCAGCGTCCCGCTGCTGGGATGACCGTATCTATCCCATCGTGCTCGCGATCTATGAAGACCCGCTCAACAACAGGACCACGGCCAAGCTGAAAGCGTGCCTGCTGTCGCAGGGCCTGATCGACCATGACGACCTGTTGCCGCCCGCCTTCGTCGCCACGGCCAAAGAGCGTCAACGTCTGGCCGTGGCCCTCGGCAAAGCGACGGCCTCGGCCGGTCAGTAGCTCTCGGCGATCTGGACCTTGCTGTAGGCCTTGCCGTAATGCGCTTCGATGCGGCGCTGAACGATGTCCCACAGGGTGGTCAGGATCAGATAGTAGATCGCTGCGACGGCGAACAGTTCCAGCACCAGGAACCGTTCCTGGATCAGGATCTGCGTGCGCCGGAGAATCTCCTCCATCGAAATCACCGAGGTGATCGATGTGGTCTTCAGAAGGCCGTTCACGCTGTTGCCGAGCGTCGGGATGATGATCCGCGTTGCTTGGGGCATGACGACGTAGCGCATCACTTGTACCGGGCTCAGGCCTAGCGCCTTGCCGGCATTGGTTTGGCCGGCCGGCACGGCAAGGACGCCGCTGCGGATGATCTCCGCCAGGTAGGCCGCCTCGTTCAGGATCAGACCCAGCAAGGCCGATTCCAGAACGCTGAAACGGATGCCGGTCGCCAGCGGCAGCCCGGTATAGATGATCAGCAGTTGGACGAGTAGCGGCGTGCCGCGGAACACCCAGATGTAGAACTGGGCGAAAATCGAGATCGGGCGATAGGGCGCGATGCGCATCATCGCCAGGCCGGCGCCCAGCACCAGGCCACCGGCGATGGCTGCTGCCGTCAGCCCGATCGTGGTCAAGACCCCGTACAGCAGAAACTCGTTAAACAGATAATCCTGGAAACCTTGCCAATCCCACGCGCCATCTTGCATGCGATCTTCCTCCGTACAGGCGGCACATGAAAACGCCGCGCCCGCCAGACCGGCGGACGCGGCATTTGCTTAACTGCGTTTCCGCGTCGATTGAGCCTCGACGATCGGTCGGGCCCTCAATCGTTGGGGCCGCGAATGATGAACGGTGCGGTGTTGGTGAGCAGGCCGTACTCCTCAAACAACGCCTGATAGCTGCCGTCCTCCATCATGTCGTTGAGAACGCCCAACACCGCTTCGGCAAGCTCCTCGTTGGCCATGGCCAGCGCGACCGGCGTGGGGAACAGTCCGGAGATGGCGCGGTCGAACTCACCGCGCGACGCATATTCGGCCGCCGTGGCGTCGATGCTGACGGTCGCATCCGTCTGGCCGGCCCTGAGCGCCTGGTAGGCGGTGGCGAAGTTGTCGAACGTGCGCACGTCGATCGCGTCCAGCCCTTGCGACTGAAGGTCGTCGTTAAGCTCGCCCAGCTTGGCTTCCTCGAAGCCGCCGATTTCGACACCGACCGTCTTGCCGGCCAGATCCGCCGGCTCGGCAATGCCCAGCGGGTTGCCGGACGCGACCGAGATGCTGATCGCCTGGGACTCGTAGGGGATCATTTCCATCATCTCAGCACGTTCCGGCGTCCAGAAGATGCCGGTATTGATGACGTCCCACCGTCCGGCCTGCAGGCCGGGGATCATCGCGGAAAACTCGATCCGGATGTATTCGGGCTCCAGGCAAAGCCGGCTGGCGATCTCGTTGCCCAGCGTGATGCGCATGCCCTGCAGGTCACCGTTGGAGTCGACAAATTGCATCGGCGGCAGGGTCGGGTTGGTCGACATGACGAGCGTGCCGGGTTGGATCAGCGCGTCGTCAGAGACGGCGGGCTCGCAATCCTGTGCTGACGCGGTGGTCGCGCCCAACAGCGCCATCGTGGCCGCTCCCAGAAAGACCGTTGCGATGGTCGTCCGCATTTTTGTGATCATGACAGTCTCCATGTTCATTATTGCAGTGATTGGTGGCCGGCATCGCCGATGGGCTCGCCCATCGACGGTCGCGACCGCTGAAACGCGGCAATATCGACGGCGAGCGCCGCGCGTTCGCTCTCGGGCAACGGCAATCGCGGCGGCCGCGGGTTGCCGGCCGGCATGCCTAAGATCTCAAAGCCGGCCTTGGTCGCCGAGACATAGCGGTGTCCGCCGACCCACCGCACGATTGGCAGCATCCTTCGGTAAAGCGCCCAGGCACCGTCGCGGTCCTGACGGTCGACGGCCAGCGTGAATAGGTCCGCAGATTCGCGCGGGATCAGGTTCGAACACACCGCCACCCAGCCGACCGCGCCGAGCCAAAAGGACTCGTAGCCCAGCACGCCGGCGAAGACGTCGATACGGTCTCCGCACAAATCCACGATGTCGCGTACCCTTGTGACTTCGAGGGTCGATTCCTTGACCGAGGACACGGTCGAGATCTGGCTGAGCCGCGCGATCGTGGCGGGCTGCATGTCGACATTCGCCACGGCCGGGTTGTTGTAGACCATGATCGGGATCGAGATGGCCTCGCCGATACGCCGGTAATGTTCGAACAGCTCGTCCTCGGTGGGGCTGCTGTAGAAGGGCGGGATGATCATTACGCCGTCGGCCCCAAAGCGCTCTGCTTCTTGGGACAGCTCGATGACGTCGAATGTCGCCTCCGCGCCGGTGCCGATCAGCACCGGAACCCGTCCCGCGGCCTCCTGAACACAGATCTCGACGATTTCCTGGCGTTCCTGGCGGCTTACCGACAGGAACTCGCCCGTGCTGCCCAGCGGGATGATGCCGTGGATGCCTTCCTCGATCTGCCAGTTCACGAGCTGCCGCAACCGCGGCGCGTCAACGCCCGTGCCGTCGGCGGTGAAGGGGGTGATGATGACCGTGTACGTCCCGCGAAATCGCTTCATCGACTTGGATTTCTGCCCTTCGCAGTTGCTCGGCCCCACATTATTTTTTCTGTATACAATGAAAATATCCACTATGCTAATCCAAACTGCGGCCTGCTTCCAGAAACCCGATCGGCGCGATGCGGCTTAATCGTCCCAACACCACACCGACAGCGCCACCGGTCGAGTTCCGGTTCGACGGCCGGACGGTTTCTGCGCTTGCGGGGGAATCCATTGCCGCAGCGCTGGCGGCGAACGGCATTTCAGCGATCAGAAAGTCAGAGGGTGCCGGCGACGGTGACGCGGGCTGGCGCGGCCTTTATTGCGGCATGGGTGCGTGCTTTGACTGTCTGGTGACGGTCGACGGCAAGGCCAGCCAGCGGGCCTGCATGACCAAGGTGCGCGGCGGCGAGATCGTTCAGTCAAGGCGGCCGAAAGGAACCGTAGACGATCCACTGAGACCGCTGGCACCGGGCCCGACTGCTGATCCGCCGGTGCGCGCCTGCGATATCCTGGTCGTCGGCGCCGGGCCGGCCGGCTTAAGTGCCGCCTTAGCGGCCCGGAAATGCGGTGCCGAGGTCATCGTTCTCGATGAGCGCGCGCAAAGCGGCGGCCAATACTACAAGCCCGTCGCGCCGTCCCATCGGGTGGTTGCGGCAGAAGATCGTCAGTTCAGCGACGGTCAGGAACTGGAGCGACGTGCGCGTGAGGCGGGCGTCGAGATCATCCAAGACGCCGTGGTCTGGGGCGCGTTCACGCCGACGGAGATCATGGCGCTGGTCGATGGGCAGTCGACTGTTTTTCAGCCCAAGCGGTTGATCCTGGCCACCGGCGCCTTCGAACGGGCAATGCCGATCCCAGGATGGACCCTGCCCGGTGTCATGACGACGGGCGCGGCGCAGACGCTGGCCAGGGCCTACAATGTGGCCCCCGGCAAGCGTGTCGTCGTTGCCGGCAACGGACCACTCAACTTTCAACTCGCCGCCGATCTTTCGCGCCATGGCGTGGAGGTTGTCGCGGTGGTGGAAAGCGCACCCCGGCCGTCTGTTTCGAGCATCCGCCACCTGGCCGGCGCGTCCTGGTCGGCACCTCAACTCATGCGCGACGGTCTCGGTTATCTGAACCAACTGCGTCGCGCGTCGGTTCCCGTGTTCTGGTCGCATACTGTGACGGAGGCGGTCGGCACGAAGACACTCGAACAGGTTCGGATCGCCCCTGTGGACGGATCGGGCGTGCCGGCCACGCACGGCGCAACCAGCTTCGCCGCCGACACGCTCTGCCTCGGCTATGGCCTCATCGCCGCGACCGAACTCGCTTTGGCGCTCGGCTGTGAGGCCGAACGCGACCCGCGCCATCTCGGCGCGCCAAGGTTGGTTCGATCCGCGTCAGGCGAAACCAGCATCGCCGGCGTCTTTGCCGTCGGGGACGGTGCCGAGGTTGCCGGCGCGAAAGTGGCCGAAGCCGATGGAACGGTCGCCGGCATGGCAGCGGCACGACAACTCGGGTTCGATCGGGAGCCGTCCGCAGGCAAACGCGCGATGCTTTCCCGCCAGCGGGCGACGCGTTTCCAGAAGTCCCTGTGGAACCTCTTCAAGCCGCCGCCCGTGACCCTTGGCCATATTGCCGACGACACGATTCTTTGCCGGTGCGAGGGCCTCAACTTCGGCACGATCCGGCGCGAAATGGATGCCGGCTGGCGGTCGCTGGGCACGTTGAAACGCCGCACCCGGCTTGGCATGGGGCGATGCCAGGCCCGGTATTGCGGCCCTGTCGCCGCACTTCTTCTGGCGGAGGCGACGGGGCGGCCGGCCACGGGTCCGATGACCTTTGCACCCCGTCTGCCGGTCAAGCCGTTCCCGGCGGCGTCTCTGGCCATCGAGAAGCCGGAATGGGGCGGCCATGCGCGCGCCGGATCGCCCAATCTCGCACGTGCGGAAGGCTGCGAACCATTCGGGCGTGAGGCCGCAGATATCGTCGTAATCGGCGGCGGCGTGGTCGGCGCGTGCACGGCCTACTACCTCGCCAATGCCGGTCAGGACGTCCTGCTGGTCGAGCGGGACGACATCAATCTTCAGGCCTCCGGCGGCAATGCCGGCAGCCTGCATGTGCAACTGCTGTCGTTCGATTTCGGCACCAAGGCGGAGGCTGGCGGCGGCCCGGCCGCGTCGACCTTACCGCTCGGCCCATGGGCGATCGATCTGTGGCACGATCTCGCGACGATCTGCCGACATGATTTCGAAATTCGCCAGACCGGCGGCCTGATGGTTGCCGAGGACGAGGCTGGCATGGACTATTTGCGGGCCAAGGCAAACATCGAACGATCCCACGGCATCACGGCAGAGATCCTTGACGCGACCGAACTGCGAGACATGGCGCCGGCCCTTTCGGACCATCTGATCGGGGCTGAGTACTGTCCCCAGGAAGGCAAGATCAATCCGCTGGTCGCCACCTACAGCGTCTTTGACGCCGCACGGCGCGCCGGCGCCCGCTACGTAAAGAGCGCGGACGTGACCGCCATATCCCGAAATGGCAGCAGCTTTGAGATTGCGAC
>JBCBSH010000194.1:0-8483 GCA_039819285.1 Pseudomonadota bacterium
GCTCTTCCCGGCCTTCGTCGGCGAGGTCGACTGGCAGGCCGCCGGCGCCGTCATCGTCGGACATGCGGTCGATATCGTTGAAATGCACGATCCGCAGATGCAGCGGCTCGGCGGACGCGAGCCCTATGGTGAGTGCCGCCGCGCTGAGGCCGAGCGATAGTCGGCCGATTAGCAGACGTGTTGCCATCTGAGTTACCCCGTTGAATTGTTGTCAAAACCGGAAATCGGTTGCTGGCGGCCACGGATGTGAAGCGCCCACAGTGTGGTTCGACTTTACGCCAAGCGACCTGAGTGACAAACACGTCATTTTAGGTGCTTTGCGCGGGACTTGGTGACCACGCGAACGCGACGGATCAACGACAAGATTTTTCTGAGGAGAGAGAGCCATGGCACTTGACCAAATCGCCGTCATTGGCGCGGGCGCCTGGGGCACGGCGCTGGCCGCCATCTTGGCGCGGGAAGGTCGAGATGTCGTCCTTTGGGCTCGGCGTCCGGAGCTGGCCGCGGAGATCAATCGCGACCATCGGAGCGGTGACTTCCTGCCGCAGGTCGACCTGCCCAGCCCGATGCGCGCCACGTCAGATCTGACCGAGGCGTGCACCGGAAGGGGCGCGATTTTGCTGGTCGTGCCGTCGACCTATGTCCGCAACCTATGCCGAAAGCTGGCGCCGCACGCGGCGGAGGGCGCGCCGATCATTCTGTGCGCCAAGGGCATTGAGGCCGACACCGGCGCCTTGATGTCGGAGATCGCAGCCGCGGAGTTGCCTGACCACCCCGTCGGCGCGCTGAGCGGACCGACCTTCGCGGCCGAGGTCGCGCGCGGCCTGCCGACCGCGATTACCCTGTCGATCCCGGGGACCGACGCGCCAGCGATTGCGGAGGCCATCAGAACCCCGGCATTCCGCCCTTACCTGTCGGACGACCTAATCGGCGCGCAGATCGGCGGGGCGGTGAAGAACGTCATCGCGATCGCCAGCGGCATTGCAACGGGCTTGAAGCTCGGCTCCAATGCCCAGGCGGCCCTGATCACACGGGGCCTGGCCGAGATCGCGCGACTGGCGGTCGCACGCGGCGCCCGTGCCGAGACCTTGATGGGGCTTTCCGGCCTTGGCGATCTGGCGCTGACCTGTTCCAGCCCGCAAAGCCGTAACATGGCCTTTGGCATCGGGCTGGGGGAGGGTCGGTCGATGGCCGACCTGCTGTCTGGCCGAAGATCCGTGGTCGAGGGCATCGAAAACGCCCGGACCGTGACGGCAGCCGCCCGTGCCCTTGATGTCGAACTGCCGATCTGCGAGGCGGTGAACGCCGTTCTGCACCATGGCACGGACATCAAGACTGCGATCCGCGCCCTGCTGGACCGGCCTCTGCGGTCGGAGGTTTGAGCTGGAAGGGCCGCAGCGGCAATCTGCCCAGGACTTGACCGTGCGGATGCGACTTCGACCGGCTTGATGCCGTCGACTTCCGCCGGGGTCCTAAAGGAGCGCCTGTTGCCGGCGGCTGACGCTTTGGCGGGTTTGCAGGACCGTTGGAATGACCAGCAGCATCAAGACGGCGATCGTCAGGAAATAGGTGACCGGCGCTTGGGCGTCGAGCATCCAGGCCAGGCCCAGCGGTGCGATCGTGGCGCCCAGGTCGAGGCCGGAATAGACGAAGCCGAATACCTTGCCCGCCGTTTCGGGTGTTGCTGCCTTGCGCACGATCTGGTCGCGGGACGGCAGCGTGATGCCGAAGGCCGCGCCGATGACCGCCACCACCGGGAACATCGCGATGGGTCCGATATCGCCGAGCGCCAACAGGAAGACCGAGGCCGCCGCCACAACCATGCCCGATACTGAAACGATGTCGTGCCGATCCGTCCAGTCGGCCAGCACGCCGCCCAGGAGAATACCGCCGGAAATGCCCAACAGCAGGGTGGTCAGGCCGCCCGCCGCGACGTCGGCGCCGATGGCCAGCAACTGTTCCAGCGCCGGCGCGGAGAAGGTCTGCAGGCCGATCTGGATCGCGGAGTTGAGCGTGAAGAAGACGAAGCCCAAAAGGATGGCCGGCGCTGCGACCAGTTGGACATAGCCGCCGATCGCCGCCCGGCGTGACTGAGAAGGCCGCGCCGTCGATGGGGGCCGGTGGTGCGCGGTGTCCAGGCAATCACGGTTCCGCCACAGCACAATGACGGCCGCGATACCGACCACGCTTGACGCGCCCAAGGCGCCCCGCCAGCCGATCAGCTCCGCCAGAACCGTCATCGTAATCGGTGCGGCGGCGTAGCCCAGCATGCCGGTGAACGAGTGGACGGCGTAGGCCCGGCCCAGGCGGCGTTCGCCAACCCGCAGGCTCAGAATCGACAGATCGGCGGGATGGTAGATGCTGTTGCCCAGGCCGGCGGCGATCGCGAAGACCAGCAGCGCGAGATAGCCAGGGGCCAGTCCAGCGGTCGCGATCGCCGCCGTCAGCAGGGCGGTGCCGGCAATCAGGACCCGGTCGCCACCGACCCGGTCAACCAGCACCCCGGCCATCGCCTGGGACACGCCCGAAGCCACGTAGAAGGCTGCCATCACGAGGCCAAGCTGGGCGTAGCTCACCCCAAAATCCGCCCGGATGAACAGGAACAGGGGCGGCAGGGCGAGCTGGTAGAAATGGCTGGCGAAATGGGCCAGCCCAACCACCGCGATCACACGGCCGTCGGCCTTGGCGGAGGGTTGAGAGCGGTCGGCATCGGACATGACGCCGGACCCTATCATCTTGGCTATACCGAAACCCAATCGGTTGGGAATGGCGGCTATGCGGGCCATGGTGCGGGACCGAGCCCACGCCGCCGAAGAGGCGGTCGGTTTTCCGTCGTCGGCGACGGCGTGCTAGGATGACGAAAGCAAAACCCAGGTCGCCGGCATCCTGCGCAATTCGATCACCGATGCGCGAGGCGACGCAAGAGGGAGGAAGCTGTCGAAATGATGGGGTCAGGCATCAAATCGAAATCTTCATGGCGTGCGAAAGCGGGCACGGCGATCGTCTCGACGGCGCTGTTCATGGCGCAGCCCACAAGCGCGTTCGACGCTGACTGGATACCGACCGGCTTTGACGAGCACTCGCGTGCCGCCTGGGCGGCGATCATGGCCATGTGCGGGGCCGACATGCCCGATCGGGCGAACGATCCGGCAATCGCCGATCTCTGCGCCCAGTCGTACGAGGTCAGCCTGCTGTATCTTGCGATCCTGCTGGCCTGGTCCGAACTGCCGCCGGCCGAAGGCGGCAATATGGGCATGCAGGTGTTCCCCGAGCTTGACCCCGCATGGATGGTGAGAATTGCAGAGCTTGCCGAGACGGCCGAGCCGCGCTGGACCATTGAGGCCAATCCGGACCTGGCGCGGGCGCCGGCGATCCTGCGACAGCAACTGATCGACACGACCGTCTTGTCGTATGGCACGATGCAGCGCGTGGCGATCGCCCACCCGCTCGTAACGCAGCCCGACATCATCTTGATGGATGAGCCGACCGGGGCCCCCGACGCCGTCGACGAGGAGACAACCGCGACGGTGACCGAGGTCGAGGAGGCGGCCGCGGCAACCGCCGCGACGGCGGTCGAAGCGGACGCAAGCGCATCTGCCGCGGCCGACGACGTTTCAATCGGCCCGCCGGGCGTCTCGGATGATGCGTCGGCGAAGTAGGCCGTCGAGCGCGCTACCCAGCGCAATCCGCCGGGGCGTCGCGCATGAATGTGGCGATGCCGGTGATCTCGTCGAAGCTCATGACGCCGCGAAGCCGGGCCGTTTCGGCGTCGTTGCCGTTCAAGGCCGCGATATAGAAGGCCCGCTGATCCGACGTCAGGTCAAGCGACGACGCGCCGACGCAATCGCAAAGGTCCTCTGGCATGTTCGAGTTGGCCAAGCAGGCGGCGGCGACCTCCTCCGGCGTGTCTTGGGCGGCGGCGCTGCCGAAGGTGGACAATAGGAGCAGGCCTGCGCCGATCGACGCGATTTTGATGTGGCGAGTCATTGAGGGATCCCCCTTGAACTGAAGGTATGCCCGCCAATGATACGAAGCCGGACGCGAAAACGAAACCGGCGGTTCATCACAAATTTGGGGTGTCCAGACCCGAGCCCCTTCGGGCGATCGCGGTGCGCCTTAGCTGCGGCGTGTCTAGTCCGTCACCAGCCTCGGCCGGCGATCGAATGCATCCAAGACATCGCCTAACGAGCGCGATCGTCCGACCCGGCGATGCTGGTCGAAGACGGCATAGTCGGTCTCACCGCCGGACAGCGACTTGGCGATGGCATAGATCGGACGCTCGTTAGCGTGACGAAAGATCGAAAAAACCGCGACGCCGGCGGAATGGTCGATGGCGTAGTCGCGCCACTCCCCCCGCGCGACCCGCGTGGAATAAAGGGACAAGAGCTGCGACAGCTCTGACCGGTTGAAGAAGACCCGGCCCTTGCGGTGGCGATAGTCCGCCAATCGAACAATGGACGTCATGGTTACGCTCGAACGTTCAACTGTCGATGCCGATTGTCATCGTTCTGTCACTACTGTCGCCGAAATGAACCCGTGCGTCCAGTCCGGCCATGGGGCCAAGCTTGACCCGCTGATGGGGCCTTGCTAAGCCGCCCGGTCGGTTGCATTTGACAGCGTCGTCCGGGCCGCCGGCTTTAGCGCCGTGCCAGGATTGGAGCGCCCGGGAAGCCGAAGCAGGAAGCCCCTAGAGGGAACGTGAATGAGTGACATTTTCCGCGAGGTCGAAGACGCCCTAAAGGAAGATCGGGCAAAAGCGCTGTGGAAGAAGTACGGCACTTGGCTGATCACCCTGGCGATCGTGATCGTGCTCGCGGTCGGCGGGTTTGTCTGGTGGCAAAACTACAGCCGTGGCCAGCTTGCACAACAGGGCGCCGACCTGGTCGTTGCGCTTACCCTCGCCCAGCAGGACGAGCAGGCCGGCATCGACGCGCTGGCCAGCCTTGCGCAGGAAAGCTCCGGCGATGTGTCGGCACTCGCGCGCATCAACTCGGCTTCGCTGATGGCCAACACCGGCGATGTGGAGGGGGCCGTCCTTCTGTTCCGGACGATCGCGGGCGAGGGCGACGTGTCACCGGTCTGGCGCGACCTGGCCCTGCTGTTGGCGGCCCAGCATTCCGTCGACACGGCCCCGCCGGAGGAGATCCTGGCGGAACTTGAGGCATTGACCCAGGACAGTAATGCCTGGCGTCACTCGGCCCGCGAGTTGACGGCGCTGTTGGCGATGCGCCAAGGTGATGATGCGGAGGCCTTGCGAATCTACGAAGCGCTGCGTGACGACGACACGGCCCCCGAAGGTCTGAGGAACCGCGCCACCTCGATGGCGGCCTTGCTGGCCGAATAGGGAAGAAGCCATGGGACATCGTCTGCCTCGTCTGTTTCGCGTGTTGATACTGATGGTTCCTCTGACGCTTGTCGTGTCGGCGTGTGAGACGATCAACGATCTGTGGTTCGGCCAGGGCGACGAGGTCATCTTGCCGGGCGAGCGGATTCCCGTTCTGCCCGAGGCCGGCACGCTCGAGGCATCGCCGGATCTGGCGGCCGTTCCGATCACCCTGCCGCCACCGCAACTGAACCCGGACTGGCCGGTTTCGAACCGCACGCCCAGCCAGTCGTCCGGGCACCTGCAGTTGAACGTTCCATTTCAAAGGGTGTGGAGCAGCAACATCGGTGCTGGTTCGACGGCGACCCGGCGTCTCTTGAACCCGCCGGTCGTAGCGAACGGACGTGTGTACGTTGCCGATGCCGTCGGCCGCGTGACGGCTCTTGATGCCGAGAGCGGCGGGCGGTTGTGGCAGGTGCGCGCCGCGACCCCGGACGAAAACAGCACACCGCTGGGCGGCGGCGTTGCCTATGGGGCGGGCTTGCTGTTCGTCACAACGGGATTCGGCGAGGTGGCTGCACTGGACCCGGACAATGGCGGGCTGATCTGGCTTGAGGAGATGGGCGCGCCGATCCGCTCCGCCCCGATGGTCATTGGGGACCGGGTCTATGCCGTATCGGTCGAGAACCGTGCCGAAGCCTTTAACGCGGCGACAGGCGATCCGGCATGGACCCATTCGGGTCTGCTGGAAACCGCCGGCCTTTTGGGCGGCGCGGCACCGTCGGTCGCCACCGGCGTGGTGGTGGTGCCCTATTCGTCGGGCGAGGTCTATGCGCTCAGGCCGGAAAACGGCCGTATCGTCTGGACCGACAGCCTGATTTCGCTGCGTCAGACGGCGGCGCTGGCCTCGCTTGCCGACATCGTGGCCGGACCGGTGATCGACAACGACCTGGTCGTGACGGTCAGCCATAGCGGCCGCATGGCCGGTATCGATCTGCGCTCGGGTGCGCGGGTTTGGGAGCAGCGCTTTGGCGGCGTGCAGACCCCCGTGGTGGCGGGCGAGACGATCTTCATGGTCACCGGCGATGCGGAGTTACTGGCCCTGCAGCGCAATACCGGCGCCATCCGCTGGGTGAGGGAACTCGCCCGCTGGCGCAATCCCGAAGACCGCATCGGCCCGATCGTCTGGGCCGGCCCTGTCTTGGCCAACAACAACCTGATCTTGGTGTCCAGCGAGGGCGATGGCCTTATCGTTGCCGCCCAGACCGGCGAAATTGTCGGCGAGTTCAATCCAGGCGGCGATACGACGATCCCGCCGGTCGTGGCCAACGGCACGCTCTACGTGCTGTCCGCAAACGGCACGCTGACCGCGTTCCGCTGACCGCCTGGCGCTGGGCGGTGCCGGCCCGATGGGGTTCACGGTTGCGATTATCGGTCGGCCCAATGTCGGCAAGTCGACGCTGTTCAACCGGCTGGTCGGCCGGCGGTCGGCGCTGGTCGACGACATGCCCGGCGTCACCCGCGACCGCCGCGCGGGCGAGGCCAGTCTCGGCCCCATGCGCTTCACGGTGGTCGATACCGCCGGGCTGGAGGAAGCCTTCGACGACAGCCTGCCGGCGCGCATGCGGCGCCAGACCGAACAAGCGCTGGCCGAGGCCGATGTCGCCCTGCTGCTGATCGATGCGCGCGCCGGTCTGACGCCGCTCGACCGGCATTTTGCCCAATGGCTGCGCAAGGCCCCGATCCCGGTCTTCCTGGTAGCCAACAAGTGCGAGGGAAGGGCGAGCGAGGCCGGCCTGTTGGAAGCCTTTGAGCTGGGCCTGGGCGAGCCGATCGCGATCTCCGCCGAACACGGCCTCGGCATGGCTGATCTGGCGGCACTGATCGGGCCGATCTATGACGCTGGCCAGGCGTCCCGACCGAACGATGAAGCTGAGCCAATAGACGAGGGCGAGCGGGTCATTCAACTCGCCATCGTCGGCCGGCCCAATGTCGGCAAGTCGACGCTGATCAACGCCCTGATCGGCGAGGACCGGGTCTTGACCGGGCCGGAGGCCGGCATCACGCGCGATGCCATCGCCGTTGACTGGCACTGGCGCGACCAGCCGATCCGACTGGTCGACACGGCCGGCATGCGGCGCCGCTCGAAAGTCACTCAGAAGGTCGAGCGTTTGAGCGTCTCGGACGGCTTGAACGCGGTGAAGATGGCCCAGATCGTTGTGCTGGTCCTGGACGCCGATGCCGTTTTGGACAAGCAGGACCTGACCATCGCGCGACGAACGCTGGATGAGGGGCGCGCGCTTCTGATCGCGATCAACAAATGGGATGCGGTCAGGGATCGCGCCCAAACCCTGGCGCGCCTGCGCGATCGGCTGGAAACCTCACTACCACAGGCGCGTGGCATTCCGACCGTGACGATCTCGGCCTTGAGGGGGCGCAGTCTGGACAAGCTGATGGATGCCGTTCTGGCGCTCTATCAAGTCTGGAACAGGCGCGTGCCGACCGGCCCGCTGAACCGCTGGCTTGAAGGCATGATCGAAAGCCATCCGCCGCCTGCCGTGGCGGGCAGGCGCCTGAAGCTGCGCTATATCACCCAGGTGAAGGCCCGGCCGCCGACCTTCGCCCTTTGGACGACCCGGGCGTCGGAAGTGCCCGAGGCCTATCTTCGATACTTGATCAACGGGCTGCGCGAGACGTTCGATCTGAATGGCGTGCCGATCCGTCTTCAACTGCGCCAGGGCCGCAATCCCTACGCAGACAGGTCATAGGCGCCGCGGCGTCCGCTGACCTGGCCGAGCCGTTCGGTGCGGTGCAGCCGGGTGATCGGGCAGCCGATGGTCTGGAGTATGAAGTCATCCATGGTCGCCCCCGGCGCCAGCCGGTCGCGGATATGTTCCAGGACTTCGGGCTGGTTCAGCGCCTCGTGCCGTCTACTCTCGGCCCTGATGGCGGCCAGCGGGATGGGCGCGCCGTCTCGGCTCAAGGTCGGCCGCCGGCCGACATAGGCGTAGGCTTGCTCCAAGACGGTTTCGAGGCCGGGAAACGTCAGTATCAGTCGATGTAGCCGATCGAACCGATAGTTCAGAGCACCCTCGGTCTCGTGCATGCGCGCCAGTTGGGCGGGATCGAGCCAGATCACCCCGACCTCGACGGTCACGCC
>JBCBSH010000195.1:0-8477 GCA_039819285.1 Pseudomonadota bacterium
CTTTGAGATTGCGGCGGCCGGTCCGCCGATAATGGTCAAGGAGCAGCGCTGGGCTGAAGTATAGAAGCGCAGGCGCAAGGTGTCACGGAGAGCCTTCAATCGAGCCTGGGACGCGGTTGCCGAGAAGTACCCTGAGTGGAGCAAGCCAGGTCGCCGGAAATCAAATCAGCGCACCAACTAAATCGTGACGCCTATTTCCAACTGAGCTGTCGCCTTAGTCACCCTCCATCGCAACCTGTCAAAGGAGGGTGCAATGACACTCCAACTGAACCGCCGTTTGACCACCGCGCAAGCCGCCGACTTCCTGGGGCTCTCGAAAGCAACTTTGGATAAGGACAGGGTC
Organism: Pseudomonadota bacterium; assembly: GCA_039819285.1. Taxonomy (GTDB): domain Bacteria; phylum Pseudomonadota; class Alphaproteobacteria; order DSM-16000; family Inquilinaceae; genus JANQGH01. The sequence goes on from JBCBSH010000195.1 coordinate 344, forward strand.
GTTGGGCGGCTTGAGATTCCCTTCCTGAAACTCGGCCGGAGGGTCGTCTACGACGTCTCTGACTTGGAGGCGTGGTTGGCGCGGCACCGCCGCGCCCACACCAGTGACGATGGCAGCGCCCTGGCCACCAGGCGCGCCAACCAGCGTCGTGCCGGCAGCGATGTCTAGCAGGTCACGCGCGCGCGGTAGTTCTTCGGATCAGGTCAACTTCGCGCAGATCAAGCCGGCCGCTCTGAATGCGGCCCGCGAACTTTTGGCCGAGTGGCTGCCGGACGGCACTACGAGGGGTTCCGAATGGATCGCGCGCAACCCGACCCGCGCCGACAAGAATGCGGGTAGCTTCAAGATTAACCTGACAACCGGCCGTTGGAGTGACTTCGCTACCAACGAAAGCGGCGGCGATCTGGTCTCCCTTCTCGCCTACCTGCGAGACTATTCGCCGATGCAAGCCGCCAAAGAGATCTCTGATCGGTTGGGCAATCAGCCGACGGATACTAAGCAGCACGGTGTGGCTAGGGATCGGGTCGCTGCTGGGTGGGCGCCGATCGTGCCGGTGCCGAAGAACGCCCCGCCGCCGCCGTCGCGGCATCCTCAGCTCGGTGACCCGACTTCGATCTGGACCTATCACGATCACAGAGGGGAAGTTCTCTGCCACGTCGCGCGTTTCCAGACGGGCGAGGATAAGGTCATCCGGCCACTGACTTTCTGTCGGCACAGCGAGAAGGGCCAAAGCGCTTGGCGTTGGAAGGTGCTGCCGAGCCCGCGGCCGCTTTACAACCTCCACAAACTCGCTGAGTGTCCGCAGGCGCCGGTCGTCATTGCCGAGGGCGAGAAGGCGGCCGATGCCGCCGCAGCTCTCTTGCCAGGCTATGTTTCAGTGACATCGATGAATGGCGCCGCCAACGCCCGTTACGCCGATTGGACGCCCCTCGCCGGCCGCGAGGTCGTGATCTGGCCCGATGCCGATGAGGCGGGCCTCGCCTATGCCAACACGGTCGCGGAGATTCACGCGGGCAAGTTGGCGTCCATCCGCATCATCGCTCCCCTGACCAACAGCGGCGAAGGGTGGGACGCCGCCGATGCGCTGACCGAGGGTTACGACGAAAGGGCAGCGCTCGGGCTCGTCGCATCGGCGGCACCGTCGCAGCGGTCGACCGCAACATCAGGTCACGGCGCTCCCCGCTCTCGTGCGACGTCGAAGCCAGCGAATGTCCAACGGCGGCGCGACGCCACGCACCTCATCGAGCTTGCCGAGCGTTCCGGTATCGAGCTTTGGAAGACGCCGACGGGCGAAGCCTGGGCTACCGTGCCGGTCGCGGGTCACCGAGAGCATTACGCCGTTCGTGAGGCCCGGTTCGAGAACTGGCTGACCCAGATCGCCTTCAAGGGAACGGGCCAGGCGCCTTCGGGTCAATCGCTTGAAGAGGCGAGGCGAACCCTGTCGGCAATCGCCCAGTTGGGCGGAACGCACGAGGTGAAGGTGAGGGTCGCCATCGTTGACGGCGCTCTCCACATCGACATGGGCGACGATGCGCGACGGGTCATCAAGGTGACGGCCTATGACGGCTGGGACATCGTCGAAGAGGCACCGGTCAAATTCGTCCGTGGGGCGAATATGCGTGCATTGCCCGAGCCGGAGAGGGGTGAGGCGATCGACCTTCTGCGTCCGTTCGTCAATGCAGCCACGGAGGACGACTTCGTTCTGTTGGTCGGCTGGCTGGTCGCCGCCTATCGGCCCGAGCCGCCCGCGGCGATCCTAGTGTTGAGCGGCGAGCAGGGTTCGGCAAAGACGACTGTCTCCGACTTTGTCGTGCAGCTGGTTGACCCACGGCGTGGCGGGCTTCGTAGTCCGATCAGCAACTCGCGAGAGCTCGCTATCGCGGCCTCCAAGTCATGGCTGCTCGCATTCGACAATCTCTCTGGGATCAGCGCGGAGATGTCCGATCACCTGTGTCGGCTCTCGACCGGCGACGCGTTCAGCAGCCGCAAGCTCCATACGGATGATGAGGAGGTCGTGTTCGAAGCCTGCCGCCCGGTCCTCATCAACGGGATTGGCGATCCCATTAGCAGGGCCGACCTGGCCGACCGGGCGATCCCGGTGACCCTCGCTGCCATACCGCGAGAGCGCCGCCGTACGAGGGCCGCGATCATGTCCGACTGGCGATCGCAGGCGCCGCTGATCTTTGGCGCGATTCTCGACGGTTTGTCATCAGCGCTCAGGTACCAAGCCGATTGCGTACTCGAGAGTTATGAGCGGCTGGCAGATGTCGAGCAGTGGGTTGCTGCGGCTGAGCCCGGCCTGGGTTGGCAACCTGGTTCGTTCAGTCAGGCCTACCAGCGGGCACAGCAGGGCAAGCGCCTGGACAACATCGACAACAGCCCGGTCGCGCGCATCCTCGTCAAGCTGATGAAAACGCAAGACGAGATCAGCGGCACGGCAACGGAGCTGCTTCAGTTGCTCATCGAGAATGGCGACGAGCGCGACGTGCTTGCCAAAGGCTTCCCAGATACGGCTCAGAAATTGGGGATGACGCTCAGCCGCATCGCCACCGACATGCGCACCATCGGCATTGATATCAGCGGACACCGCGCCAAGAAACGGGCGTGGGTTATCAGCCGGCTCGCAACCTGATCTCATCGCTGCCCCAAGGGATCGGGTACGCCGCCCTGAGCAGCCCATCTGGCAACCAAGCGGCACACGGCGAAGGGAGGGGGGAAGGGGGGGCAAATCTTCCAGACCTCGCCGCTTAGGACCGTTGGGGTGGTCACCTATTTCGGCGCGCGGATTTCCGGAAACTTTTTTTGACGGCTCTCGACGGCTTACGTTTGGGCGGCAGGCGCCGGCGCGTTCCTCCAGGAAAGCGCTCTTGCGACACAGTCGACAGCTACGACGGCTTCTTCTCTATCTAGAAGAGAGCGAGAACACGAACCTCTCGGTGCTACCTATGTGCTACCAATGCCAGATCCGTATCGCTCGTCTGTCACATAACCCGTTGAAATCATGGCGACCCCGGCAGGATTCGAACCTGCGACCTACAGATTAGGAATCTGCCGCTCTATCCTGCTGAGCTACGGGGCCGACGGGGCGCAAACTAGCGGCAAAGCGTCAGGGGGTCCAGATGGCGGGGCTTGCGGCCTCGGCATGGCTGGGGCAGGGTGCCTTGGTTCTCCAGCCAACAGGGGATCGGCATCTTGGCCAGCCTCGCGACCGACCAGCCTGACACCGCCGAACACCAGCCGAAGCGCAGGGTTTCCGGGGCCAGCAAGGTGGCCGCGGAGATCCTGGCGGCTCTGTTGGTCGTGCACATCGCGTTCCTGCTGTTCATTGCCTTCGAATCGCCGGTGCTGTTCAACCTGCTGGCCCTCTTGGAAGGCTCGATATCCGCTGAGCCCCAGGCCGTGCTGGTGACGATCGGCTCAAACCTGGTCGACGGTCCACCAATCGTTGCGGAGCGGGTGGCCATCGGACTGGTTCTGGGCCTGGTGTGGCTGGTTCTGATCATCTGGCTGTGGCAGCGCGGCGGCTGGCTGGCGCCCCTGTTGGCGCTCGCCGCCGGCGGCTGGGAGGTCTATTGGCGGATCAGCGTTCTGCAGCTTCAGTCGGCGAGTGGACAGCCGCTGTCCTGGCTTGTGGTCTTCGGCCTCTTGTCCGCCGGCGTGATGATCCTGGCCGGTGTCGTCGGATTGGCCGGCGCTGCCACGCGCAACCGCTAAAACCGCCGACCCTTCGATCAAGGCTCGGGCGACCCCCGCACCAGGCATCTTTGGCGAATTTGTCTACTTTGTGGCAAACACCACAGAGCCCTTGCCCCTTCCCAGCAACTGTATCGGCGCAGGCCAGGTTCAGGGGTTGCTGGCAAGCAAGGTTGGAAGACCGATCAGGCGCCGACCATAGCCACGGCAAGGCAAGGGCGGTTTGCAGCTTTCAGATGGCCGACCTTCCAGTCCCCGACCAGAGGCCGACCCGTCGCCCTTGGCGCGACGGCGATGATGGCAGACGCGAAGGGGGAATGGAGACGATGGCTTACGCATATCGGGTCAATGGCGAAACCATCAGGCTGAGCCTGCATACGCGCCTCGTGGCGATCCGTTTTCGCGGCGACCGGCCCCTCGGCGCCCAGGCGCGCGCCGCCCGCGCCTGGGCGGCCTGCGACCCGTTTGGCGCGGTGGAGATCCCGGACGAAGATATCGCGATCATGCCGGTCCAACTGCTGATGGCGGACACGGTTCCGGTGGATGAGGCGACAATGGCCGAGGCCATCGTAACCCTGCGCCAGCAGGCCGACGTCGCCAAGGTCTGGCCCGTGTTCGATGCGGCCGGGCATCCCGTTCTCGGCACCAACCGCCTGGTCATCGGGCTCACGGACGCGTGTCATGCGCGGGCACTGGCCGACCGGTTCGCGCTGACGATCGTCGAGACGCGCGACGACAAGATCGTCTGCCAGGTCGCGGGCGCCGCCGATGCCTTCGCGCTGATCCCGGACCTTGAGGAGGATCGCGCGGTGCGTTTCGTGGAGCCTGACCTGATCACGATCGGCAACCAGGCCGTGGACGACCGCCAACCCTTGCCCGTGTCGGATATGTCACCCGAGGACGAGCCGGAAACCGAGGCCGCCAGCGATGCTCAGCCAACGCCGAACGGCCACCAGGACGCGTTGACCGCGCTCGCCCGGACGCTGGGCGACAGCTGCGAGAGGATCGCGCGCGACACGGAAAACAGCCCGCTGATGGCGGTGCGCATCACCCCGACCGCGTTGTCCGGCGGGCGGTGGAAGACCACCAACACGATCATCGCGCGGTCGATCAATTGGGCGCGCCGCAGCGGCGCCGACATCATCACCCATGGGTGGCAAGGCGCGTTGCCGTCCGCGGACATCAGCGAGGAGTTCGATCGCGCCAGACGACAGGGACGCGGCGGCCTCGGCTGCGTTATGGTCGCCGCACCCGACGTCGTTTCCGGCCTGGCCAATGTTCTGGGTGCCACCGCGCGCGCCGGATGGGCGTGCGAGCCCGCCGTTGACGAGGCCGCGCCGGCCTCCACCACCTTGTCGGGGGCCTGCGCGCTTATCTTGGCGGCCAACCCAGAACTGACAGAAGTGCAGGTAAGGGAACTGGTGGCCGAGGCCTACCACGGTCAGGCCGATGCCAAGCCGCGTCGAAGCCGGCCTCGCGGCCCTCGCGAGCCCCACATCGATCTGCTGGGCGCCGTGCAGTCGGCGCTGGCTGGGCCCTTGACCGGCGGTCCGACAATCAGTGCGGCGGCTGGCGTGCCTCTGTTTCCTCCGGCGGATCGACGACAAGGCGGCCGTTCGGAAGATCGACCAGCGGAAAGATCGCCTGGGTGAAGGGCAGCGCCACCGTGCCGCCCGCCGTCAGCTCGATCTCGATGACGTCGCCGGCGCCGAAATCCTCAACCGCCCGCACGGTGCCGTAGGCCTGCCCATCGGTCGTTTCGACGGCCATTCCGATCAGGTCGGCGTGGTAGAACTCCTCCGGCTGGTCGGGTTCGGGCAGGGCGGCGCGGTCAACATAGAGATGGACGCCGCGCAGGCTCTCCGCCGTGTCTCGATCCGAGACGCCGTCGATGCTGGCGATCAGATGACCCTTCGCCCGCGACCGGACGACCAGGTCGAACCGGCGTGCGCCCGCCTCGTCCTCAAGCGGGCCGTAGTTGGCCACCGCCTCCGGCTCGGCCGTGAAGCTCTTCAGCCGAACGAGACCACGAACGCCATGGGCGCCCGTGATCACACCGAGACAGACGCGCGGCCCGCCCGCCACGAGCGATCCGCCTTAGGACTTGTCCTTGTCGGCCTCGTCGGCGGGCGCCTCTTCCGCAGGCGCTTCCTCGGCGGGCGCCTCTTCGGCAGGAGCTTCCTCAGCAGGGGCTTCTTCCGCGGCAACCTCTTCCGCAGGAGCCTCTTCTGCGGGGGCCTCCTCTGCGGGGGCCTCTTCGGCACTCTCCGCCTTTGCGGCTTCCTCAGAAGCGGCTTCTTCCGCCGCTGCCGCCGCCTCCTTGGCACGCTCCTCCTGCTCGCGCAGGCGTTCCTGCGCCTTGGCCTTCGGCTGCGACTTCTTGGTCGTCTGGCGCTGTGCCGGCATCGGGATCAGTTCCGCCTGGCCCAGGAACTTCGCAACCCGGTCGGACGGTTTGGCACCGGTCGACAGCCAGTGCTGGATGCGCTCGGCCTTCAGCACCACCCGTTCCGGATGGTCCTTGGCCAGCATCGGGTTATAGGTGCCGACCTTCTCGATAAACCGGCCGTCGCGCGGGCTGCGCTTGTCGGTCACGACGATCGAATAGAAGGGGCGCTTTTTCGCCCCGCCGCGCGACAGGCGGATAACGGTTGCCATGGTTCAAAATCCTTTTCCAAACGTCCATTCGGCGCAAAACGCGCCCCAAAGCAAAACGCGCCAGTGCGCGACACTCGCGGACTGGCGGACCCCCGTGGGCGCTTCCTCAAACAGGGGGATGTGAGAAGCGGAGGGAACGTAGTGATCGGCCACGCGGAAGTCAAATGGTGCTTTGGGCAATAGGAATTATTTGCTATCGTCTCGTCAGATCAACACGTTTTGCGGAGGCCCGTGTGGCACGGTGGATCGCTATCGCCTGGATGGTTCTGATGGTCGGCCTGACGACCAGCCTGGCGGCAAACGCCCAGGACGAGCCGGCAAGATGGCAGGCGCTGGAAAACGACCCGTCCTGCGAGGTTTGGAACGCCTACCCGCAGCCGCAGGAGGAGGCTACTTGGACAGGCGCATGCGAGAACGGCCGCGCGGACGGCGAAGGGGTCCTGACCTGGCGCTACACCGTTGACGGCGAACCTCGGGAATCCTCGTACACCGGGAACCTGCGAAACGGGCAGTTGGATGGTTTTGGAGTCTACATGCATGCCAATGGCCGCCGATACGAAGGAGAGTTCTGGAACGGTCAGCCCAATGGGTCCGGGATCTTGTCTTCGGTCGACGGCGATCGCTATCAGGGGGCGTTCCTACATGGCCTCCCCCATGGGCGAGGAACTCTCTATTGGATCAATGGCGACCGCTACCAAGGTGAGTTTCTGAACGGACACCGCCATGGACACGGGGATATGCATTTCGCGAACGGTGATCGCTACGTGGGTGATTTCGCCGATAGTGAGGTCCACGGGCAGGGGGTGGCCTATTGGGCCAATGGTGACCGCTACGAAGGCGATTTCGTCAATGGTCAGACCCATGGCCAAGGGACGTTCTATTGGGCCAGAGGTGACCGCTACGAAGGCGACTTTTTGTACAACGAAGCCACCGGACAAGGCACACATTATCACGCCAATGGCGACCGTTACGAAGGCGATGTGGTCAATGGCCTAGCGCACGGCCACGGAACAATCTACTGGACCAATGGCGACCGCTACGAAGGCGAATGGTTGGACGACTTCCGTTCCGGGCAAGGAACCGTCATCTACGCGAACGGCGACCGATTTGAGGGAGCGTTCGTCGACGATCTGCCGAACGGGTTTGGGCGCTATTGGAATCAGGACGGCTATGTCGAAGGCCATTGGCGCGATGGATGTCTGAGCGGTCGGGATGGCGACTTTGCCGTGGAAACGGACCACGCCAACTGTGGATTCTGATCTTCTTGAGAGCCGAATTGGTATCGATTGACTTCTCGTCGGCCAACTGCGAATTGGCTGGAAAGAGCTTCCAAGTGCCCCAGCCAAGGTTTCTGCGCGCACAGCAAGCGCCGGCGCCAAACTGCCGTGCGGCTGAGCAGCCCGCGCCCTAACGCATCCCCGGCGGCAGGCCGCCGGCGCCGCCCGGGCCCATCATGCCTTCCATGCCGCGCATCAGGCCCTTTTTGCCCATCTTCTGGACCCGCTTCATCATCGAGGCCATCTGCTGGTGCTGTTTTAGGAGCTTGTTGACGTCCTGCACCGTGGTGCCGGAGCCCTTGGCGATGCGGATCTTGCGCTTGGCGTGGATCAGGCGGGGGTTCTGGCGTTCGAACTTGGTCATGGATGAGATGATCGCCTCTTGGCGCTTCAACAGACCGTCATCCAGCTTGGCGGTCTTCATCTGGTCCTTCAGCTTGCCGACACCGGGCAGCAGGCCCATCAGGCCCTGCATGCCGCCCATCTTGCGCATCTGGCGCAGCTGG
>JBCBSH010000196.1:0-8324 GCA_039819285.1 Pseudomonadota bacterium
CTGGATCGCCACCATGTGGGGCGGGTCGATCGAGTTCAAGACGCCCATGTTGTGGGCCGTCGGCTTCATCTTCCTGTTCACCGTTGGTGGTGTTACAGGCGTCGCGCTGGCCAATGGCGGCTTGGACGTGGTTCTGCACGACACCTATTTCGTTGTCGCGCACTTCCACTATGTGCTCAGCCTGGGCGCGGTGTTCGCGATCTTCGCCGGCTTCTACTACTGGATCGGCAAGATGTCGGGGCGCCAATATCCGGAGTTCTGGGGCAAGGTGCATTTCTGGACCACGTTCGTCGGTGTGAACCTGGCCTTCTTCCCGCAGCACTTCCTGGGCGCCGGCGGCATGCCGCGCCGGATCCCCGACTATCCGGACGCGTTTTCGGCCTGGAACCTGATTTCGTCGATCGGCGCGTACATCTCGTTCGCCTCGACTTTGCTGTTCGTCGGAATTCTCATTTACACGCTTAAATGGGGCAAGCGGGTCTCCGCGAACTATTGGGGCGAGGGGGCGACGACCCTGGAATGGACGGTGTCGTCGCCGCCGCCGTTCCACCAGTTCGAGACATTGCCGCGCGTCCGATAGGCGCGTGATCTGGATAGCCGCCGGCCGCATCACCCTGGTCGGCGTTGCTGTCCGCATAGGAGTTAGAGAAGTTACGGTTCGGACCTGATGACCGATTTAAGTGTCGATACACCAACCAGAGCGTTGGCGAGGCCGGGAGGCGCGACATGGCGTGACTATGTCGCGCTGTTGAAGCCGCGCGTGATGACCCTGGTGGTTTTTTCCGGAATTGCCGGCCTGTTGGTGGCGCCTGGCGCGCTGCACCCGGTGCTGGCGCTGACCGCGATCCTGTGCATTGCGATCGGGGCCGGGGCCGCCGGCGCGATCAATATGTGGTACGACCGGGATATCGACGCCATCATGGCGCGCACCCGCTCACGGCCGATCGTGCTGGGGCGCATTGCGCCGACCGCCGCGCTGGAGTTCGGGGTGATCCTGGCGGTCTTTGCCGTCATGATCATGGGGCTGGCGGTCAATTGGGTCGCCGCGGCGATCCTGGCGATCGCGACGCTGTTCTACGTTTTCGTCTATACGATCTGGCTGAAGCGGCGCACACCGCAGAACATCGTGATTGGCGGCGCGGCCGGGGCCTTTCCGCCGCTGATCGGTTGGGCCGCCGTGACCGGCGATGTGAGTTGGGGAGGGCTGATGTTGTTCGCCCTTATCTTCTTCTGGACGCCGCCGCACTTCTGGGCCCTGGCACTTCATCGCAGTGGGGAATATGCCAAGGCGGGCGTGCCGATGCTGCCGGTGGTCGCGGGCGCGCGCACCACGAAATGGCAGATGCTGATCTATTCGCTGGTGCTGGTGCCGATCGCGATCATGCCGACGCTTCTGGGCGTTGGCGGCTGGTTCTACGGCGTCGGTGCGGTGCTTTTGAGCCTGGTGTTCGTCCTGTGTTGCGTCCGCGTTCTGGTGGAGGATGGCGAGGCAACAAACTGGCGGGCGGCCAAGCTGACATTCGGCTATTCCATCTTCTACCTCTTTGCCCTGTTTGCGCTGTTGATCGTCGATCACGCGCCTGGGGGGGTGGGCATATGATGGCCGGCGAGATGACCGATCAGGAGGTTGCCGAACGCCGGGAGGCGCGGCGCCGCCTGCGTGGCAAGAACCTCGCGATCCTGTTCGCGCTGATCGCCTGGGTGGCGCTGATCTACGTCATCGCCTTTATCAAGTTTCCGACGGGCTAAACCCATGACGGTTGAGCAAGACAAAAGCCAGAAACGCCGCAACGGACGGCTTGCGATCAGCTTGTTCGGGATCGTGCTGGCCATGGGCGGGCTCAGCTTCGCCGCCGTGCCGCTGTACGACCTGTTCTGCAGGGTTACGGGCTTCGGCGGCACGACCCAGGTCGCCGATGGTTTCTCCACGGAAATCCTCGACCGCACGATGCGTGTTCGCTTCACCGCGGACGCTAACCGCGACCTGCCTTGGGAGTTCGAGGCCGAACGACGCGAAGTCGAAGTCCGTGTCGGCGAGCCGATGTTGGTCTATTACACCGCCCGCAATCTCAGCGACGAGCCGGTCGCTGGAATGGCGGTCTACAACGTCAATCCGCATCGGACCGGCATCTACTTCAACAAGGTTCAGTGCTTCTGCTTTGACGAGCAGATCATCATGCCGGGCGAAGAGGTGACGTTTCCGGTCTACTTCTTCGTTGACGCCGCCCTCGATGCGGACCGCGCCATGGACGATGTGCGGGCGATCACCCTGTCCTACACCTTCTTCCCGACCCAGTCGGAGGCGCTGGACGAGGCGGTCGAACAATACTACCAGTCGATTGAGCAGTCGAACGGCGCGCCTTCAGCCGAGGCCGCGCCTTTGGGCGTCGTCGAGCCGGTTGCCGTCGCGGCCCGTCAGTGACAGGGCCGTCAGCAAGGGGAATGTGAGAGAGTTATGACCGATACCACGGCACACGCGCCAGAACCGGCCTCGACCGAAGAGGGTGTTCCGCACCCCTACCATCTGGTTAATCCCAGCCCGTGGCCCCTGGTCGGCGCCCTTGGCGGCGGCGTCATGGCGGCCGGGGCAGTCTGGTTCATGCATGAGGGCGTCTGGGAGTTGCTGGTCGCCGGTTTGCTGCTCGTTCTGTTCACCATGTTCATGTGGTGGCGGGCCGTGCTCGACGAGTCGATGCGCCAGAAGGCACACACCGCCGTCACCAAGATCGGCCTGCGCTACGGCATGATCCTGTTTATCGCGTCGGAGGTGATGTTCTTCGTCGCCTTCTTCTGGGCCTATTTCGATCCGGCGTTGTTCCCCGCCGATGTCGATCAGTATGGACGCATGGATTACACCGGCGGTGTCTGGCCGCCGGAAGGTTTCACGGTGGTCGACCCGTTCTACTACCCGCTTCTGATGACCATGATCCTGCTGTTGTCGGGCACAACCGTGACCTGGGCGCACCATGCGGTCGTCCAGGGTAACAATAGGGAAGCCGCTCAAGCGCTGGGGATCACAGTGTTCCTGGGCCTGTTCTTCATTCTTATCCAGGCCTACGAATACAACATCATCCCGTTCAGCTTCCGCGAGGGCGTTATGCCGTCGACCTTTTACATGGCGACGGGCTTTCACGGTTTTCACGTCATCATCGGCACTGTTTTCCTGGCGGTCTGCTGGTGGCGGGCCGGCCGGCGGCACTTCAAGAAGGACGCCCATGTCGGCTTTGAATCGGCTGCCTGGTACTGGCATTTCGTCGACGTCGTCTGGCTGTTCCTGTTCGGCGCGGTTTACTGGTGGGGCTTTGGCGACGGACACTTCGTTCCGCACTAGGCTGACGCTCCCGGTTTGTTTGGAGGGGCCATAGCAATGGCACCCGTCGCCTCGTATCCACCGGTTTCGCCCATCGTGGCGGGCCTGCGCTGCCGCTGTCCGCGCTGTGGCGAGGGTCGCCTCTTCAAGGGCTACCTGACACTGGTCGATGAGTGCGAGCATTGCGGCCTGCATCTGGCGGACAGCGACAGCGGTGACGGACCCGCTGTGTTCCTGATCTTCATCGTCGGCTTTCTGGCCGTCGGTCTTGCGATCTGGGTCGAGGTGACGTGGGAACCCGCGGTCTGGGTCCACGCGCTGGTCTCCGGCGGTTTCGTGATCGGCTTGTCCCTGCTGCTGCTGCGCCCGGCAAAGGCGTACGTGATGGCGCTTCAGTACCGCCATCGACGTGACGAATTCGAAGGCTAGCGGCCGCTAACTTGGTCGCCGGAGGCAGGTTGTCGCGGATACGCCCCAGACTTTGGCCGACGCTTATCGCACTACCGGCCTTCCTCATCCTAATCGGCCTGGGCATTTGGCAGATGGATCGCCTGGCCTGGAAGACCGAGTTGCTGGCTACCATCGACGCCCGCATGTCGGCACCGGCCGTTGCCATGCCGGCCGCGATCGACGACCCATCGGCCTGGGATTATCGGCGGGTGACCGTCGATGGCACCTTCGAGCCTGGCCAGACCTTGCGCCTCGTAAGCCGCGTCCATGCCGGACAAGCCGGTGAACAGGTGATCGTGCCGCTGGTGCGTGACGATGTCGAGCGGCCAGGGCCGATCGTCCTGGTCGATCAGGGTTGGGTGCCAAACGGTTGGCAACCGGATGCCGGAACGGTTGAAGGAACCGTGACCGGCATCCTGCATGTGCCCACCAGGCCAGGATGGCTCCAGCCCGCCAACGATCCGCAAGCAAACACATGGTTTTTTGTCGATCTCGACGCCATGGCGGCGGCGGTGGGCGCAGCCCAAATCTTCCCCATGGTGCTTTACCAGGATGCCGGACCCAGCGACACGTTCCCCATTGGCGGCCAGTTGCGCGTCGACCTGCCCAACAACCATCTGAACTACGCCATCACCTGGTTCAGCCTGGCCCTCGTTCTGCTTGTCATCTACGTGCTGTTTCATCTGCGACGACCATCGGAAAAGACATGACTGCCTATCAAGAGCTGGCCGCGCGGGCCGCGCGCATGACCGCGATCAGTAACGCGCAGGGCATCTTGGGCTGGGACAATGAGACCCTGATGCCCCACGGCGCTGCCGAAACGCGGGCGGAGTCGCTGGCGGCCCTGGCCCTGGTTCACCACGACATGATCTGCGATCCCAAGCTCGGCGACTTGCTGGAAGAGGCGTCGGGCCAGGACGGGCTCGACGCGTGGCAACAGGCTAACATTCGGGAGTTCCGGCGCAGTTGGCTGTCGGAGACAGCGCTGCCGCCCGATCTGGTCGAGGCCAGCACAAAGGCGGTTGTGCGCTGCGAGCTGCGCTGGCGCCAGGCCCGGCACGAGGATGATTTTGCCGGCCTGCTGCCCTCTCTGGCCGAGGTCTTGCGGCTGCAGCGCGAGATCGGCAAAGCGAAGGGCGAGAAGCTTGGCCTGTCGACCTACGACGCCTTGCTTGATCAGTTCGAGCCCGGATTGACCGCCGAAAGGATAACGGTCCTGTTCGACGATCTTGCCGGCTTTCTGCCAGACTTCATCGGCGCCGTCCTTGACCGTCAGGCAAGCGAGCCCGCCCCGGTCGAGCCAGAGGGCCCGTTCCCGATCCCCATTCAGAAGGACCTCGCCAAGGCCTTCATGACCACGGTCGGTTTCGATTTTGAGCGGGGCCGGCTGGACGAGTCCACCCACCCGTTTTGCGGCGGCGCCGACAATGACGTGCGCATCACGACCCGTTACGATGAGGCACGCTTCGCCTCCGCCCTATTGGGCGTGCTGCACGAGTCCGGCCATGCGCTGTACGAGCAGGGCCGGCCGAAGGACTGGCTGAATCAGCCGGTCGGCCGGTCGCGCGGTATGGGCGTGCATGAAAGCCAGTCCCTTATCATCGAAATGCAGGCTGCGCGCAGCCATCAGTTTCTGTCCTACGCTGCGCCAATCCTGCGCGAGGCTTTCGGCGGCGACGGACCGGCCTGGACGGCGGACAATCTTTACCGGCTTTACACCAGGGTCTCGCGCAGCCTGATCCGCGTCGATGCTGACGAAGTCACCTATCCGGCACACATCATTCTGCGCTTCCGGTTGGAAAAGGCGATGATTGAGGATGATCTGCCGCTTGCCGACCTGCCTGCCGCCTGGGCGGACGCGATGGACGACCTGGTCGGCATCACCCCACCGGACGACCGGCACGGCTGCCTGCAGGACATCCACTGGCCGGCTGGCGGCTGGGGCTACTTCCCGACCTACACGATCGGCGCCATGACCGCCGCGCAGATGTTCGACGCCGCCAAGAGGGCCCGGACGGCGCTGCCGGACTGTTTGGCGGAGGGGGATTTTGGCCCGCTGGTCGGCTGGCTGCGCGAAAACGTGCATGGCCTGGGCTGCCTCTACGAAGCCGACGAACTGTTGGTCCGCGCCACCGGCCGGCCCCTCGACGCCAGCATCTTCGAAACCCATCTGCGCCAACGCTATCTTGACGGCGGTTAGGCACCATCGGGCACCTTCAACCAGAATGGGGCCGGATATGTCGATCCGCCTAATGATCGCGGCGATGGCAATGGCAGTGTTGCTTGCCGGGTGTGCCCAGCCGCCGCCCTTTGGCATCAGCGAGGCTGAGTGGGCAGCGCTGACGCCTGAGGAGCGGCGCGAGCTTTTGGACCTGGACGGCGAACTCGACAATCTGGCCCGCGACCAGCGCGAAGCCCAGATCCAGGCCGAGGAACGGCGCCGCGATCGGTTCTGCGCCTACGGTGTCGGCGTCTATTGCAACCGCTAAGCTTGCGCCGTCAAACCGTGCTCTTTAGGGTGCCGCCCCTTCGCTGACGCGCATCGGAAAAGGGACGGGAAGCCAGGCCTTGCGGTACATCAGCACACGGGGTGCAGCACCAGCCCTTGCCTTCGACGACGTGCTGCTTGCCGGCCTGGCCAGGGACGGCGGCCTGTACGTGCCGGAGGCCTGGCCGCGCTTCTCGGCCAACGACATCCGATCTCTGCGCAGTTTGACCTACGCCGAGCTGGCTGTCCGGGTCATGGCGCCATTTATTGGACCTGCCGTCAGGGAACGCGAGTTTGCGGTCATGGTCGAGGACGCCTATGCCGGCTTTAACCATGCGGCGGTGGCGCCATTGGCGCAGCTTGAGGCCAATGACTGGCTGATGGAGCTGTTTCACGGTCCGACGTTGGCGTTCAAGGATTATGCGCTGCAGCTCGTCGGCCGCCTGTTCGATCATGTCCTGGCCGCGAAGGCTGAGCGGATCACCATCGTTGGTGCCACGTCCGGCGACACCGGGTCGGCGGCGATCGAGGCCTGCCGCGACCGAGAGGCGATCGATATCTTCATCCTGCATCCAAAGGGCAGGGTGTCGGAGGTGCAGCGCCGCCAGATGACCAGCGTGCTGTCGCCCAACGTGTTCAACATCGCCGTCGAGGGCTCGTTCGACGACTGCCAGGATCTGGTCAAGGCGATGTTCGGTGACGAACGGTTTCGGGACCAGGTCAACCTGTCGGCCGTGAATTCGATCAACTGGGCCCGTATAATGGCCCAGATCGTCTACTACGCCTTCGCCGCCACTGCGCTTGGCGCACCGGACCGCGCCCTGTCCTTTGCCGTGCCGACCGGCAATTTCGGCAACGTCTTTGCCGGCTATGCCGCGCGCGCCATGGGTTTCCCCATCGAACGCCTGGTTGTCGGCAGCAACCGCAACGACATTCTCGATCGCTTCTTCAAGACGGGTGCGATGGAAACGCGCGCCGTCTTACCGACGCTTAGCCCATCCATGGACATCCAGATCTCCAGCAACTTCGAACGTTTGCTGTTCGATCTGTTCGACCGCGACGGCGCGGCCTTGAGTGCCCAAATCTCCGCCTTCCGGCAAACCGGGCGCTTCGACGTCACCGGCAATCAGTTGGGTCACGCGCGGGCCGGGTTCGACAGCCACCGGCTGAACGACGACGAGACGGTGGCCGAAATCTCCCGCATTCACGATGAAACGGGGCATATCGTCGATCCCCACACGGCGATCGGCATCGCGGCAGGTCGGGCCCGCCGGGGCGATCCCTCCGTGCCGATGGTGGCGCTGGCGACGGCACATCCGGCGAAGTTCGCGGACGCCGTCGAACGGGCGACGGGCGAGCGGCCGGCGCTGCCAAATCAACTTGCCGACCTATATGATCGGCCGGAGCGCTGTATCGACTTGCCCAATGATCTCGCAACGATACAGAATTACGTCTTAACGCACGCGCGGCGGGCGAGGGAGGTTGCATGACGGTTCGGGTCAGCACGCTGGCCAACGGGTTGCGGGTCGCATCCGATCCGATGGCGTCGGTTGAGAGTGTTTCTCTCGGCGTCTGGGTCGGTGCGGGAACGCGGTACGAAACGCCGGAGGTCAACGGCGTGGCCCATCTGTTGGAGCATATGGTCTTCAAGGGCACAAGGCGCCGCAACGCCCAGCAGATCGCGGAAGAGATCGAGGCCGTTGGCGGGCACCTGAATGCCTATACCAGCCGGGAAACGACGGCGTACTACGCCAAGGTTCTGAAAGACGACACCGAGCTTGCCCTGGACATGGTTGCCGACTTGCTACAGCACGCCACGCTTGACGAAACAGAGTTGAAGCGCGAGCGCGAGGTGGTGATCCAGGAGATCGGGCAGGCGCATGATACGCCCGACGACGTCGTGTTCGACCATTTCCAGGCGGCCGCATTCCCCGATCAGCCGATCGGCCGGCCGGTCCTGGGCACGACGGATGTTGTTGGCCACCTGGATCGGGCCGATGTGGCCCGCTATCGTGGCGGCCACTATGGCGCCGACGCCATGGTCCTTGTCGCCGCCGGCAATGTCGATCATGACTG
>JBCBSH010000197.1:0-8177 GCA_039819285.1 Pseudomonadota bacterium
CTCGAACGTCTCCGGATCGACGATCGGCGTCACCGCGTCCGGCCGGACAAAGACATACCCCGTCGCGACAAGCGTTCCGTCGGACAGCAGCAACGGCTTGAACGACTCCGACTCCTGTTGCCCGTCAGGCCGGTCTCGAAACATGGATTCCGGCGGCGACCAGCTTCGGCCGCCATCGGTGCTGCGGCTGGTATGGGCACGCATATCGGCGGCATCGAAGGCCTGACCGATCGAAAACATCGCCAGCAGCTCGCCGTCATCGAACCGCACCAAACCCGGAAACACTGCCTGCCGGCTGACCAGTAACGGGGCCGGGTTTTCGTAGATCGTGAAGCTGTTCTTTAGGACGATACGCATCTCACGCGCCGATCGGCCCGGGGAAGCTGATGTGCTTTCCGGCCAGCTTCTTATACGGTAGCCGGGTAAGGTTGCTGGTGCACAGGCCCACGCTGTCGACATGAAACGAGGCCCGCGCGATCGGGTCGTAGGCATCCTTGTGCGACACCGCCGCCTTTACGATCACGTAGTCCGCGTCAGCAGGCCGGATGCCTTGCGAATGAAGATGGCCCAAATCCATCGGTGCCGTCTTTTTGGTGGTCAGCAGGATCGTGGCCTGATCATTGGCGACCACGGCGCTGGGGCCCATGTCGATCCTCGTGCCTTGCATCGATGCCATGTGGGATTTCGGGTTCTCCAGGTCGAACCGGCCATCCGTCAGGTTGCGAACGACCCCGGTGAAGGCAACGGGCTCGCCATGGTGGCGGTCGGTCTTGGCACCGATCGAGAGCGTCACCATTGCCCCCTGCCCGGCCGCGACACAGGCCTCGACCGAAGCTGGATCGTTGATCGCTGCCACGATGGACCGGCGCCCGGTTTCCAGCAGCGGCCCCAGAATGCCCGTCGCGTCGCCCGGCGTGCCGCCGCCGATATTGTCAGCCGCCTCGATCAACAGAACCGGCCCCTGGCCGGGCGGCAGCGCGTCGCATTTGCGCAAGACCACGTCGAGCGGGTCGTCGCTGGGATAGCCGGCGGCAAGGTTGCTTTCGGCGATCGCCCGCAATTCCCGCAGATACGCCATGGCCTGCCGTGTATCGCCGAGCGTCGCGCAGTTGAGGCTGAAGCCGCATTCCGCGATATCGGCGTAGGCATAGCCGGCCATGACGTTGATGCAGACAATGTCCCGATCGGCGGCCTCGATGGCGCGCGCGCGGGCCAGGACGCTCTTCATGGGCTCATTGCCCGACCCCTGGCCCACGGGCGGCAGAACATAGGGTGTCGCGAGATGCAGCTGGGTCGGATGCCTGCCATCGAACAGGTCGCCGAGTATGGCGGCGCCGCGTATCGCGGTCTCTCGAGCATCGGCATGCGGGTTTTCGCGATAGGCCGTCAGGACGGTCGAATTGGCGACCATCGCCTCGGAGACGTTCGCGTGCAGATCCAGAATGGCAACGATGGGGATCTCACGTCCCCGGGCCGCGAGCCGGGCCTTGAGTGCCGCCAACAGCGTGCCTTCGACGTCGTCGCGCGATTGGCTGACCATGGCGCCGTGCAGCACCAGAAAGATGCCGTCGAGTGTGTCGGCCGTTCGCTCCAGATCGTCGAACAGCCGCGCCTCGAACAGGTCGACGACCGAGTCCTCGACCAGCCCGCTGGGCATGGCGGCCATATGCACCGACGGCACCAACGACCAGCCCTTATCCTGGGCGTGGCTGAGAAAGCCGTCCATCGGCGAGCCGTCCCCGCGCGTATTGTCGATGATGTCTTGGCCGAAATTGACGATACCCGCCTCGAAATCGGGCAGCCCAGTCGTCTCGGCGAGAAACGTATGGGTTTCGTGGAACAGTCCGGCAACCAGAACGGTGCGGGTCACAGACGGGGCTCCCTTGCCGCTAGGCGCGCCGCGCTGGCGCAAGCAACCAACATGGTTATCATATTAACATTATCATTAAGCCGTCAATTCGTTGTACGATCGGCCCTGGACGCCCCTCTTGGCGGCGATTGCGCAGCCTCACGAAAGGACACTTCCATGCCGGCGGCCCCGTTTCAATTCGACGCCTCATCCGCGTACTACAACGAGGCCAAGACGCTGATCGCCGGGGCGGTGAATTCCAATGTCCGGCTGGCCGGCGCGCCATTCCCTCTCTGTTTCGATCACGCCGAGGGCGCGCATCTCTTCGACATCGACGGCAACCGCTACATCGACTACGCGCTCGGCATGGGCCCCGGCATCCTGGGACACGCCCCGCAGCAGGTCTGCGACGCGGTAGCGAAGACCCTGCGGCAAGGCCAGATGTTTGCCGGGCAGCACCGCGCAGAACTTGAACTCGCAAGGCTGCTGAACCGCCATATCCCTTGCGCCGAAATGGTGCGGGTCGGCATGACCGGGTCGGAGGCCGTGCAAGCGGCCTTGCGGCTGGCGCGTGCGCATACCGGGCGGACCAAGTTCGTGAAGTTCGAAGGCCATTATCATGGCTGGTTCGACAATGTGCTGGTCAGCTATGCCCCCGATACCGCAAAGCCGGGCGAAACCCTGCCGTTACCGCGCGCGCCAAAGCTGGAATCTCAAGGTCAGTTGCCCAGCGTGGGCGACGACATCATCGTCTTGCCGTGGAACGATGCAGATGCGCTTGAGAAAGTGTTGGACGCTCATGCACACGAGATCGCAGCAGTGATCACCGAACCGGCGCTTTGCAACACCGGCGCCATCGCGCCGCGTCCCGGCTATCTGGAACGGATGCGCGACCTCACCGCCCGCCATGGGATTGTGCTGATTTTCGACGAGGTGATCACCGGCTTTCGCCTCGGCGTCGGCGGCGCGCAGCAGCGCTTTGGCGTCACCCCCGACCTGTCGACCTTCGCCAAGGCCATGGCCGGCGGTTTTCCGGTCGCGGCGCTGGTGGGCAAGCGCGACCTGATGGAGCAGTTCGGCACCGGCACCGTGAACCATTCAGGCACCTACAACGCCAACGTCCCCAGCATCGTCGCCTCGATCGCAACGATCGAAGCCCTGGCCGCCGACGGCTGCGCCGCCCTGGCGAGCGCGGAATCGACCGGCGAGGCATTGATGTCCGGCCTGCGCGATCTGGCGGCCTCGGCCGGGATCAACCTCAAAGTCCAGGGCTATGGGACATGCTTCAATACGTTCTTTTCCTGCACCGATGCCGTGCATGACTATCAAGGCTACAAGCTGACCGACCTTGCGCGGCAGCAGGCTTTTCTCGCCGCACTTGTCGCGCGCGGTGTTCGGCCCACCAGCCGAGGCACCTGGTTCGTGTCGACGGCCCATAGCGACGCCGACGTGGCTGAAACCCTCGCCATCGCGGAGGAAGTGTTGGCTTCAATGACGAGCAAGCAAGGGGCTCCTTGACATGGCGGCGGGGCGGTTCACCCGACGTCACCGTGGGGATTGTCGATCCTTGGCCAGATGTCCGGCCGGACATGTCTGTAGCTGGTCGTTCTGGCGTCGCTCGGATAGACCTCGCCCGCCGCGCAATAGATGATCTCCGACGCGATCTTGGAAAATGATGCGTGGAAATGGTTGGTGGACTTCACCACCAGGATGTCGCGCTCAAAAGGCGGAATGCCCGCCATCTCGAACAGGCTGATATCAAACGCCTGGGCGCGTGTGGAATTCAGGATCACGTCGATCCCGTCAAAGGCGATGACGGCAACATCGCCGACCGGCACCAGGCTGCTGCCGAAGGTCTGCTGACCGTCGCGCACCAGCTTTTCGACCTTGACACGCCGGTCGATCGGCAACCCGCTGCCAGCCATCGACTTGGCTCCGAAGCGCAGGGCGATCTCCGCCCCCTCCCCGGCCGCAAAGCACAGCGCTACCGCGACGGGGTCCCAGATGGTCCCGAAGGCAACATCCGTGGCCCCGGCCGCCATGAATTCGGCAAGCAGCACTGTCGCGTCGCCCGGTGTGCCGCCGCCGGGATTGTCCCAGACATCCGCGACCACGACCGGCCCTTGTTCGGCACTCATCGCGCGTCGAACCGCCTCCGCCGGATCGGCGATCGGCATCATGGTGCGACCGCGTAGCGCGAACAGCTCATGGCCAAGATCGCGCGCTAACGCGACGCCTCTGGCGCGATTGTCATCTGTCACGACGATGATGTGGGTCCCCATCTCCGGCACGTCGCCGGCAAGGAAGCCGTGAATGACCGAGATCGACAGGATTTCGGGCTCGGCCGCCTCGATCGCCTTCAGCCGATCGACGAAGGACCGCATCGGCTCCTGACTGGTCGGGAAAATATCGATCATCTGACAGTCAAAGGTCGACATCACCGGCCGCACGCCGCCCTCAAGCGTGGCCTGGGCAATGGCCATGGCGCTTTCGGCGCACGCCACGAAATCGGTGTGCGGAAACTCCTTGAAGGCGACGAAGAAGTCCGCCGCCTGGCTTCGTTTGCGAGTCAGATGGCTGTGCGGATCGAGCGTCGCGCACACCAGCACGTCCGGGCCGACGATCGCCCGCACCCGCGCCAGCAAATCCCCCTCGGTGTCATGGTAGCCGTCCGCGACCATGGCCCCGTGAAGCCCGAGGATCACGGCATCGACCGGCAGGGCATCGGAGAGCTGCTGAAGGATTTCGTCGCGCAAGCCCTCGTAGGTGTGGCGATTGACGGGACCGGCCGGGTCGGCCCAGGCAGCCGTGCCCTCAAGAAAGTCCCAACCCCAGTCCGCCGCCCGTTCGCGCCCGACCGTCATGACGGCCGAACACAGCGTCGGCGTCCTGGGGTGCTCACCGGGCGGCGCCAAAAGCGAGGCTTCAAATGCAAGGCGGTCAACATGAATGGGTGAAAATGTGTTGGTCTCCGTCGCCAACACCGCGGAAAAAACGCGCTTCATCGCAAGCCGGCATAGGGCAGATAGCCGGTGAACCCGGTGATCAGCCATTGATCGCCCTGCCGGCGGCAGTAATAGACCGTTTGCCAATTCAGCGTGTCCGAGCCGCCGTCGGCTCGCTGGATCGCGCCATCGAACTTCTTATGGGCCAACGCTCGATCGCCGTTGATCTCGATCTCGGTAAGCCGCGTGGCACGAAAGATGGCGGCCCTTGGGTCCTCGGCGAAGCTCTGCGCGGCAAAGTCCGATGCCTGCCGCAGCCATTCTTCCCGATACGCCGAGACCGTTGGAAACGCCAGCTTCCAATCATCCGGATCGGCGCTGCGGCAAGCGTCGATGCCGAGAAACGACGCGTGGTCGAAATCGCCATCCACCGCCATCCAGTCCTGGCCGACAAAGGCGTCGATATCCCTCGGCACCAACATCTCCCAAATGGCGTGCCGATCCTTGTCGGTCGCGAATGGATTGATGTGTGGATCGGGTTGGGCGCTGCTCATTTTGAAAGCCAGTTTCATTTCTGTTGTTTCTCGTCAATGATCGCGCCTAGACTCGTGCCGGGTCAATCCAATAGTGAAATTCGTTTTCACGTATGCTGGGGAAAGGGCGATTCAGTATGGCGGAGGTTTCGGCAATCAAACGGTACGGCGCTGCCAAGTCAGGCGCGGGCGGACAACAGCTTCCCTTCGCGCGCGCGGTGGAGGCGGATGGCTGGCTCTATGTCTCCGGCCAGGTGCCTATGAAGGATGGCGAGATCGTGCATGGCTCGATCGTCGACGAGGCGCACCTTACCATCAAGAACGTGATCGCGATCCTGGACGAGGCCGGGTACGGCCTTGAACATGTGGTGCGGGTCGGTGTCTGGCTCGATGACCCGCGCGACTTCTGGTCCTTCAACGGTGTCTATCGCCAATACTTCTCCGAATTCCCGCCGGCGCGCGCCTGCGTGCAAGCGCGGATGATGGTCGATTGCCGCATCGAAATGGACTGCGTGGCATTCGATCCGTCGCGGAAATAGCCAACAGCCGGCCATGCCCGAGGGTCTTGGCACGATCGATGTGGTCGCCCGTCTCCAGCAACGGGCCGACACACTGTCGCGGTCAGAGCGCAAGATCGCCAACATTCGGATGGCGGAGATGGATTTCAGCGTCTCCGCATCCATCGCCGAGTTGGCGGACCGTGCGGCGGTGTCACCGCCGACCGTCACGCGCTTTTGCCAGCGGCTGGGCTGTAAGAACTTCACCGATTTCAAGCTTTCGCTCGCGCGCAGCGCCTTCGTCGGCGCGCGCTTTTATCGAGAGGAACGCCGGGCCCAGGCGCCGAGAGACATAGCCGACAACATCATTGCCAAGGCGCAGTCTGCCCTGTTCACGCTGAACGAGGCGCTGGATTACCAGGCCCTGGAGGCCTCGGCACGGACGATCGCCAATGGGTCGGCCATTTACGCCTTCGGCGCCGGCGGGACGTCAAGCATCATTGTGCAAGAGCTGCAGAACCGGTTGTTTCGCCTGGGGCTGAGCGTCATCCCGTCCTGCGATCACACGATGCAACTCATGATGGCCGCCGCCGCCGGCGCCGACGACGTCATCCTTGCCTCATCGGTTTCCGGCCGAAATCGCGAATTGGCGCGCGCGCTCTCCGTCGCCCGCGACAATGGCGTTCCGTCCGTTGCCTTGACCAAGCCAGACACGATTGTGTCCGAGGCGGCGGCGCGGACGATCGCCATCGACATTGCCGAGGGCGACGATGTCCGGCGGCCATCCTCGGCGCGGTATGCCTTCCTGGCGGTCGTGGACATACTGGCCCACCTCGTCGCCTTGATGCGCCGGGATCAGGCAACCGAGACCTTGCGCCGGATCAAACGGCAACTCGTCACCCATCGCGACGAGGACGATCGCCAGATCATGGGCGACTGACGTGGAGTGCACCATGGCGACGCGCGCGCGAACCGATCACCATCGAGCGAGACCGGCATCATGGACCTAGCCGTCGTCACGGGGGCGGCCGGCGATATCGGTGTCGCGATTGCCGAGGCCCTGGCCGGCGCCGGCATGCGACTGGCCCTGCTGGACAAGGATGGTGAAGCGCTCGCCAAGGCGGCGGACAGGCTGCGAGGCGCGAGCGCCCTTGTCAGCCATCACCGATGCGACGTCACCGACCGGGCCGACATCGCCACCGCCGCTGAACACATTTCGAAGGATGGAAAGGTCAGCGTGCTGGTCAACAATGCCGGCGGCATCACGTCGGCCAGCCTGCAATCGACCAGCGCCGAGGATTGGCGCCGCGACATCGCGCTCAACCTCGACGCCGCCTTCATGGTCTTCAAGGCCTTCGAGGCATCGCTGATCGAGGCGGCCGGGTCCGTCGTCAACATCGCCTCGGTGAATGCCTCGGGCGTTTACGGCCACCCCGGCTACAGCTCGGCCAAGGCCGGGCTTGTGCATCTCACGGAGTTCATGGCCGTCGAGTATGGCCGCCACGGCGTTCGTGCCAACGCGGTCGCGCCGGGCACGGTGGCGACCCAGGCTTGGCAAGAGCGCGCCGCGCGGAATCCGGACGTGCTGGAGGCGGCCCGGCGATGGTACCCGCTCAAGCGGATCGCCACCCCACAAGACGTGGCGAATGCCGTGGCCTTTCTGGCCAGCCCGGCCGCAGGTGCGATTACGGGCACTTGCCTGCCCGTCGATTGCGGCCTGAGCGCCGGCACCGCGGCCTTGGCGGCAACGTTCTCCCAGTCGCCTGACTTCGACGGCTAAACGGTCGCCGACGTTCGGTCAAACAACCGCCAGTATGGTCTTCGGATCGAAGAAGTGGCTCTTGGACACATCGATGTCGAGATCCAACCGGCTTGGATCATCGGGCAAAGTTTCAGAGCCCAGCCGCGCGGTAAATCGCCTCCTCGATAACGCCGCCGGTGCGTCCCCCGCCCGTGGGGGTCAGACCAAAGAGATCCCGGCACCGCAGCCCCGCCCCATCGAGTTTGCGATAGGCCCCGTTGGCGCCGCTGGTGGCCGGGTTTGTCGGATTGGTTGCGGGGGTAGGATTTGAACCTACGACCTTCAGGTTATGAGCCTGACGAGCTACCGGGCTGCTCCACCCCGCGTTGGGTGTTTGTGGTGTGTCTGGCGGGAGGCCTGACGGGTTGTTGGTGTAGGGTGCGTGTGTTGAGGATGTTGTGTTTTGGAAGTCAGAACTCAGACTTCAGAAGTCAGAATTTGGAACCCTGACATTGGAGCCGGATTGAGCCACAGTCTCCTTCTGGCTTCTGATTTCTGAGTTCTGTCTTCTGATCCCGGGTTTGGAAGACCTGGCGGCGACCGACTCTCCCA
>JBCBSH010000198.1:0-7926 GCA_039819285.1 Pseudomonadota bacterium
CGTGAAACCCGCGCCGACGGCAGCCCGAACCCCCTGGCCGATGTGCGGGTGCGCCAGGCCGTGGCCCATGCCATTGACCGACAGGCGATCATCGACGGGGCCATGTTCGGCTATGGCACGCCCATCGGCACCCATTTCGCGCCCCACAACCCGGCCTATGTCGACCTGACCGGCCTCTACCCCTACGACCCGGACCGTGCGCGCGAGCTGCTGGCCGAGGCCGGTTATCCGGACGGTTTTTCGACCACTTTCGTGCTGCCCCCGCCCGCCGCCTACGCCAGGCGCGGCGGAGAAGTCATCCAGGCCTACCTGGCGGAAGTCGGCATCGATGCCGAGCTGGTGCCGGTGGAGTGGGCGCAATGGCTGGAAGGGCCATTCCGCGGCTACGACTACGATCTGACGATCGTCAGCCATACCGAGCCTCTGGACATTGGGATCTACGCTTTGGGCCCCGACGACTACTATTTCGGCTACGACGATGCGTCGTTCAATGCGGTGATCGACGAACTGCGCGGCGAATCCGATCCCAGCGCACGGGCGGCCGACTACCAGGAGGCTCAGCAAATGATCGCCGAGGATCTGGCCAGCATCTTCCTGTTCCAACTGCCGCAGTTGGGCGTGCGCAATGCGAATGTTCAAGGCGTTTGGGCCAATCGGCCGATCCAAGCCAACGACATCACGGGGGCTTATTGGCAGGAGTAGCTGCTAAGCCTCAGACGCCGACGCGCCGGGAGGCTCGCCCGTGCTGAGCTTCCTGGCGCGCAGGTTCTTGACGCTGGTCGGCACGGTCTTGGCCGCGTCGCTGATCGTCTTCCTGGTTCTCGAGGTCGTCCCCGGCGATCCGGCGCTGCTGCAGTTGGGGATCGAGGCGAGCCAGGAGGTGGTCGACCAGCGGCGGGCGGACATGGGTTTGGATAGGCCCGCCGTGGTTCGCTATGTCGATTGGATAGCGGGTCTGCTGACCCTGGATTTCGGCAACTCCTTCACCTACGAGACGCCGGTCGGACAACTGATCGCCCAGCGCCTTACGGTTACGTTGCCCTTGGCCTGTATGGCGCTGGTTGTTTCGACTCTGATCGCGATTCCGCTCGGCATGTTCGCCGCCGCCAACCGCAACCGGGCCGGCGATTACGGTGTGATGACCTTCAGCCAGATCGGTGTCGCGGTTCCGAACTTCTGGTTCGGTATCTTGCTGATCTTGCTGTTTGCCGTTCATTGGCAGGTTTTTGACACCGGCTTCCCGGGTTGGGATGAGGGGTTGTTCGCCGGCTTGAAGGCCCTAGTGCTGCCGGCTGCTGCCCTTGCACTGGGGGAGGCGGCTATCCTGGCCAGGATCACCCGATCAGCCGTTTTGGAAACCATGCGCGAGGACTATGTCCGGACGGCGCGGGCAAAGGGATTGAGCCGCTGGCAGGTCATGACTCGGCACGTGCTGCGCAATGCGCTGATCCCGATATCGACAATCGTGGGATTGCAGTTTGCACTTCTGCTGGCTGGGTCGATCATCATCGAGGAGGTCTTTCAACTGCCCGGGCTAGGCAAGCTTCTGATCCAGGCCATCGGACAGCGCGACTTTCAGGTCATCAAGAACGCGGTCGTCTTGTTCGCCGTGCTGGTCGTGTTCGTGAACTTCCTGGTTGACGCGTTGTATGCCGCGATCGACCCGCGCCCGAAACAGGCCTGACCGGCATGGTACGCCGCGCGCTTCAGCATCGCAGCTTCCTGCTTGGCGTCATTCTGGTCGGCCTGGTGGTGGCGGCTGCGTTGATCAGCCTGATCTGGACCCCTTACGCGCCGGACCGCATGCGTGTCGGGCCGCCCTTCGCAGGCCCAAGCTGGGCCCATTGGCTCGGTACCGACTCGTTCGGTCGCGACACGTTTTCGCGTGTCATCGTGGGTGCGCAGAACTCGATTATGGTCGGCGTCGTCGCCGTTGGGATCGGCCTGGTCATCGGCGTTCCGCTGGGCATTGCCGCAGCGGCCTATCGCGGCTGGTGGGACGAAGTGCTGGGGCGCATCGTCGACCTTACCTTCGCCTTTCCGGCCATCCTGACGGCGGTGATGATCACCGCCCTCATGGGCCCGGGCGCCGTCAATTCGATCCTGGCGATCGGGATCTTCAACATCGCGGTGTTCGCCCGGGTGTCGCGCGGTGCGGCGCTGCAGGTTTACGGCCGCGAATTTCCGCGCGCCGCGTTGGCGCTGGGGCGCCGGCGGTCTGACATCGCGATCCGTCACATATTGCCCAATATCGCGTCTGCGCTGATCGTGCAAGCGACGATCCAGTTCGCCATTGCCATTCTGGCGGAGGCGGCACTCTCCTACCTCGGCTTTGGAACCCAGCCGCCGCACCCGTCTTGGGGCAAAATGCTGCTCGACGCCCAGAGCATGATGTGGATCGACTGGACCCAGGCAATCTATCCCGGTGTCGCGATCGCGCTGGCGGTGCTGGGCCTCAACCTGCTTGGCGACGGTTTGCGCGACCTGCTGGACCCAAGACTACGGGTATTCCGCGTCGGATAGTGGACGGCATGCGGTAATTCTACCGAAACGGCACTGTATTCAGAGGATCGTTACTTATCGGCTTCCTTTGTTTTGACCTATTCGGCACATAGCGTGACGATCTGCGGATGTGCTGAGGGGTTATGTGGATGATTAAGTTCGTGGTTTTGATCAAGCGCAAAGTAGGCATGGATCGTGCCGAGTTCGCCGATTACTGGGTCAACGTGCATGGTCCAATCGCGGCGCGCATTCCCGGCCTGAAAGGCTACCGCCTCAGCATCGCTCACGAGGTGCCGTTCCCGGAGGACGCCATCCCGTGGGATGGGCTGGTCGAGATCTTCTTCGAAGACGGCGACGCCTTCGAGGCCGGCATATCCAGCCGCGAAGGCGTTCTTGCCATTGCCGACGTCGATAACTTTGCCGAGCGCAAGGGTTTCCTTCTCACCGAAGAAACCGTGATCGTTCCGCTTGATGAAGATCCCTTGTGCGCGCCGCCGCGAACCCACTGATTGAGGTGTTCGTCGCCGATCAACCAATGCCCAGATAACCGCCATCGATGATCACGCTGGTGCCCGTGATGTAGTCCGCCTCGTCCGACGCCAGGTAGGCCGCCAACCCAGCGACCTCGGCCGGCGAGGCCCCGCGATCGGCCGGTATCCTGGCCAAGACCTCGGCCATCTGGTCGTCCGGGATGGCCCTCACGGCGTCCGTCTCGACCAGGCCCGGCGCGATGGCGACGCATCGAATGTCCGGTGCGTGGTCGATCGCCAACGAGCGCGTCAGCCCCATCACGCCGCCCTTTGCCACCTGGTAGGCTGAGAACGCCTTCTCGCCCAAGAAGCTCTGGACGGAGGCCGTGTTCAGAATGACGCCCTTGCCGCCACGCGCCACCATGTGTCGGACCGCCGCCTTCGCCCCCAGCCAATAGCCGCGCAGCGAAACCGCAATCGTGCGGTCGAACTCGTCCAAGGTCTGGTCGTCGATGGTGCGATAGACGCTCCAGAAAGCATTGTTGTGCCAAACATCGATGCGGCCGAAGCGCTCAAGGGCCGCCTTGGCGATCGTTTCGGCGGCATCGTCCTTGCCCATGTCGGCAGCAACGAACAGGGCCTGACCGCCGCGTTGAAGGATCGACGCTGCCGTCGCATCGCCGCCGGCTTGGTCAATATCGGCCACGATCACGGCCGCGCCCTCGGCGGCGAACCGTTCGGCACACGCTTCGCCGATCCCGGTCGCGGCCCCGGTCACGACGACCACCCTGTCCTTATGTCTGTCCTGAACAACGAAACTGCGCATCGATCGCTCCCCTTGCTACGGCCGCTGATGGCCCCTGGTATTGAGGTCGATCGCATAAAGCGAGGTCACGGCCGTCACGAACAGCGTCGACCGGTCGGGGCCGCCGAAACAGCAATTGGTCGCCATTTCAGGGATGAAGATCTTGCCGGTCAGCATGCCGTCAGGCCGATAGACATAGATCGCATCCTTGCCGGTGCAAAAGAGCCGATTCTGCTCGTCGATCCGCATGCCATCGGGGACCCCGACTTCGATCTGGGCGAACACCTCGCCCGCCGACAATGACCTGTCCGTGTTCACGGCAAACCGCATGATCTGGCGATAGTCCTCCGACGAGTTGCCGACATAGAGATGGCGCTCGTCGAGGGTGAAGCACAGACCGTTGGGATGGAACACTGTGTCGGTGGCGACGACCATCTCGCCGGTCTCCGGATCGAGCCGAAAGACGTTGCAGGCGGCTTGCTCCTGCGCCGACAGGTTGGGAAAGCCGGGCAGGCCGTAGGGCGGGTCGGTGAACCAGATCGCACCGGTGCGGTCGACCACCAGGTCGTTCGGACTGTTCAGGCGCTTGCCGTCCCATCGGTCCGCCAGAACCGTGATCGACCCGTCTGTTTCCGTGCGTGTGACGGCGCGGCTTTCATGCTCACAGGTCACCAGCCGGGCCTGATGGTCCAGATAGTTGCCGTTCGCCTGGTTGCTCGGTTCCCGCCAGACCGAAAGCCCGTCGGTGCGCGACCAACGCATGATGCGGCTTGCCGGTATGTCACTGAACAGCAATGCCTGATCGGCCTCGATCCAGATCGGCCCTTCGGTGAACGTCATGCCACTGGCCAGCCGCTCGACCGATGCGCCCGGCTTGAGGATGGCTTCGAACGACGCGTCGCGAACATCGAAATCGGTCATAACCTGAATGGCCTCTCTTTGCACCGTCTCGACCACCGAATAGGATGGGACCGCGCGGGGCGGACAATCCGAAAGGGGCGGGGTCCATGATCAAAATGGTGGTGCTGGTGAAGCGACGGCCGGATTTGGACCAGCACGCCTTCGCGGACTATTGGGTCGAACGCCACGCACCCTTGGCCTCGCAAATCCCGGGCATGCGCGGTTATCGCATCAACGTCGCGCGAGAAAGCCAGTTGGACGAGGGCAGGGCACCTTGGGACGGCTCCGCCGAGATCTGGTTCGACGATCGCGCCTCGCTTGATGCCGGGCTGGCCAGTCTCGAGGGCCGGATCGCCGGCGACGATGTCGCGAATTTCGCCGAGCGTCTGGAGTTTCTGCTGACCGACGAGACGGTCATCCTGCCGGGCAAATGAATCCGCCTGAGTACAGGTGTCCCGCATGGCTGGTCAGCGGTTGCCCCGCGTCCAGCGATCCAGAAGGACGGCCGCGATGATGATGGCGCCCTTGATGATCAACTGGGCGAAGTAGCTGACGTTCAGCAAGGTCAGGCCGTTGTTCAGTGTGCCGATCAGCAACGCCCCCATAACCGTCTTGCCCAACGAGCCTCGGCCGCCGGCAAAGCTGGTTCCCCCTAAAACGACGGCGGCAATAGCGTCGAGTTCAAGGTTGCGCGCGCCTTCCGCCAGACCGGTGCCCAATCGCGCGGTCAGCAGGATACCGGCGCAGGCTGTGACCAGGCCGGCGAGCGCGAAAACGGCGATCTTCACCCGAACGGCGTTGACCCCTGACAACCGCGCGGCCGCCGCGTTGCCACCGACCGCATAGACGTAAGCGCCAAAGCGGGTGCGGGTCAGGACCGCCCAAAGAACCACGAAGATGCCGGCAGCGAACCAGATCGAGACGGGAATGCCCAAGGGCTCCGCATCGGCGAAGATTTCCAGCATTGCGTCCGATTCGATCGGCACGGCGGTCGATCCGGTCAGCAGGAACGATATGCCGCGCAGCGCCGACAGCATGCCCAGCGTCACGATAAAGGACGGGATCTGGCCGATCACGGTCAAACTGCCCGAGATCAGGCCCGACACAAGACCAACGGCCAAGCCGCCGAGCAGGGCCAGGGCCAGTGGCCAGCCTTGCGTCAGCAAGAGCGCGATGACGACGCCGACGAGCGCGGCCAGCGAACCGATCGACAGGTCGATCTCGCCGGATAGGATGACGAACGTCATCGCAAAGGCGGCCACAAACAGGACGGAGGTCTGCTGGCCGATATTCAGGAAGTTGGTGACCGTCAGGAAGTACGGGCTGGCCAGGCTGAAGACCAATACAACGATGGCGAAGGCGACATAGATGCCCGACCGGCTGATGAAGCGGCGAACGGAGGCGGCGTCGGTCATGGTGATGCTTCCATCTGCGGGCGGCCTGTCCGGTGGTCTTGGCCAAAGGCCAGCGCCATGACGGCCTCTTCGCTAGCCTCCTCGGCATCAAGCTCGCCGGCGATGCGGCCTTGGTGGAAAACGGCGATGCGGTTGCTTTCGCGCAAGATCTCGGGCAGTTCCGACGAAATCAGAATGACAGCCACGCCCTGGGCGGCGATTTCCCGGATAAGTCGGAACACCTCCGCCTTCGCCCCGACATCGATGCCACGGGTCGGCTCATCCAGGATCAGGACCTTCGGGCCAAGCGCCAGCCATTTGGCGAGCACAACCTTCTGCTGATTGCCGCCGGACAGGAACTCGATCTGCTGATCGGGCGAGGGCGTCCGGACGCCCAACTTTTCGATCCATTCGGCAACGAAGCGCCGCTCCGCCCCGCGGTTCAGCAGACCGCGCGTTTCGAAGCGGGGCAGGGAGGGGAGCGCCAGGTTTTCCGCGACCGTGTGGATCAGGACGAGCCCGAGCCCCTTGCGATCCTCCGGCACGTAGAGAATGCCCGATGCGATGGCGTCGCGCGGCGTGTGTACCGTTCGCCTGTCCCCGTTCAGCAGGATCTCGCCGCTGCTGTGGGGTTCGGCCCCGAAAACCGCCAAGGCCGTCTCGGTCCGGCCCGAGCCCACTAGCCCGGAGAAGCCCAAGACCTCCCCCGCCTGAACGGCAAAGCTCACGCCGCGCACCCTCGGGCCGGCCTGCAGGTCGCGCACCTCCAGCACCACGGGCGCTGTATCATGAGCCGGCGCCTTGGCACTTGTGTCGATGTCTCGTCCGACCATCAGGGCGATCAAGTCCTGCTCGGTAACGTCGCCGATGGGCTTGGTGGTTACCCATTGCCCGTCCCGCAGAATGGTCACCCGGTCGGCCAGCAAGAAGATCTCTTCCATGCGGTGGGAGATGTACAGGATCGCGACGCCGCGTTCTTTTAGGCGGCGAACCAGGTCGAAAAGCGCTTCCTCTTCCGATCGCGTCAGGGACGAGGTCGGCTCGTCGAGCACGATGATCTTGGGATCGCCGACCAAAGCGCGGGCAATTTCCACCATTTGCTGCTCGCCGATCGCCAGATCCTCGACCATGGTCCGTGCGTCGATGTCGAGACCCAGCTCGGTCAGGATCGCTTGCGCCTGGCGGTAAAGCGCGCGCCAATCCACCAGTCCGCGCCTGGTCGGTTCGCGCCCAAGCAGGATGTTGCGACCGACATCCAGGTTGGGCAGGACGGTGAGTTCCTGATAGATCATGCGCACGCCGAGCGCACGCCCTGCCTCGGGCCCGTGGATCTGCACATGATGACCGTCGATCCGGACGGTGCCCTCGTCGGCGCGGTAGGCGCCGGCCAGGATCTTCATCAAGGTGGACTTGCCGGCACCGTTCTCGCCGATCAGCGCATGCACCTCCCCGGCCGAAACGTCGAAGCTGACGCCGTCGAGCGCCGTGACGCCAGGGAACCGCTTAACAATGCCTTCAAACGAGACGACGGCTTTGGTCACGCGCGGCCCCATTGAGGAAAAAGGGGCCGGCGGCGGACACCGGTTGGTCCCGCCGCCGGTTCAGTTGGCAAGGTCGACTTGGCTCAACCCGCCCAAGGAGGATCGGCATCCGGATAGAGCCGATTCCACATCTCCTCGACATTATCGTGGGTCACGAGAACGGTCGGTACCAGAATATCGGGCTGCACCGTCTCGCCCAACGCGTTCTTGCATAGTGCGTCGATGCCCGCGCGTCCGGTGAGGATGCCCTGTTGTCCGGATAGCGCGCGCAGGATCGGCTGCCCGTTCGGCAGGGCCGGCTCGCCGGAATGGAG